>NZ_BAABAC010000024.1:195791-328186 GCF_039537225.1 Nocardioides ginsengisoli
CGAGCGCCGCCGCCACGACCCCGATCGCGATCCGGGCGCGCGGGCCCGGGCCGCCCTCGGCGCGGCGCGGCGCGCTCTGGGAGCGCGCCGACTCGCCGGTCGCCGGCTCGGCGCCCGGGCGCCGGGTCTGCTCGTCGACCGCCGGACGCAGCGGCGCGGGCCGCTCGTTGACGGCCGCCGGGACGATCACCGAGACCGGCCGGACCAGGGTGCGCGCGTCGTTGGGGTGCTCCTCGACGAGGGCCGACGGCGAGGCGTCCATGACCTCGAGCCGGGTCGGCGACTGGCGCAGCTCGATCTGGACGTCCTGCAGCTGGCGGCCCAGGACCATCGCGGAGACCGGCCGCTTCTCGATCTCGACCGACATCGCGCGACGCAGGATGTCGACGAGCGACGCCGGCACGTCGGGACGCCGCAGCGGCGTCAGCTGACCGCGCTCGATGCGCGTGATCATCGTGGCGTTGTCGTTGGGGGCGTCGCGGCGCTCGTAGGGCGGGTGGCCGATGAGCAGCGAGTAGAGCGTCGCGGCCAGCGAGTAGACGTCGCTGCGGACGTCGTGGCTGTCGGCGCTCAGCGCCTCCGGCGGCGACCATGGGATCGACAGCGCCTGGCCGCCGGCGCCGGACTCCCCCACCACCGACGCGATGCCGAAGTCGGTGAGCAGCGGGACGCCGAAGGTGCTGGTGAGGATGTTGTGGGGCTTGATGTCGCGGTGCAGGATGCCGGCCCGGTGGGCGGTCTCGACCGCGCTCGCGATCTTGACCCCGATGTCGAGCACCTCGTCGACGGCCAGCGGCTGCGCCCGGTAGCGCTGCGCCACGTGCGGCGGCGGGCAGAACTCCATGACCAGGAAGGCGCGGCCGTCGGAGCTCACCCCGGCCTGGTAGATCGGCACGATCGAGGGGTGGTTGGACAGCTGCGCCATCACATTGGCCTCGGCGCGGAACAGCTCGAGCGAGGCCAGGTCGGTGCCGCTGCGCAGGACCTTGATCGCGACCTGCCGGGTCGGCAGCTCCTGCACGTAGCGGAAGACGTCGGCGAAGCCGCCCTCGCCGACCAGGTCGACGAAGGAGAAGCCGGGGATGTGCGGCGCCGGGCTGCTCATCGGCCCTCCCCCTCGGGTGCGCGGACCAGGGTCGCGGTCAGCCCCTTCGACAGGGTGAGGACGTCGCCGACGGCGATCTCGGTGGCCACACCGCGGTCGAGCTGGACGGGGACGCCGCCGCGCCGGGCCAGCAGGGTGCCGTTGGTGGAGATGTCGGTGACGGTGACCCGCAGACCGTCGGCGGAGATCTCCAGGTGGGTGCCGGAGACGTAGGGGTCGTCGACCGTCACCAGCGCCGGCAGGTTGGCGCTGCCGCCGACCTGCTGGACGCGCGGGCTGCGGCCGATCAGGACGCGGCGGCGGACCGGGACCGTGCGGCCGGTGGAGAGCTGCAGCGCGACCTGGGGGCGCGGCTGAGCGGGCCCGGGGATCTGCGCGGGGATCTGCGCGGGGATCTGCGCCGAGAACGGGGTCGGCGCGGGTGCGGGGTCGGCGCCGCGGGCGGCGCGCAGGGCCTGGAGCTGGGCGGGGGTGATGGTGCGGCCGTCGTGGTCGGGGTCGGCCGCCTCGACCGGCGTCCAGTCCGGGGGCGGGGCGGTCGGCATCGGGGCGGTCGGCATCGGGGCGGTCGGCATCGGGGCGGTCGGCATCGGGGCGGTCGGCATCGGGGCCGCGGGCATCGCCGGAGGGGGCGGCGGCTGCGGGGCCGGCGGGGCGGCCGGGCTGAGGGCCTGGCGGACGGCGGTGTACTCCGGCGCGGGCGGGAACTCCGGCGCCGGCGGCTCGGGGGCGGCCGCGGGAACGGCCGTGACGGCGGGGCACCAGGAGACGCCGGCGCTGCGGACGACCCCGGCGGTCAGCGGGAGCGTGGGCCCGGCGGGCGCCGTACCGAACGGGCCGATCTCGACCACCGCGCCCGGCGCGATCGGCGTGGACGTCTCGCTCCAGGTGGTGGCGTCGCGACCGTCGACGACGAAGGCGCCGACCCGGACGGCATAGGGCCCGCGGACGACGACACGCAGCTCGGCTCCGTCGATCCGGGCCGCGGCGAAGGCGGGCAGGTCGGTGAGCGAGCCACGGGAGAGGACGTCGGCGACGGTGAGCGTCTCGAGGCCACGCCCACCGAGGGCGACGACCTCGGCGAGCCGGTCGGGTCCGGAGACGACGACGCCCTCGTCGGTGACGAGGGTCGCGAGCTCGCCGGCGACGTACGTGGTGGCGGGGGTCGTCATCGGCGCTCCCAGGGCGCGGGGCTGGTGTTCTCGCGCGGCGGCGACCCGGCACCGTCGACCACGTCGACCACGACGACGGTGACGTTGTCGTGGCCGCCCGCGGCGACGGCCGCGTCGACGAGGGTGAGCACGGTGCGGTCGGCGGGCATCCCCTCGGACAGGATGTGCAGGATCGCGGTGTCGGACAGCTCGGTCGTCAGCCCGTCGGAGCACAGCAGCAGCCGGGAGCCGGGCTCGGCGGGCACCAGCGAGAAGTCGGCCTGGGACGCCGTCAGCGCGCCGATCGCGCGGGTGATGACGTGCCGCTCGGGGTGGCCGAGGGCTTCCTCGCGGGTGAGCCGGCCGGCGTCGATGAGCTCCTGGACGACGGAGTGGTCCTTGGAGATCTGCTCCAGCCGGCCGTCGGTGTGGAGGTAGGCGCGGGAGTCGCCGATGTTGGCCAGCAGCCAGTAGCCGCGGCCGTCCTCGAGCACGTGCGCCGCGGCGACCAGCGTCGAGCCGGGCGCGGTCGTGAACTCGGCGGCCAGCGCGCCCACCCGCTGCTGCGCGGCGGCGATGGCGGCCTCGACGTCACCGGGCTGGACGTCGGCGAGCGCGACCAGCGGCTCGAAGGACTCCGCGACCAGCCGGCTCGCGACGTCACCGCGCGCATAGCCGCCCATGCCGTCGGCGACGAGGAAGACCGGGGGCGCGACCAGGGAGGAGTCCTCGTTGACCTCGCGGACGCGTCCGGGATGGCTGCCGGCGGCGTACGAGAGCCGCGTCGCGCTGTCCGCCGACGTCCACGTCTCCGCACCTGTCGCGTTGACCCGCACCGTCGTCCCCCCGAGACCACCCCATGTGCCGCCCTCCGGAGCCGGTGGCACGCTCGCGCGCAGCCTATAACGGCCCTCCCCCGTCCACCGAGCCCTCGCCAATCCGCGCGGCCCGAGGCGCGGGCATAGGCTCGTCCCCATGACCCAGAAGCCCGAGATCGACTTCGTCGACCCCACCCCGCCCACCGACCTCGTCATCACCGACCTCACCGTCGGCGACGGCGCCGAGGCCGCCGCCGGCAGCACCGTGTCCGTCCACTACGTCGGCGTGGCCCTGTCCAGCGGCGAGGAGTTCGACGCGTCCTACAACCGCGGCACCCCGCTGCAGTTCCGCCTCGGCATCGGCCAGGTCATCCAGGGCTGGGACACCGGCGTGCAGGGCATGAAGGTCGGCGGCCGCCGCCAGCTCGTCATCCCGCCACACCTCGGCTACGGCGACCGTGGCGCCGGCGGCGTCATCAAGCCGGGCGAGACGCTGATCTTCGTGGTGGACCTGCTCGACGTGAAGTGAGCCGCCGAGCTCACGTGAGGTGAGCCGGTCACCGCGGTGGCGCCGAGCGACGCGCTCGGCCTCCATCACCAGGGCAGGTTGTCCGGGACGTCCTCATCCGACACCCGGGCGGCCTGCCCGGCCAGCTCGACCACGTCCCCGACGACGAGCTGGCGACCACGGCGGGTCTCGACCTCGCCGTTGACGCGCACCAGCCCGTCGGCGATCACCGGCTTGGCCTCCGCGCCGGACTCGACGAGGTTGGCGAGCTTGAGGAACTGGCCGAGCCGGATCGACTCGTCGCGGATCGGGACGTCCATCAGCTCGGGCACGGCGTCAGCCTAGTCAGCGCCGTCGTACCGGACGAATCGGTCGCGGACGGGGCCGGGGGACGACGATTTCGTCCGGTACGACGCCGACCCCGCGCCCGGACGAGCCGCCCGAAGCTCAGCCGATCGCGACCGACACCGTGTGGATGAGGACGCCGACCAGGCCGCCCACGATGGTGCCGTTGATCCGGATGAACTGCAGGTCGCGGCCGACGTGCAGCTCGATGCGCCGCGCGGCCTCCTTGCCGTCCCACCGCTCGATCGTGTGGGTGATGACCGCGGTGAGCTCGGCGCCGTAGCGCTCGACGGTGAAGACGGCGGCGTCCGCCGCGAGCTTGTCGAGCCGCTCGCGCAGTGCCGCGTCGGAGCGCAGCCGGGCGGAGGCGGCCTCGACCTCGACCAGCAGCCGACGGCGTACGGCGCCCGCGGGGTCGCCGAGCGACGACAGCAGCGCCTTGCGCAGCGCCTTCCACAGCGAGACCGCGCTCGCGATGACGGCCGGGTGGTCGAGGATGCGGTCCTTGAGCCGCTCCGCCCGCGCCTGGGTGTCGGGGTTGGCGAGCAGGTCGTCGGCGAGCTGGCCGAGCATCGAGTCGAGCGCACGGCGGGCCCGGTGGTCGGGGTTGCCGCGGATCTCGGCGAGCCAGCGGACCATCTCCAGGTGCAGCCGGTTGATGACATAGCTGTTGACCGAGTCCGGCGCCCACCACGGCGCCCGCTCCCCCAGCACCTCGTGCACCGTCTCGGGGTTGGCGAGCAGCCAGGCGTGCATCTCCTCGAGCATCAGGTCGACCAGCCCGTGGTGCAGGTCGTCGCGGATCGCCTCCGACAGCAGGCCCCCGAGCAGCGGCGCGATCGGCTCCTCCCGGAACCGCGGCACCAGCGCCTCGGTCACCAGCGCCTCGATGTGGTCGTCGCGGACCTTGCCGAGCGCCAGCGCGGCGAGCTCGGCGCCCTCGGTGACCACCCGCTCCGCATTCGCCGGTACGGCGAGCCAGGCGCCCACCCGCGCCGCGATCTGCACGCCGAGGACCCGCTCGCGGATGATGTCCTCCTGCAGGAAGTTCTCCCCCACGAACTGCTCGAGGCCCTTGCCCAGGTCGTCCTTGCGCTTCGGCACCAGCGCCGTGTGCGGGATCGGCAGGCCGAGGGGGTGCTTGAAGAGCGCGGTGACGGCGAACCAGTCCGCGATCGCGCCCACCATCGACGCCTCGGCGCCCGCGTTGACGAAGCCCCACGCGCCCTCCCCACCCAGGGTGAGGACGTAGACGGCGGCGGCGAGCAGGAGCAGGGAGACCGCGACGGTCCGCATCCGCCGCAGCGCGCTGCGTCGTACCGCGTCGGCGGTGGGGTCGGAGGGGATGAGGGGCCCGGACACGCGCCCATCCTTGCGCACCAGGAGAGGCCCCGGGTCCGTCGGACCCGGGGCCTTCCTGTCGTGTCGCGAAACCCCCCAGCCACCGCCACAACGCTCCAGCCGGCCCCGAGGTCGTCCTGGTGTCGTTTCAACGACGGTCGGCCTCGGAGGTTCCGGTTAACCGTGCCGTGTTGTCACGGCAACCCGGTGGGCGCTCAAGCGGCGCGGCGGCGCGGGACGAAGCCGGCGAGGATCACGCCGAGGAAGGCGGCGACCGCGCCGGCCACGAAGCAGATCCCGAACGCCCGCTCGCTGGGCAGCTCGTGGCCGCCGAGGGTGATCGTCGAGGCGGTCAGGATCGCGGCCATGACGGCCGAGGAGACGCTGGTGCCGATGGAGCGCATCAGGCCGTTGATGCCGACGCCGGACCCGGCCTCGGTCAGCGGGACCGACTCGAGGATCAGGGTGGGCATGGCGGCGTAGCCGATGCCGACGCCGGCGGAGGTGACGCAGTTGGCGACCATCAGCTCCCACGGCGCGTCGGTGAGGAAGAACGCCAGAACGTAGCCCAGGCCGAGCACGGTGCCGCCGACCATGAGCGTCGTCCGGGCGCCGAGGACGCGGATCATCCGGCCGGAGACCGGCGAGAACGCCATCATCACCAGGCCGCCGGGCGCCATCCACAGACCCGTGTGCAGCAGGCTCTGGCCGAGGCCGTAGCCGGTGATCTCCGGCGACTGCAGCAGCCGCGGCATCACGATCGCCTGCGCCATCATGCCGAAGCCGATCGCGACGGCGGCGACATTGGTGAGCAGGACCGGACGGCGGGCGGTGACCCGCAGGTCGCAGAGCGGGTCGGCGACGCGCAGCTCGTAGCTGCCCCACGCGACCAGGACCAGGACGCCGGCGAGGAGCAGGCCGATGGTGCGGCCGTGACCCCAGCCCCACTCGTTGCCCTTCGAGACCGCGACCAGGACGGCGACCAGGCCGAGCGCGAGGCCGAGCGCGCCGACGACGTCGAAGCGACCGGGTACGGCGTCGCGCACGTGCGGCACGAGGACGACCACCGCGAGCGCGACCAGGACGGCGAGCGCGCTGGCGACCCAGAACAGCGCATGCCAGCTGAGGTCCTGCACGATCCAGGCCGAGAGCGGCAGGCCGACGGCCCCGCCGACGCCGAGCGTGGCGCTCATCGCGGCCATCGCGGTCGCGGTCAGCTGCGGCGGGGTCACCTCCCGCATCAGCGCGATGCCGACCGGGATGAAGCCCATCGCGAAGCCCTGGAGCAGGCGGCCGGCGAGCATCGGGACCAGGCTGCTGCTGAGCGCGCAGACCAGCGAGCCGATCACCAGCGTGGCCGCGCTGACCGCGAGCACCCGCTGCTTGCCGAAGAGGTCGCCGAGGCGCCCCGAGATGGGCATCGCGACGGCGCCGGCGACGAGGGTCGCGGTGACGACCCACGAGGCGTTGGCCTCGGTGGTGTGGAGCAGGCCGCTGAGCTCGCCCTGGATCGGGATCACCATGGTCTGGGTGAGCGCGGCGACGAGGCCGCCGAAGCACAGGACGGCGACGGTCAGCAGCGGCGAGCCGCCGCCCGTCGTACCGGCCGCGGGGCCGGCGGGGGCCGGGGAGGTCGTGGTCACGAGCACTGAGTCAACGGCGTTGACCTGGGAGTGTCAACACCGTTGACCGAAACCGCCGATGCCCTACGGTTGCGGTGTGACCAAGACCTCCCCCGCCCCGGACCAGCTGCGGCCCGCCGGCCGGGCGACCCGCGCCGCCATCGAGGCGGCCGCGCGCGTGCTGTTCGCCGACCGCGGCTTCGAGGGCGCCTCGGTCCGCGCCATCGCCGCGGAGGCCGGGGTCGACCCCGCGCTGGTGATCCGGCACTTCGGCTCCAAGGAGGCGCTCTTCCTGCGCACCGTCGACACCTCGCTCGGCATCGGCTCGGTGATCGAAGGCCCCCTCGAGACCGTCGGCCGCCGGCTCGTCGCCTACTTCCTCGACCCCGCCCTGCCCGGCCTCCGCAAGCGCTTCGTCGCGCTGGCCCAGGCCGCCCACCACGACCAGGTCCGCGAGGAGATGGTCCGCCACACCGCCGAGACCTACGTCGCCCCCCTCGTCCCGCGACTCACCGGCGAGCACCGCGAGCTGCGGGCCGCTCTCGCCGTCGCCCAGCTCGCCGGCCTGCTCAACCTGCTCTTCGTGCAGGAGGACCCGATCGTCAGCGGCGCCGACCCCGAGACCGTCATCGCCATCTACGGCGACGCCATCCAGCGGCTGCTCACGCCCGAGTCCGCCGCCTGATGTCCCCCGCCCGTGCCTGGCACGGCCTCACCGCCGTCGTCACCCTCGCCGCCCTCGGCCTCCAGCTCTGGCTGGTCGTCGACGGCGCCGCCGTGCTCGCCGACGACGACCCGCCCTCGCTCGGCATCCGGCTCGCGCGGTTCGTCGCCTACTTCACCATCCAGAGCAACCTGCTCGTCGTCGTCGCCGCCGTCCTGCTCACCCGCGACCCGCTCCGCGACGGCCCCGCCTTCCGCGCCCTGCGGCTGGCCGGAACGGTCGGCATCACCGTCACCGGCCTCGTCCACTTCCTCCTGCTCCGCCCCCTGCTCGATCTGCACGGCGCGAGCTGGGTCGCCGACAAGATGCTGCACATGGCGGTGCCGCTGATCGCGGTGATCGGCTGGCTCGCATTCGGACCCCGGCCGCGGGTCGACGGCCGCGCGATCGCCGTCGCCTTCGCCTGGCCGGTCGCCTGGCTCGCGGTCACGCTCGTCGTCGCGGGCGCGACGCGGTGGGTGCCCTATCCGTTCCTCGACTTCCGCGAGGAGGGCTGGGCGCACGTGATCGTGGTGTGCGTCGCGATCACCGCGCTGTTCGCGGCGCTGATCGGCGGCTACCGGTGGGCGGACCGGCGGCTCGCTGCCTCTCGACAGCCGGAGCCCGTCG
Source organism: Nocardioides ginsengisoli (assembly GCF_039537225.1). Taxonomy (NCBI): domain Bacteria; kingdom Bacillati; phylum Actinomycetota; class Actinomycetes; order Propionibacteriales; family Nocardioidaceae; genus Nocardioides; species Nocardioides ginsengisoli. The sequence goes on from NZ_BAABAC010000024.1 coordinate 204,015, forward strand.
CGGCACCCTGATCGCGTGACCACGCTCTACGAGCAGGCCGGCGGCTTCGACGCGCTGCTCGACCTGTGCCGCCGCTGGCACGACCTGTGCCTCGCCGACGACGTCGCCGCACACCCGTTCGAGCACGGGATGCATCCCCGTCACGACGAGCGGCTGGCGGCCTATCTCGCCGAGGCGCTCGGCGGCCCGCCGCTCTACACCGCCGGGTACGGCGACGAGTCGTCGATGCAGCGCCTCCATGCCGGCCACGGCGAGCATGCCGAGCTCGACGAGGCGTGCCTCGAGCTGTTCGACCAGGCGCTGGCCGACGTCGGCATCGACCGGCACACGGCGGTGTCGATCTCGGCGTACTTCCGGCGGGCGACGCAGCGGATGACCGCCTACGCCGACAGCGCCGACCAGGTGCCGGACGGGCTGCGGTTCAACCACGCCTGAGGACGTCGACCGCGGCGAGCTTCGCGGGCGCGCGCAGCATGTCGACGCGGGTGGCGCGGTCGCCGACCACGGTCAGCACGACGAGGAGGATGAGCTCACCGTCGGCACGCATCGCGATCGCCGGCGCGCCGTTGGCCTCGACCAGGTCGACCTCGACCTGGCCGTCGTACTTGGCGACGAGGCCGGCGATGAAGCGCGCGACCCGGTCGGCGCCGTGGACCGGACGGCGGGCCGAGCTGACCACGCCGCCGCCGTCGGCGGTGAGGACGACGTCGGGGTCGAGGGTGGCGATCAGCGCGTCGAGGTCGCCACCGGCCGCGGCGGCGAGGAAGCGGCCGAGGACGGCGTCGTGGGCGGTGCGGTCGACCTGGTAGCGCGGGGACTGCGCGGCCAGGTGCGTCCGCGCCCGGGAGGCGAGCTGGCGGACGGCGGCGGGCGTGCGGCCGACGACGGCCGCGACCTCGGCGAAGCCCATGCCGAAGACGTCGTGCAGCACCCACGCGGTCCGCTCGGCGGGCGACAGCGACTCCAGGACGACGGCCAGCGCATAGCTGACCGTCTCGTCGAGGGTCACCCGGTCGGCCGGGTCGCCCGGCTCACCCGCGGCGGCGACGTAGGGCTCGGGCAGCCATGGGCCGACGTACGTCTCGCGGCGCACGCGCGCCGAGCGCAGCACGTCGGTCGCGGCCCGCGCGACGGCGACGGTCAGCCAGCCGGCCAGGTCGCGGATCGGCTCGCGGGCGTCGGCCTCGACCAGGCGGGGCCAGCAGTCGGCGACGACGTCCTCGGCGTCGGCGCGCGAGCCGAGGATCGCGTAGGCGACGCGGACCATCCGCGGACGCAGCGCGTCGTAGTCGTCGGCGAGGGCCTGCACCCTCTTCACGGGATCACACACGGGCGAGCCATTCGTCGAAGGTCTCGACGCCCATCGTCGCACCGCGGCCCGGCAGCAGGCCACCGGCCTTGACCTGGCGGCCCACCCTGCCCGCCATCGGGATCGGTACGACGAGCCGGCGCGGCCCGCGCGTGCGCACCACCCGCCGGACCATCTGGTCCATCGGCTCCGGCCGCGGCCCGCCGAGATCGGGCAGCAGCCCGGCCGGATCGCCGAGCGCCGTGGCGACCAGCGCGGCGGCCACCTCGCGGGCGGCGATCGGCTGCGTGCGCATCCGGGGTGCCATCGCGAACGGCCGCGGGCTGCGCTCGACCAGCTGCCCGGCGAACTCGTGGAACTGCGTCGCCCGCAGCACCGACCACGGCACCGGACCGGCGGCGACGAGCTCCTCCTGGCGGCGCTTGCCGAGGTAGTAGGGCAGGTCGACCACGTCGCAGCCGACGATCGACAGCGCCACGTGATGACGGACGCCGGCCGCGGCGCCCGCTGCGAGCAGGTGCGAGGTCGCCGCCTCGAAGAAGGCGATCGACGCAGGCCCGCTCATCGTCGTCACGTTGCTCGCGTCGATGACCGCGTCGACGCCGTCGAGCGCGGCCGCCAGGCCGTCGCCGGTGGTGAGGTCGACGCCGTGCGAGCGAGAGACGACGACCGGGCTCGCACCCGCGAGCCGCACCTCCTCGACCGTCATCGCGCCGACCAGTCCCGTTCCGCCTGCCACGGCGATCACCTTGCTCATGACAGGAGGACGAGACGGGTCGGCGGAGTGTGACATCGGGCCGCTAGGCGGCGTCTCCGCGCGCCTCGAGCGCCGCGGTGAGCAGGGCGACCAGGGCCTCGGTCTGCAGGTCGATGGCGCCGCCCTCGACCTCCTCGCCGGCTCCGTCGAGCGCCCGGGCGGCGAGCCCGGCCTTCTTGTCGATGAGCTCGGCGATGCGGGTGTCGAGGGTCTGGGTCGCGATGACGCGCCACGCGGTGACCGGCTCGGCCTGACCGATCCGGTGGACCCGGTCGATCGCCTGGGTCTGCTCGGCGTCGGTCCAGGACAGCTCGGCGAGCACCAGGTTGGACGCGACCTGGAGGTTGAGGCCGACGCCCGCCGCGGTGAGCGAGCAGACGGCCACCTGGACGTCGGGATCGTTGACGAAGGCGTCGATCTCGCGCTGGCGCGTGGTCGAGGACTGGTCGCCGCGCACCGAGCTGTAGCGGATCCCGCGCTCGGCGAACGTCTTCTCGGCCTGGTCCATGACGTCGATGTGCTTGGCGAAGAAGACGACCTTGCCGACGTTGCGCGCGAGCTGCGCGGTGTAGTCGGCGGCGAGGCCGGCCTTGGCCTGGCCGATGCGGCGCATCATCTCGAAGACGTTCTCGCCGGTCTTGGTCGAGGTGTCCTCGCGCTCCCAGCCGGCCACCTGGCGGACCAGGCGGTGGTCGATGCCCTCGACCACGGCGCCGGTACGGCGGGTGGCGATCGCGGCGTCGTAGCGCTCGGTCATGCGGCGGGCGAGCTCGCGCTCGGCCTTGCGGATCGAGCGGCCGGCCTCGCCCTCGAGCTCGACCGGCATGTCGGCGATCCGGCGGGCCGGGATGTCGGCGGCGACGTCGATCTTGCGGCGCCGGACGATGCCCTGGTCGATGACGGCGCGGCGCGCGGCCGGGTAGAAGGCCGGGTCGGCCGGGGTCAGCCCGGTCTCCTCCAGCGCCTCCATCAGGTCGCCCTGCGGGACCACGTCGTCGATCCAGCCGAGGAACTGCCAGATCGCGCGGAAGTCCTCGATGTCGTTGATCAGCGGGGTGCCGGTCAGCGCCATCATCAGCGGGCGGGCGATCCGCGCCCGGATCCGCTCGGAGATCTCCAGGACGTTCTGGGAGCGCTGCGAGGACTTGTTCTTGATGTAGTGGGCCTCGTCGACGATCATCCCGCGGAAGCCGTGGGTGCCGAGCCAGCCGACGTGGCGGTCGAGGATCTCGTAGTTGACGACGAAGACGTCGGCGAAGCCGTCGGCGTCCATGCCGTCGCCGTGCAGGACGGTCGCCTTGCGGTGCGGCGTCCAGATCTCGACCTCGCGCGCCCAGTTGGTCTTCACGACGTTGGGGACGACGGCGAGCAGCGGGAAGGCGCCCGCCGCCTCGGCCGCGAGCAGCGCCTGGGCGGTCTTGCCGAGGCCGGGCTCGTCGGCGAGCAGGTAGGTGCGGTGGCCCGAGGCGGCCGAGGCGACGAGCTGGGCCTGGTGGGGCATCAGCTCACGGCCGATCGGGTCGTGGCGACCGGTGAGCGAGGTGAGCTGGTCGGCGTCCGGCAGCTTCATGCAGGCCGGCGCGTCGGGCGCGGCCCGCTCGAAGGAGCGGAACAGCGGCTCGAGCAGCTCCCACCCGGCCAGCCGCCGCGGACGGACCTTGGTGCGGGCGTGGGCGAAGTCGGGCGCGAGGAACGGATTGGCCAGCTGGCGCGCCTGGACCGACAGCGGGATGACCCGCTTGTCGAGGAGCGCGGCGGCCTCCGGGTCCTCGACCACGGGCTCCGGCTCGGGCTCCGGCTCGTCGACGCCGGCCTTGCGCAGCAGCTCGCGGCGCATCGCTTTGGCGGACTCGGAGATCTCGGCCTTCTCGTCGAGGAGGGTGAACAGGGTGCTGTCGCGCGCCGCGGTCTGCGCCAGGATCGTCGCGATCCCGTCGAGCCGCTTCAGCTCCTCGCCGCGCCGGCTCTCGGAGAGCGTGGTGTCGCTCTTGACCCGAGCCCGCTCCTCACGCGCCAGCAGCGCGACGACCTGGAACTTCGCGCGCACCTCCGGCATCGCCGAGCGCCGCGCGACCGCCGCTTCCACCTCGCGCACCGCCCGCGCGAGCTGAGGGATGATGCCCTCCTCATTGCGACGCGCCCGCGCCGCCCCGGAGCCACGACGCTGCTGCGTCGCCCCCCGCTGGCCTCCACGACCCACAGGTGTCCTTCCGATGGGGAGCCGAACGGGCCGACTCCTCAGGGTTCGCCGGCGGCTCGCGCTGCTGCGGGAGTGCGCCGATCACGTGTTCCATCACCGCCGGCGTCGAAGAACGACGACACGCGGTGGTGCGTCCAGACTAGCGCACCCCGCTCGCCGCCGGGTGCGGCATCACCCTCTCGGGCCTTCGAGGATCGCGGCGAGGCGGGCGAGGTCCTTCGTCGTCGCCCGCCGCATCGCCGCGCTCATGACCGGCGCGGCCACCCCCGCGAAGCCCTTCGGGCTGCCGGTGTTGGCGAGCGTCATCCGGGTGCCGCCGCCGGGCGCGTCGGCCCAGGTGTAGGTCGTGCGCATCGGGAACGGGCCGTCGGCAGTCGCCATCACCAGCCGCTCGCCCTCGACCAGCTCGACGACCTCGTAGGTGTAGGACAGCCGCCGACCGAGGAAGTGGGCCACGAAGTCGATCCGCGAGCCGACGCGCACCGGCGGCTCGGTGCGCCAGTCGACCGAGCGAATGTTGGCGTACCAGCGCGGCGCGTTCGTCGGGTCGCCGGCGAAGGCGGCGACCTCCGCGCGCGGCCGGGCGATCACCCGCTCGACTGTGACGTCGACGTCCACCGCCGCCGCCTCAGACCAGCGCCAGCGGCGTGCGGCCGCTGTAGGCCGCCAGCCGGGTCAGCGCGTCGTCGTCGGCGCCCGGCATCACCTCGTCGGCGAAGGCCCGGCCACGGGCGCCGGGGACGACCCGCTCGGCGAGGACGGCGACGTAGTCGACGAGCGGGTCGCTCACCGTGAGCGTCGCGCCGGTGGCCTGCGCGAGGTCCCAGGCGTGCAGCAGCAGCTCGATCGGCACGATGCCGGCCAGGACGGCGGCCGGCGCCTCGCCCACCTGACTGGTCGCGACGCCGTCGAGACCGCGGCGGCGCCACGCCTCGAGGACCTCGGCGGCGAGCGTGGAGACGACGTCCTCGAGGCGGTCGAGGTCGGTGGCGGGCCTGCTCAGCTCGACGCCGGCCATCGCGCCGAAGGAGACCAGCGAGCCGAGCAGGTGGTCGGCCAGCTCGGCGACGGTGAAGTCGGCGCACGGGGTCGGGCGGGTCGCGTCGGCGGGGCCGATCTGGCGCAGCACCTGCTGCACGACGGCGAGCGCGGCCTCGCCGGCGACGATCTCGTCGATCGGGTCGGGCGCGGCGGCCCAGGCGTCGGGACCGGCGTCGCCCGCGGCGGCGGCGAGCTCGAGCCGGCCGAGGAAGTGGTCCCAGCCCTCGGCGTGGCTGACCTCCTGCTCCGCCGTCAGGCCGTCGTGGACCAGCGTGACCGCGGAGCCGTCGGCGACCGGCTCGATGGTGATCGTGACCGTGCCGAGCGCGCCGTCGTCGCCGGGCATCTGGTCCCAGCCCCAGTCGAGGACGACGCGGCGGCCCGGCTCGACCTCGACGACCGTGCCGGCGGCGACCTTGCCGGGCGTGACGGTCCAGCGCCAGTCGCCGCCCGCGCGCAGGTCGATGCGCGCGGTGACGCCCATCCACCGGCGCAGCCGCTCGGGCCGGGTGACCAGGGCGAAGGCGTCGTCGGGTGAGACGGGCAGGGTGACGGTCTTGGTGTAGGTCATGGCTTCTCCTGGTGCTCGGTGGGACGCTGGAGCTCGTCGGCATCGGCGACGAGCAGGTCGAGCTCGGTGGTCCAGAACAGGTCGATCTGGGCCTGCAGCTGCCGCAGCCCACCGGGGTCGACGCGGTAGATGCGCTGCCGGCCGGCCTTCTCGGCCGTGACCAGCCCGGCCTCGGCCAGGACCAGCAGGTGCTGGCTGATCGCGGACCGGGTGACCGGGAACTGCTCGGCCAGCTCGCCGACGCTCATCGGACCGGCCGCGAGCAGCTGCAGCAGGCGGCGCCGGTTGGGCTCCGCCGCGGCGCTGAACGGGTCGGTCATGGCGAATACGTTAGGCATCACTAACGCGTTAGTCAACACTCACGCATCGGCCACCTGGCGGGAGCACCGCCCGCGCCGGCGAGAACACGTTCTAGAGTCCCCCCGTGGGTACCTACGCAGTCACCGGCTCCGCCTCCGGCATGGGCGCGGCCGTCGTCCAGCAGCTTCGCGCCGACGGGCACACCGTCATCACGGTCGACATCAAGGAGGCCGACGTCGTCGCCGACCTGGCGACCGCGGGTGGTCGCCGCGCCGCGGCACAGGAGGTCCTCGACCGGGCCGCCGTCCTCGACGGGGCGGTGCTCGCCGCCGGCCTCGGCCCGGCGCCGGGCCGCGACCGCGCGCGCCTGATCGCGGAGGTCAACTTCCTCGGGGCGGTCGAGCTGCTCGAAGCCTGGCGCCCGGCGCTCGCCGCGGCCGACAAGGCGAAGGTCGTCGTCTTCTCCAGCAACTCCACGACGACGATGCCGATGGTGCCGCGCCGCGCCGTCCGGGCGCTCCTCGAGCGCGACGTCCCCAAGGCCCTCAAGACCCTGCGACTGTTCGGGAAGATGGCGCCCTCGTTCGCCTACGGCGCCAGCAAGATCGCCATCAGCCAGTGGGTACGGCGCGAGGCGGTCACCCGCGAGTGGGCGGGCGCCGGCATCCGGCTCAACGCCATCGCACCCGGCGCGATCCTCACTCCCCTCCTCGAGCAGCAGCTCGCGACGCCCGCCGAGGCCAAGCGGATCAAGGCGTTCCCGGTCCCGATCGGCGGCTTCGGCGACGCCGGACAGCTCGCGCGGTGGGTGGTGTTCATGCTGTCGGACGCCGCGGACTTCCTGTGCGGCAGCGTCCTGTTCGTCGACGGCGGCTCGGACGCGTGGTTCCGCGCCGAGGACTGGCCGCGGCCCGTCCCGGCCCGCCGGATCGGGTCGTACCTCGCGCAGATGAAGGCCTACCGGGCGATCCCCTAGGCACCGGCGGGCGCGACGAATGCACGGCGCGCGCCGCCGCCGTGTGACCCAGATTGCAACTAGTTGCATAGCGTCGTGATCCGGGGCATGCTCCTGCCATGGCCCTGGAGCACGCGATCCTCGTGTCCCTGCGCGAGCGCGCGGCGTCCGGATCGGACCTGACCCGGCGCTTCGACGCCTCGATCGGCTACTTCTGGACCGCGACGCACCAGCAGATCTACCGGGTCCTGGGGCGGATGGAGGTCGACGGCTGGATCACCGCCGAGGTGGTGCCGCAGGCCGACCGCCCCGCCAAGAAGGTGTACGCCGTGACCGACGCCGGCCGCGCCGAGCTGCGGCGGTGGATCGCCGAGCCGACCACGCCCGACCCGGTCCGCAGCACGCTCGGCGTGAAGATGCGCGGCGCGTCGTACGGCGACCGCGCCGCGCTGCTCGACGACCTGCGCACCCAGCTCGACGAGCACACCAAGCGGCTCTCGCTCTACGAGTTCCTGGCCGCGCGCGACTTCCCCGACCCCGACGTCCTCGACGACGCCGACCTCGACATCTACCTCGTGCTGCGGGGCGGACTCCTCATGGAGGAGTTCTGGATCCGCTGGCTGACCGAGTACCTCGCCGCCCACACCCGCACCGACCGCACCGACCGCACCGACTGCACCGACCGCACCCACGCCAAGGAGCTCCCCCGATGACGACGTCCTACCCCCTGCTCACCAGCCCCACGGTCATCGGCGGCCTCGCGCTGCAGTCGCGGGCCGTGATGGGCTCGATGCACACCGGGCTCGAGGACCGTCCGTGGCACATCGACGAGCTGGCGGCGTACTTCGCCGAGCGCGCCCGCGGCGGCGTCGGCCTGATCGTGACCGGCGGCTACTCCCCCAACGTCCGCGGCTGGCTGCTGCCGTTCGGCTCGCAGATGACGACCCGGCTCAACGCGCACCGCCACCGGCGGGTCACCGAGGCGGTCCACGCGGACGGCGGCCGGATCGCGCTGCAGCTGCTGCACGCGGGCCGCTACGGCTACACGCCGTTCAGCGTCTCGGCGAGCGCCACCAAGTCGCCGATCACGCCGTTCAAGGCCTCCGCGCTGTCGGGCAGGGCCGTCGAGCGGACCATCGACGACTTCGTCGCGAGCGCCCGGCTGGCGAAGAAGGCCGGCTACGACGGCGTCGAGATCATGGGCTCCGAGGGCTACCTGATCAACCAGTTCCTCGCGGCGCGCACCAACCGCCGTACCGACAAGTGGGGCGGCTCCGCCGAGAACCGGATGCGCTTCCCGGTCGAGATCGTGCGCCGGATCCGCCAGGAGCTGCCCGACTTCTTCGTGATGTACCGGATGTCGCTGCTCGACCTGGTCCCCGACGGCCAGACGTGGGACGAGACCGTCGACCTCGCCCACCGCATCGAGGAGGCCGGCGCGAGCGTCATCAACACCGGCATCGGCTGGCACGAGGCGCGCGTCCCCACGATCGTCACCAGCGTCCCGCGCGGCGCGTGGGTCGACAGCACCCTGCGGATCAAGCAGGAGCTGGGCATCCCGGTCTGCGCGAGCAACCGGATCAACACCCCCGACGTCGCCGAGGCGGTGCTCGCGCAGGGCGTCGACCTGGTCTCGATGGCGCGCCCGTTCCTCGCCGACGCCGACCTGGTCGCGAAGGCACGGGACGGCCGCGCCGACGAGATCAACACGTGCATCGGCTGCAACCAGGCCTGCCTCGACCACACCTTCCAGGCCAAGCGCGCCTCCTGCCTGGTCAACCCGCGCGCCTGCCACGAGACCACGCTCGTCCTCAGCCCGACCCGGCACGCCCGGCACGTCGCCGTCGTCGGCGGCGGGCCGGCCGGCCTGGCGACCGCGGTCAGCGCGGCCGAGCGCGGCCACGACGTCACGCTCTTCGAGGCCGCCGACGAGCTCGGCGGCCAGTTCCGGCTGGCGATGCAGATCCCCGGCAAGGAGGAGTTCGCCGAGACGCTGCGCTACTACCGGCGCCGGATGGAGGTCCTCGGCGTCAACGTCAAGCTCGCCACCCGTGCGACCCCCGACCTCCTCAGCGGGTACGACGAGGTGGTCGTCGCGACCGGCGTCGAGCCGCGCACGCCGCGGATCCCCGGCATCGACCACGCCAAGGTGGTCTCCTACCCCGACGCGATCACCGGCCGGGTGGCCGTCGGCGCGAAGGTCGCGGTGATGGGTGCGGGCGGCATCGGGTTCGACGTCACCGAGCTGCTGGCGTCGGTCGCTCCGCTCCCCGCCGGCTCCGCCAGGACCCACACCCCCGAGACGGTCGCGGAGTGGAAGGCGCACTGGGGCGTCGCCGACCCGGCCGTCGTCCGCGGCGGCGTCACCGACAAGGCGCCGCGCACGCCGCGGCGCGAGGTCTGGCTGCTGCAGCGCAAGGAGTCCGCGCAGGGCAAGGGGCTCGGCAAGACGTCGGGCTGGGTGCACCGCGCGGTCGTGAAGGACCTCGGCGTCCACCAGCTCAGCGGCGTCACCTACGACAAGGTCGACGACGCCGGCCTGCACATCACCATCGACGGCGCCCGGCAGGTGCTGGACGTCGACCACGTCGTGGTGTGCGCCGGGCAGGAGTCGGTCCGCGGGCTCTACGACGAGCTGCTCGCGTCGTCGTACGCCGGGCGAGTGCACCTGATCGGCGGCGCCGACGTCGCCGCCGAGCTCGACGCCAAGCGTGCGATCAAGCAGGGCACCGAGCTGGCGGCGACGCTGTGACCCGCCCCGGCAGCAGCGGTTTCCGAGCCGCTGTCGAGGCGGGAGACGTGCCCGCAATGCGGGCGTGGCTGGCGGACGACGTGGTCTTTCGCAGTCCCGTCGCCCACAAGCCCTACGCCGGCAAGGCGATCACCGGCGCGATCCTCGCCCACGTGGTCGAGGTGTTCGAGGACTTCCGCTATGTCCGAGAGCTCGCCGACGACGACGGCCATGCGTTGGTCTTCGAGGCCAAGGTCTCGGGCCTCCAGCTCACGGGCTGCGACTTCCTCGTGCTCGACGGCGACGGACTCATCACCGACTTCATGGTGATGGTGCGCCCGCTCAAGGGCGCGCAGGCCCTCGCCGAGGCGATGAGCGCGCGGTTCGAGCGGATCGTCGCCATGGCGAGCGAGGCGTCCGCGTAGGGCGCCGTCGGGCTACAGCCGGGGGTCGTCGACATCCGTCGGGGACACGTCCCCGCGCCAACCGCCGGTCTGGGCGCCCCTGGCCTCGATGAAGTCCTTGAAGCGGTCGAGGTCGCCCGCCGTACGGCGGTCGATGATCTTCAGCGCGTCGCCGATCTTCTCGACGGCGCCCTCCGGCTCGAGCTCCATCCGCAGCGTCACGCGGGTGGACCGGCCGGACTCGACCGGTGCGAAGGACACGGTGCCGGCGTTCTTGGTGCCGTCGAGCGCGCGCCAGGTGATCCGCTCGTCGGGCGTCTGGTCGACGATCTCGGCGTCCCACTCCCGCCGTACTCCGGCGATCTCGGCACGCCAGTGCAGTCTCTTGTCGTCGAGCTGCCGCACCTCCTCGACGCCCTCCATGAATCGGGGGAAGGACTCGAACTGCGTCCACTGGTCGTAGGCCGTCCGGACCGGTACGTCCACGGTGACGGTCTTCTCGATCGTGCTCATGCTCAGCTCCTCTCGTCGGTCGCCCCCGCAGTACCCGACGACTCGGTCTGAAACCCGGCGACCTGGTCACAGTGCCGGTCGTACCGGACGTTGTGGTCGTCGTATCCACCGATTCGCGACCAGTTCGTCCGGTACGACCGCGGAGCCGCCTGGCACGGTGCCCGTGCGTCGCTCGCACGCAGGTCCGCGCCGTTGTCCCCGCGGACCCGTAGGGTGCCCGCATGGGGATCGAGTTCCGCGACGTCGGCAAGACCTACCCCGACGGCACCGTCGCCGTCACGGGCTTCTCCTGCACGGTCCCGTCCCACCGCACGCTCGCGCTGGTCGGCACGTCCGGGTCGGGCAAGACCACGCTGATGCGGATGATCAACCGGATGGTCGAGCCGACCGCCGGCACGGTGCTCATCGACGGGCAGGACGTGCACGCCCTCGAGAAGGTCGCGCTGCGCCGATCCATCGGCTACGTCCCGCAGGCCGGCGGGCTGCTCCCCCATCGGCGGGTGGTCGACAACGTCGCGACGGTCCCCCTCCTCAACGGCACGGCCAAGCGCGCCGCGCGCACGGCCGCGCTCGAGCTGCTCGAGCTGGTCGGGCTCGACCCGGCGCTCGGCAAGCGGCATCCGGCGCAGCTGTCCGGCGGCCAGCAGCAGCGGGTGGCCGTCGCACGGGCGCTCGCGGCCGACCCCAACATCCTGCTCATGGACGAGCCGTTCGGCGCCGTCGACCCGATCGTGCGCCGCGACCTGCAGGACCAGCTGCTCGCGATCCAGGCCGAGCTCGGCAAGACGATCGTGCTGGTCACCCACGACGTCGACGAGGCGTTCAAGCTCGGCGACGAGGTCGTCCTCCTCCGCACCGGCGGCATCGTCGCCCAGACCGGCACGCCCCAGCAGATCCTGGCCGAGCCGGCCGACGACTTCGTCCGCGACTTCGTCGGCGCCGGCCGCGCGGAGCGCACGCTGTCGGTCCGGGACGTCGCCGGGCGCACGATCGTCGTCGACGGCGACGGGCGCCCCGTCGGAGTGCTGTCGTGACCTGGCTCGACCTCAACCGCTCCTATGCGGTCGACATGCTGGTGCAGCACGTCCGGCTCGCGGTGCCGGCGATCGCGATCAGCGTGCTGGTCGCGGTCGTGCTCGGGCGGGTGGCGTGGCGCTGGCCGAAGGTCGGTACGGCGGTGCTCGGCGGCGCCAGTCTGCTCTACTCGGTGCCCGCGCTGCCCCTGCTCATCGTGATCCCGGTCGTGCTCGGCATCCCGCTCCGCTCCGGCCTCACCCTCATCGTCGCGCTGGCTGTCTACGGCACCGCACTCCTCGCCGGCACCGCCGCCGACGCCTTCCGCTCGGTCGACCCGCGGGTGCGCGAGGCGGCCGAGGCGATGGGCTTCTCGTCGATGGGGCTGTTCTGGAAGGTCGACCTGCCGCTCGCCGTACCGGTCCTGCTGTCGGGGGTCCGGGTGATCACGGTCAGCACGGTCAGCCTGGTCACCATCGGCGCCCTGGTGGGCATCCCGAGCCTCGGCAACCTGCTCACCGACGGCTTCCAGCGCGGCATCCGCGAGGAGATCCTCACCGGGCTGATCGGCACCATGCTCCTCGCCATCGTCCTCGACGCGCTGCTCGTCGCGACCGGCGCGGTGCTCACGCCCTGGCGCCGCACCGCGGAGGCGACCGGATGAGCCTCTTCGGCGACGCGATCGGCTGGATCCTCGACGGCGCCCACTGGGGCGGTCCGAGCGGCATCGACACGCGGATCCTGCAGCACCTGGCGGTCACCTTCGCCGCGGTCGGCATCGCCGCCGTCCTGGCGATCCCGCTGGGCGTCCTGATCGGCCACACCGGACGCGGCCGGCTGGTCGTCGTCGCGCTGGCCGGCGCGGTCCGCGCGGTGCCCACCCTCGGCCTGCTCACCCTGCTCGGGCTGGCGCTCGGCATCGGCATCGAGGCCCCGCTGCTGGCGCTGGTCGCGCTCGGCTTCCCGTCGCTGCTCGCCGGCGCCTATGCCGGCGTCGAGGCCGCCGACGCCGGCGCGGTCGACGCCGCCCGCGCGGTCGGGATGAGCGAGTGGCAGATCGTCACCCGGGTCGAGATCCCGCTCGGCGCCGACGTCCTGCTCGGCGGGATCCGCGCCGCGACGCTGCAGATCGTGGCGACCGCCACCCTGGCGGCGTACATCTCCGACACCGGTCTCGGCCGCTACCTCTTCGCCGGCCTCAAGTCCCGCGACTACGCCCAGATGCTCGCCGGCGCCCTCCTCGTGGCGGCGCTGGCGCTCGTGCTCGACCTCACCCTGGCTGCGCTCCAACGCGCCAGCCGACCCACTCAAGGAAAGGTTCCGTCATGAATCCCACCCGCATCGGACTCACGCTGATCGCTGCCGCCGCCCTCAGCCTCACCGCGTGCGGAGGAGACTCCGACCCGCTGAGCTCGGGTGACAAGGGCGGCGACACCATCGTGATCGGCTCGCAGGCCTACTACTCCAACGAGATCATCGCCGAGACCTACGCCCAGGCCCTCGAGGCCGGCGGCTTCAAGGTCGACCGGCAGTTCCAGATCGGCCAGCGCGAGGCCTACCTGCCGGACATCGAGAACGGCTCGATCGACCTCTTCCCCGAGTACACCGGTCCGCTGCTCCAGGTCTGGAAGCCCGACACCACGGCCCGTCTCGACGAGGACGTCTACCAGGAGCTGGTGCCCGCCGCCGAGGCGAAGGGGCTGCACGTGCTCGACGAGTCCCCTGCCACCGACCAGGACTCGTACGTCGTCACCCGGGCCTTCGCCGACAAGTACGGCCTGAAGACGATCGACGACCTGGCCAAGGTCACCGAGCCGATGACCTTCGGCGCCAACTCCGAGGCGGAGAGCCGCCCCAACGGGCCGAAGGGGCTGAAGAAGACCTACGGCGTCGACGTGAAGTTCACGCCGATCGAGGACAGCGGCGGCCCGCTCACCGTCAAGGCGCTCAAGGACAACACCATCCAGCTGGCGATCATCTACACCGGCGACCCGTCGATCAAGAAGAACGACCTGGTCACCCTCGAGGACACCAAGGGCCTCTTCCTCGCCTCGCACGTCGTCCCCGTCGCCAGCAAGGACGTCGACGACAAGGCCGCCGGCATCATCAACAAGGTGAGCGCCGCGATGTCGCCCGACGACCTGGTCGAGCTCGACTCCCGCAGCGTCGACGAGAAGCTGCCCGCCTCGACGATCGCCAAGGACTGGCTGAAGAAGGAGGGCCTCGTCTCGTGATCGGCGTGACCGGCGCGACGGGAGGGCTCGGGGGACGCGTCGCCCGGGCCCTCGCGGAGCGCGGCGTCGCGCAGCGGCTCGTCGTACGCGACGCGTCCCGCGCGCCGCAGCTGCCCGGCGCCACCGTCGCGGTCGCCGACTACGACGACCGCGACGCCGCCGTCGCCGCGCTCGACGGCGTGCGGACCCTGCTCATGGTGTCCGCCGCCGAGACCGCCGAGCGGCGCGCGGAGCACCTCGCGTTCGTCGCGGCCGCGGCGGAGGCGGAGGTCGCGCACGTCGTCTACACGTCCTTCTACGGCGCCGCGCCCGACGCGACGTTCACCCTCGCCCGTGACCACTGGGCGACCGAGGAGGCGCTGCGCGCCTCGGGGATGGCGTTCACCTTCCTGCGCGACTGCTTCTACCTCGACTTCATCCCCCACCTGGTCGGCGACGACGGCGTCATCCGCGGCCCTGCCGGCGACGGCCGGGTCGCCGCCGTCACCCGCGACGACATCGCGGCCGCCGCGGTCGCGGTGCTGCTCGACCCCGCGCCGCACGCCGGGCTGACCTACGACCTGACCGGGCCCGAGGCACTCACCTTCACCGAGATCGCCGCGATCCTCACCCTCCACACCGGCCGCACCGTGACCTACCACGACGAGACCGTCGAGGAGGCCTACGCCTCGCGGCTGCGGTGGGAGGCGCCGCCGTGGCAGTACGACGCCTGGGTCTCCACCTACACCGCGATCGCCCACGGCGAGATGGCCGGCGTGACCGACCACGTCGAACGGCTCACCGGCCGCCCGCCCACCGGGCTGACGGCCTACCTCGAGGAGAACCCGACATGACCGCCGTGGCGCTGGTGTTCGCGGGGCTCGCCGCCCTGCTGCACCTCTACATCTGGGTGATGGAGTCGCTGACCTGGACCAGCCCGCGCACCCGCGCGACCTTCGGCACCAGCCAGGCCGAGGCCGAGGCGACCAAGGAGCTCGCCTTCAACCAGGGCTTTTACAACCTCTTCCTCGCCGTCGTCACCGCGGCCGGCATCGTCGGCGTCGCAGCGGCCGACGACGACCGGGTCGGCGCGACCCTCGTCTTCACCGGCGCCGGCTCGATGGTCGCCGCCGGGCTGGTGCTGCTGCTGTCGTCGCCCGACAAGGCGCGCGCCGCGATCACCCAGCTGGCGTTCCCGGCGGTCGCGGTGGTGCTGCTCGCGATCGCGCTCTAGACGATCGCGCCGACCGCGAATGCCGATGGAGCCGCGACCGCTGACCACCGATCCGCCGACCACTTGTCTTTGTATGACTTCGAATGCACCATAGTGGACCAACCGATCTTGTCCATCTCGGAGGTGGTCGGGCGTGGTCACATCTAATGTCGAAGTTCGTTTTCCTGGTCGTCGTCTCGCTGCTCGGCTGAGTGCTTTGGGTGCCGTCCTGGCATTCACGCTAGTGAGCGCCCCGGTCACAGCGCCGAGCCAAGCCGAACCGACGATTCCAACGGTCGGTTACCCCGGATCAGTCACCGTGCGAATGACCTATGTCGGGGTGAGCCTGACTTATGAGGCCAACGCGACGGGATGGGCACGGACAGGTACTACGTGCATTGACTGGAAGCTGTTCTACGGCAAGAGCAGCGGCCCAAACGGAACGACGGAGTGGACGCAGGTGAAGTCGGGACGCAAGTGCGGCACCGGATCATTCGAGACGGGGCAGTTTTGGCACTTGTCCGAATGTCGGAACGTATGATCGGGGGGCCAAGATGACAGCCACTGCGACGGGGCCAGGCGGCTCCGACACCGACTCGAAGACGGTCTCCTTCCATTGACGTCTCCGCCATTCGTCAAGCCTGTTCACGACCAGGTGACCCTGGGCGCATCTACGGTCGTGATCTACGCCGTCGAGTTCTGGGAGACCGGCGTGCGTGTCCTGGGGATCGGTGCAGTAGACACCCTGGCCCCGTTTGCTGGCCTGACAACTGAGCCCGCGTTCGATGTGCACGAGGCGACAATCGTCATGAACGCCGACCTGGGCACCAGGTGTGAGTGGATCTTGCCGACAAGCCAGCCTGTGCAGACGGTGACCATCGGGACAGTGACCTATTCCGCCTCTGCCTCGACCGACGCGTCGACCTCATGGCGAACCTGCTGCTCTCACATCTAGACGATCGCGCCGACCGCCTCGGGCTGGAAGCCCGGGAACACCTGCGCGGCCGACGCCCCCATCCGCCGGACGGCGACCTCGGCAAGGACGCTGCGATAGTCGGTGGTGACGGTCAGGTCGGCGTTCGCGTCGTCGACCAGGCCCGGCCAGCGGCCGTGATAGCCGCCGCGCACGCCGGCGCCGAGCAGCAGCATCGCCGTCCCGAACCCGTGGTCGAGGCCGTAGTTGGCGTTCTCCTTGGTGCGCCGGCCGAACTCGGAGACGGTCACCAGGGTCACCTTCTCGCCGAGCGGGCCGAGGTCGGTGAAGAAGGCGGCCAGCGCCGAGGCGAGCTCGGTCGCCATCCGCTGCATCTCGCCCCACTCCAGGGTGCCGAGCCCGGAGTGGTGGTCCCAGGAGCCGTGATCGACGGTGATCACCTCGGCGCCGACGTCGCCGCGGATGGTCCGGGCCGCGGCGGAGAGCGCGCGGCCCAGGTCGCCGTCGGGGTAGTGCGCGCCGTTGGCCGGGGTCGCGGACGTCGCCCGCACCGGGCCGAAGTCGGCCACCGCCTGCATCGCGGAGCGGGCGCCCGCGCCGAGCGGGCCGCCGACGCCGGACCACATCGTCCGCATCGAGCGGGGCCGACGTCCCGCGGTGTCCCACTTGTCCGCACCGGAGAGCCGCATGTCCGCGATGCTCTCGACCGCGACGCTCGGCTGCGGCCCCGCGAGCGACACCGGCGGCACCGACTCGCCGAGCTGGACCGCCTGCAACGGGTGCGCGTAGGCGTCGCGGCCGATCAGCCGGTTGAGCCAGCCGATCCGCGCGGCGGAGCCGGGGTCGGCGTCCTCGACCTCCTCGATCGCCGCGAAGTGCGACCGGTTGGGGGCGGGCAGCCCCGCGGCGTGGACGACGGCGACCTTGCCCGCGTTCCAGAGCGGGAGCAGCGGCGCGAGGTTGGGGTGCAGCCCGAAGAAGGAGTCCTTGGCGAGCAGGCTCGCGGCCGGGACGGCGATCCGCGGCCGCGCCGTGTAGTACGCCGGGTCGGCGTGGGGCACGACCAGGCTCATCCCGTCGACCGCGCCGCGCAGCGAGAGGACGACGAGGACGGCCGGCGCCGATCGGGTCGCGGCGTACGACGTCTCGACGAAGGCGCCGCCGTACGCCGTCGCGACGCTCAGGCCGGCGCCCACGGCGAGCGCGCCGCGGATCAGTCCGCGGCGGCTGAGGCCGGCGTACTCCGCGCAGTCGTGCGAGCCTTCGGTCATCGCGCTCACCTCGTCATGTGGATCGGGCTGTCGAGGAACACCGTGAGCAGCCGGGCCATCTCCCAGCGCACGATCCGGTGCTTGGGGGTGATCACCTCGCCGGCACGACAGCCGGTCGCCTCGCGCGCGACCTGCTGCAGCAGCGCGCTCGCGGGCTGGCCGTGGATGGTCCGAGCCAGGTGGTCGACGAGCGCCGCGAAGCGGACCTGCTTCTTCGGCAGCCAGGCGCGGGCCGCCGGATAGGCCAGTCCCTGCTTCGGCCACCAGCCGCCCGCCAGCGTGTAGTGCACGTCGAGCGAGGCCAGGAAGCGGGACGTCGACGACCAGGCCGCCGCACTGTCCGGCCGGCCGTCGGGTCGCTGCCAGGCGAAGGGCGCCAGCCCGAGGCCCGTGGTCTGCCACAGGATCTCGTTGGCGCCGGTCTCGTCCTCGCCCATGCCGTTGCGCGGCGCCCGCGTGATCCGCACGCCGAGCGCGCGCCAGGTCGCGACGACGTCCTCGGCGGGCGTGCGGACCTTGACGTTGCGCGCCGCCGCGAACTCCGGCGACGCCACCAGCGCCCGCAGCACCGGCACGATCGCGGTGTCATTGCTCAGGTAGACCGCGGCCAGCCGGCCGATCAGCGCGGCGGGCGGGGTGTCCGAGACGAACCGGATCGCCAGCTTGGTCGCGATCCGCCGCGCGGTGGCGGGGTGGCGCGCCAGATAGCCGAGGTAGGCCGCCAGCACCGGCCGCCCGTCGGGGGCGCTGTTGGGGTGGCTGAAGCCCATCACCGTGACCGGTCCGGTCCAGTGCTGCGCGGGGTCGTAGGAGAAGGCCCAGTCGGTCCAGAGGCCGACCCGGTAGCCGGTCAGGATCTTCGCGGACGCCTTGACGTCGGCCTCGCCGTACTGGCCGCGGCCGACGGTGTGCAGCTCGAGCAGCTCACGGCCGAGGTTCTCGTTGGGGGCGCGCTTCGAGGAGTTGGCGTTGGTGAGGTAGACCGCCATCGCCGGATGCGTGATCGCGGCCTCGAGCAGGTCGGCGTACTTGACGAGGGCGTGCGCCCGCACCGTCTTGCCGTACGACGTCCGGAACGGCCCGACCTCACCGTTCGCCGGGACGTGCAGATGGTGCTCCCAGAAGTCGGTCATCGTCTCCAGCACCTGGCGCTGCGAGCCGATCCGGCGGGCCAGCGTCCAGCACTGGTAGTTGGCGTCCGCGCGCCAGAGGCCCTCGACGTCGTCCCGGTCGCGCTGCCACAGCTGCGCGGGCGTGGCATTGACGGAGGTCCACCAGGCGGCGGTCTGGGCGTACCAGCGGTCGTCGTACCCACCGGTGAGCTGGCGGTCGAACCAGCGCGTGAAGCCGCCCGCCGCCTCGACCTGCTGGCGCAGCGCCGGCGTGTAGCCGGCCGTGAGCCGCTGCAGCGCGTGCAGCGTGGCGCGGCTCGGGACCTTCGTCTTCCGAGAAGCCGTCACCCTGCTCAGATCGGCCGGTACGGCGCCCTCCTGAGCAGGGTGACGGGATGGGGAGGGTCAGTGCGCCAGGGCGACCGATCCGTCGACCGCGACCGCGTCGGTCTCGACCTGCTGGATGGTGCGGGGCAGCATCAGCGCGACGACCGCGCCGATGGCCGTGGCACCGGCGCTGATCAGGAAGGCCGTCAGGTAGCCGTCGTTGGTGTAGAGCACCGCGCCACCGGTCATCTCCGGCGGGAGCGGGGCGACGTAGGAGTTGTTGAGGACGGCGAACACGATGACCGGCAAGATGGCCGGGAAGGCGCTCTGGAAGACGCCGACGATGCTCGCGGTCGAGGCCTGCAGCTGCGGCGGGACCGCGGCGATGAGCAGGTTCGGGACGGCGGCGTAGCCCAGGCCCTGGCCGAAGCCGAAGACGCCGGCGAGCACGACCAGCAGGCCCTTGCTGTCGTGGGCGACGCCGACGACGAAGAAGCCCGCGGCCATGGTGACCAGGCCCGCGACGAGCAGCGGCTGCGGGCGCACCTTGCGGCTGACCAGCAGGCCCATCACGAGACCGCCGACCATGCCCATCGCGCCGATCGGCGCCTGGAAGACGGCGTAGCCCTCGGCGGTCAGGCCGAAGCCGTAGCCGAGGCCGAGGATGGCGGGCGTCATCGCGATCATCGGCAGCAGCATGGTGAAGAGCGCACTCGCGCCGTACACGAAGCCGGCGCTGATCGTGGTGAGCAGAACCGGGCGACGGCGCAGCACGTCGACATCGATGAGCGGCTCGCGGACGGTGCGGGCGGAGACCAGCCAGCCGACCACGAGGGCCGCGCCGCCGAGCAGGTAGGTGAGGGTCTTGGCGTCGGTCCAGCCCCACGTCGGGCCGAAGCTGACCGCGACCAGGACGCCGGCGATGCCGCCGCCGAGCAGGATCGCGCCGACGAAGTCGAGCCGCGCCTTGCTGCGCAGCGGGGACTCGTCGGTGGTGAGCGCGATCAGGACGCCGAGCACGGCGAGGCCGATCAGGGCGAACCAGAAGATGCTGCGGAAGCCGTGGTTGTCGATCAGCCAGCCGGTCAGGAAGGGCGCCGGGATGGCGATCAGGCCCATGCCGCTGGTCGCGACGCTGACCGCGAGCGCGACCGTGCGGGGCGGGAAGACGTCGCGGATCAGCGAGTAGCTGAGGAACAGGCACGGGACGAGCAGGCCGGTGAGCGCGCGACCCGCGATCAGCATCCCGTAGCTGCCCGCGACCGCCGAGATCAGCGAGCCGAGTGCGGCGCCGGCGACGCAGACCAGCAGCATCCGGCGCTTGCCGTGCAGGTCGGCGAGCCGGCCGACGAGCGGCGCGGCGACGGCGCCGAAGAGCAGGAACGCCGTGAGCAGCCAGGCCACCTGGTTCGTCTGGTAGTGCGCGGCGATCGTCGGCAGTGCCATCGAGATCATCAGGTAGCTGATCGTGAGCATCTCCAGCAGCAGCACGATCGAGACGAGGGAGAACACCAGACGCGGTGTCCACCGCTCCGGCGCGGCGGCGCTGTGGCCGGACGGCGGCACGGCGCTGTCGGGGACGGTGACCATCGGGTGAGTTCCTTCCGGAAGGCCGAGCGGGCTCGGCGCCAGCCCGGCGGCGCCGGACGTGCCGCACATCACAGGGCAGCGGCGGACGACGCCGGACGGCTGCTCCCGTAGAACGGGATCGAGAAACCTCACCGATTCGTCGCACCCGGCAGATCTGTCGTCGTACCGGCCGTTTCACGACAGATCTGCCGGGTACGACGGTGACCGGTCTGGGTGGTGCCGCCGCTCAGCAGCCGGGCCGAGTTGACCAGGCCGACCAGGCTGAACGCCTGGGGCGTGTTGCCCAGATGCCGGCGGTGCGCCGGGTCGTACTCCTCGCTCAGCATGCCGACGTCGTTGCGCAGCGCGACCAGGCGCTCGAAGAGCTCCTCGGCCTCGTCGACACGGCCGATGCCGTGGAGCGCGTCGACCAGCCAGAAGCTGCACACCAGGAAGACGCCCTCGGTGCCGGGCAGCCCGTCGGCGCCGCCGTCGGCGCGCGGGTCGTAGCGCCGCACGAACCCGTCGTGGCACAGCTCGCGCCGGACGGCGTCGACGGTGCCGACCACCCGCGGGTCGTCCCACGGCAGGAAGCCGACGCGCGGGATGAGCAGCAACGCCGCGTCGAGGCCCTCGGAGCCGTAGAACTGGGTGAACGTGCCGCGCTCCTCGTCGAAGCCGTGGCGGCAGACGTCGTCGTGGATCTCGTCGCGGAGCCGGCGCCACCGGTCGACCGGCCCGGGCAGCCCGTGCTCCTCGACGCTCAGCACCGCGCGGTCGAGCCCGACCCACGCCATCACCTTCGAGTGCACGTAGTGGCGGCGCGGACCGCGGCCCTCCCAGAGCCCGTTGTCGGGCTCGTGCCAGTGCTTCTCGAGCCAGTCGAGCAGCGCGACCTGCAGGTTCCACGCGGTGTCCGTGGGCTCCAGCGCCGTCTCCCGCGCCAGATGCAGACCGTCGAGCACCTCGCCCCAGACGTCGAGCTGGAGCTGGCGGACCGCCTCGTTGCCCTGCCGCACCGGCGCGGACCCGTGGTAGCCCGCGAGCCACGGCAGCTCGAGCTCGGGCAGCCGGCGGGTGCCGTCGACGCCGTACATGATCTGGAGCTGGGCCGGGTCGCCCGCGACCGCGCGCACCAGCCACTGCCGCCAC
This sequence comes from Nocardioides ginsengisoli, assembly GCF_039537225.1. Lineage (NCBI taxonomy): Bacteria > Bacillati > Actinomycetota > Actinomycetes > Propionibacteriales > Nocardioidaceae > Nocardioides > Nocardioides ginsengisoli. The sequence goes on from NZ_BAABAC010000024.1 coordinate 225,601, forward strand.
GCCTTCGCCTCGGACACGAAGCCCGCGCCGAGCAGCGCCTGGAGCGTGAACGCGGCGTCGCGCAGCCAGCAGTAGCGGTAGTCCCAGTTGCGCACTCCCCCGAGCTCCTCGGGCAGGGACGTCGTCGCGGCGGCGACGATGCCGCCGGACGGCGCATAGGTGAGCCCCTTGAGCAGGACCAGCGCGCGCCGCACCTCGGCCTCCCAGCGGCCGTCGTAGGCGCAGTCGCCGACCCAGTCCTCCCAGAACCGGAGCGTGTCGTCGAGCGCGGCCCGGGGCTCGGCCCGCTTGGCGTGACTGCGGTGCGACGCCTGGTGCGTCGCGACGAAGGCGACGCTCTCGCCCTCGTCGAGCGTGAACGAACAGTGGAGTGTGCCGTCGTCGACGATCATCGGTACGTCCGCCAACACACGGACGGTGTCGGGGCCGGCGATCGCGGTCAGGTCGGCCTCCTCGCCGCTGATCCACGGCTCGACGTTGCCGTAGTCGAACCGCAGCCGCAGCGTGGAGGTCATCGCGACCCGCCCGCGCTCGCAGGTCGCGATTCGCACCACGTCGGCCGCCTCGCCACGCGGCGGCATGAAGTCGAGGACCTCGACCACGCCGTCGTCCTGCTCCCAGCGGCTGCGGAGTACGAGCGAGTGGCCGACGTACTCGCGGCGGGTGACCTCCGTGGCGCCGTCGGGCCGCAGCCGCCAGCTGCCGGCGCGCTCGTCGTGCAGGATCGCGGCGAAGCAGGCCGGTGAGTCGAAGCGCGGCAGGCAGAGCCAGTCGATGGAGCCGGTGCGCGAGACGAGCGCGGCCGTGTGGAGGTCGCCGATCATCGCGTAGTCCTCGATCGGCCGAGGCCGCGCGGGGCCGCTCACCACCCGGTGACCTCGTCGGCGAGGGCGATCACGGTCTTGATGTCGCCGTCGCGGCGCGCGAACGCCTGCGCCGGATCGGCCATCGGAGCGACCCGGGTGATCACCCGCCGCAGCCAGTCGGCATCAGCCGCGGCGAGCGCCCGCGCCGCGGCCGCATAGTGGTCGCGGTTGGCGTTGACGGAGCCGACCACGACGTCATTCTCCAACACCAGCTCGCGGTTGATCGAGCCCATGTCGACGGGAATCCGGCGTCCCCCGGACGACACGCCGGTCAGGCAGACGATGCCGTACGGCCCGGTCGCGGCGATCGCGTCGACGATGAGCCGGCCGACACCGGTCGCCTCGATGACGACGTCCGGCTCCCAGCGGTCGGTCGCGGCCGCCATCCCGTCGGACACGTACGTCGCGCCGAGGGTCGCGACCAGGTCCGACTTGGGCCCGCCGGACACCACGTCGAGCACCCGTACGTCGAGCCCGCGCTGCACGCCGATCAGGGCAGCGAGCAGACCGATCGGCCCGGCGCCCGTGACGAGGGCGCGCTTCGGCTCGAACCAGCTGCGCCCTCCCGTGCGGTCGACCTGCTCCCATGCCTTCGCGACCACGCTGGTCGGCTCGAGCAGCACGCCGGCGAGCCCGAGCCCCTGCTCGACGGCGACGGCGTACTCGGTCGGTACCGTCCACCGCTCGCTGCCGTAGCCGTCGTGCTCCTTGATGCCGCGCTCGGTGTAGCGGCCGTTGCGGCACATGTCCCAGAAGCCACGCGCGCACGCCCCGCACGGCTCGGGGTCGGGGCGGCGCACGATCCCGGCCACGAGGTCGCCCTCGGCGAAGTCGCTGCCGTCGGGCGCCTGCAGCACCCGGCCGAGCGACTCGTGGCCGAGGACCAGCCGGTCCCGGCCGGGCGGTGCCGTCCCGTAGGCGCCGCTCGCGATCTCGCGATCGGTGCCGCACACGCCGAGGGCGAGGCCTTCGACGAGCAGCTCGTGCGGGCCGGGCTCGGGGTCCGGCACCGTGTCGACGCGCAGGGAGTCTGCTGCGCCCGGCTCGACGGTCAATGCCCTCACCTGCCAGGCGTACCCGTCGGGAGCGGCCTCCATACGACGTCCGCGGGTCGGACGGCCCTTGTCGGCGACGACCGAAGCCGGCCCGGATCTTCGGTCGTCGCGGCCGTGACCCCGGCCACAGCGGCGGACCTACCGTCGATCCGGATCGCCGAGCGGTCCGTACCGACCCATCGCCAGCAGGGAGCCAGACCGATGCCCTTCCTCACCCCCGACGTCCCGCCCGTCGACCCGGCGGAGTTCCTCACCCGCCGGCGCCAGGAGCGGATCCGCCTCCTCGCCACCTTCTGGTCCGAGTACGGATTCGGCACCCCGAAGATGGTGCACACCATCTACATCGTGAAGCTGCTGGTGCTCTCCATCGGCGGCGGCGTCGCGCTCGCGACCCTCACCTCCGACGTCGGCGGCCCGCTCGACGTCGCGAGCTGGTGGGACCAGCCGATCATCTACCAGAAGCTCGTGCTCTGGACGCTCTTCCTCGAACTGTTCGGCATCGGCGGCACGTGGGGTCCGCTCGCGGCGCACTTCAAGCCGATGACCGGCGGCATCAGCTACTGGGCGCGACCGGACACCATCCGGCTCCCACCGTGGCCGGCCAAGGTGCCCTTCACCCGCGGCGACAACCGCAGCCCGTTCGACGTCCTGCTCTATCTCGCCACCCTCGCCAGCTTCCTGTACGCCGCCGCGTCCGGCGGGGTCCGCATGGACGGCGCCGGTGTCGACCTGGTCGACCCCGTGCTGATGGCGATCCCGGCGGTGCTGCTGGTGCTCTGCGGCCTGCGCGACAAGGTCCTCTTCCTCGCCGCCCGCGGCGAGCAGTACCTGCCGATCCTCGTCATCTCGGCGCTCACCGGCCCGGTGCTCACGTTCACCGACTTCATCGTCGCCGCCAAGCTGATCATCGTCCTCGTCTGGGTGGGCGCCGCGATCTCCAAGATGAACCCGCACTTCGAGAACGTCGTCCCGCCGATGGTGTCGAACGCCCCCTTCGCGCCCAAGCTCGTCAAGCGCGCGCACTACCGCTCGCTGCCCGACGACCTCCTGCCGTCGCGGACCGCCTGGTTCATGGCCCACGTCCTCGGTACGACGGCCGAGCTGGTCGTCCCGCTGGTCCTGCTGTTCAGCACCGACTGGACGATCACCCTGCTCGCGGTCGGCGCGATGGTGCTCTTCCACCTGTTCATCACGCAGACCTTCCCACTGGCGGTGCCACTGGAGTGGAACCTGCTCTTCGCCTACATCACGGTGTTCCTGTTCGCCGGCCACTTCGCGGGCGACGGCTACGGCGTGACCGACTTCAGCGCCCCGTGGATGCTCCCGGCGTTCGTCGCGGCCCTGCTGTTCTTCCCGGTCCTCGGCAACCTGCGTCCCGACCTGGTCTCCTTCCTCCCCTCCATGCGCCAGTACGCCGGCAACTGGGCGTCGGCCACCTGGGCGTTCGCCCCCGGCGCCGAGGCCAAGCTCAACCAGCTCACCCGGCCGGCGAAGAACCAGATCGACCAGCTCGTCGAGGGCATGGGCTACGACCCCGACGTCGCCGAGATGACCATGCAGATGACGCTGGCCTGGCGCTCGATGCACAGCCAGGGCCGTGGCCTGTTCTCGGTGCTGCAGAACCACCTGGGCGCCGACTACGAGACCTACTCGCTGCGCGAGGCGGAGTTCTGCTGCAACTCGGTCATCGGCTGGAACTTCGGCGACGGCCACCTGCACGACGACCAGCTCATCGAGGCGATCCAGCGACGGGTCGGCTTCGAGCCCGGCGAGTTCGTCGTGGTCTGGGTGGAGTCGCAGCCGATCCACAAGCGGACGCAGGAGTACTTCGTCATGGACGCCGCCCTGGGCATCGTCGAGCGCGGCACCTGGCTGGTCGCCGACTGCGTGAAGGAGCAGCCGTGGCTGCCGAACGGCCCGGTCCCGACGACCGTCACCTGGCGCCGGAGCGACGCCCCGACGCCGGCGGTGCGCGCATGAGCCCCCTGGCCCGGATCCCGTTCGTCCGCGCGGCGCAGGACCCGACCGGGTCCTGCCTGCGGGACGGCGAGCGGGTGCTCGACAACGCCGCCTTCGCCGACGCCGTACGACGTCTTGCCCGGAGGTTCGAGGACCTCGGCGTCGCGCCGGGCGACACGGTCGCCGTCCTGCTCCCCAACTGCGGCGAGATCGTCACCACCATGTTCGCCGCCTGGTTCCGCGGCTCGGCCCTGACGCCGGTCAACCCGGTGCTCACCGACGACGAGGTGCGCTACCAGCTGGAGGACTCGGCCGCCGCGGTGCTGGTCGGCGACGAGCGGTCGCGCGACCTGGCCACGGCGCTGGGCATCGCGTGGGTCGACGTGGCCGACGTCCACGCCTGCGACGAGAGCCCGCTCCTGGAGCGGGATCCGGTGGCCGCGGCCGACGACTTCGCGCTGGTGATCTACACCAGCGGCACGACCGGCAAGCCGAAGGGCGTGCTGCTCGACCACGCGAACGTCGACGCGATGAGCGCCTCGCTGATCGAGCACTTCACGCTCTCGCCCGCCGACACCAGCCTGCTGGTGCTGCCGCTGTTCCACTGCAACGGCCTGGTCGCGGGCGTGCTGTCGGCGCTGCGGGCCGGCGGCGACGTGGTGGTGGCGCCGCGGTTCTCGCCGGACACCTTCTGGGACCTGGTCGAGACGCACCGGCCGACGTACTTCTCGGCGGTGCCGACGATCTACGCCGTCCTCGACGCCCGCACCGAGCGGGAGGCCGACACCTCCTCGCTGCGCTTCGTCATCTGCGGCGCGGCGCCGATGCCGGCCGAGCTGATCGCCCGCTTCGAGGAGCGGTTCGGCGTGCCGCTGGTCGAGGGCTACGGGCTCTCGGAGGGCACCGTCGCGTCGACCATCAACCCGGTCGCCGGCGTCCGCAAGGCCGGTACGGTCGGCATCGCGCTGCCGGGCCAGGAGGTCGCCGTGGTCGCGGCAGACGGCTCCCCGCTGCCGAGCGGCCGGCGCGGCGAGGTCGTGATCCGCGGCGCCAACGTGATGCGCGGCTATCTCGGTCGCCCGGAGGAGACCGCGCGGGTGGTCCGCGACGGCTGGCTGCACACCGGCGACGTCGGGATCATCGACGAGGACGGCTATCTGCGGATCGTCGACCGGATCAAGGACATGATCATCCGCGGCGGCGAGAACATCTATCCGAAGGAGATCGAGGAGTGCCTGTACGGGCACCCCGCGGTCCTCGAGGCGGCCGTCGTCGGGCGGCCGGACGCCGTCCTCGGCGAGGTCCCGGTCGCGTACGTCGCGGCGCGGCCCGGCCGGGTCGTGACGCCGGAGGAGCTGCTCGCCCACTGCGCGGCGTCGCTGGCGCGCTACAAGGTGCCGGCCGAGGTCGAGGTCCGGGCCGAGCTGCCCAAGAACTCCGTCGGCAAGCTGGTCAAGGGGCTGCTGCGTGAGCCGAGCCCGGTCTGAGCCGCGCGCCGATCCCCGCGCCCATCCACGCGCCGCGTCGCTCCCGGTCTGCGAGGATGCGGGCGTGGCTGAGCGATCCGGCGCCGATCTCGTCGAGACGGTCGCGGCCGCCCTGCAGCCGCGCCTGCCCGACCTGACGGGCGCGCTGCGCGACCGGCTGGCGACGAGGATCGAGGAGCTCGACGGCGACGCGGCGATCATCGACCTGCTCTACGCCAGCATCGAGGGCAATATCGACAACATCCTCAACGCGCTGCGCCACGACATCGCGCTCGACAAGATCGAGCCGCCGTCGGCGGCGTTCGAGTACGCGCGACGGCTCGCGCAGCGCGGCGTCCCGGTCAGCGCCCTGGTCCGCGCCTACCGGCTGGGACAGCAGAACCTGCTGGAGCTGGTCTTCGCCGAGTGCGAGCGGATCCCGGCGCCGCCGGAGGCGCGGACGTCGGCGTACGAGCGCGTCGTCCAGGTGACCTTCGACTACATCGACTGGATCTCGCAGCGGGTCATCACCGTCTACGAGGAGGAGCGCGAGCGCTGGCTCGCCGAGCGCAACAGCGCCCGCGTCGGCCGGGTCGACGAGCTGATCGCCGGCACGGTGAGCGACGTCGACGCCGCCGAGACCACGCTCGGCTACCGGCTGCGGGTGACCCACCTGGGCGCGGTGCTGTGGGTGCACGAGACCGGCACCCAGGGCGACCAGCTGGCCCGGTTCACCCGGGCCGCCACGGTCATCGCCGAGCAGCTCGGCTCCACCCGGTCGCCGCTGGTGATCCCGCGCGACCGGGCCACCGCATGGGCGTGGTTCGCCGTCGCCGAGGACGTCGTCCCCGACCTGACGGGCATTGCGGCGGTGCTCGCGCAGACCGGCGGGCCTCCCGTGCCGCGGGTCGCGCTCGGCCGCGCGGCCGCGGGCGTCGAGGGCTTCCGCCGTACCCACCGCCAGGCGCTGGACGCCCAGCAGGTGGCCATGGTCGGCGACGACCCGCGCGCGGTCACCGGCTTCGACGAGCCGGGCCTCAAGGTGGCCGCGCTGCTCACCCACGACCTCGACACCACGCGGGCGTGGGTGCGGGAGACGCTCGGCGACCTGGCCCGCGACGACGAGCAGCACGAGCGGCTGCGCCACACGCTGCTCTTGTTCTTCCAGAACGACAGCAGCTACACCGCCACCGCCGAGGCGATGCTCATGCACAAGAACTCGGTGAAGTACCGCATCGCGTCCGCCGAGAAGGCCCTGGGCCGCTCGATCAGCAGCGACCGGCAGGCGATCGAGCTCGCGCTGACCGCCTGCCACTGGCTCGGCCGGGCGGTGCTGGCGGCGTCCGCGTGAGGGCGACGCCCACGCCGGGACTTGTGCGCGAAGACCAAAGTCACCGCCGCAACTCCGGCCCCGCGGGACATGGGATCAGACCCCGTCCACGCCCTACCGTCGTGCCATGACCGACGCCATCGTGATCGGCAGCGGGCCCAACGGCCTCGCCGCAGCCCTGACCCTGGCCCGCGCCGGCGTGAGCGTCACCGTGCTGGAGGCGCAGGACGAGATCGGCGGCGGCACCCGCACCACCCAGCCCTTCGGCGACGGGATCCTCGTCGACCACTGCGCGGCCTTCCACCCGATGGCGCTGCAGTCGCCGGTGCTCGAGGGGCTCGACCGCTACGGCCTGCAGTGGGCCTGGCCCGAGATCGACGCCGCCCACCCGCTCGACGACGGCCCGGCCGCGCTGCTGCACCGCTCGGTCGCCGAGACCGCCGCCGGGCTGGGCGCCGACGGCCGCCGCTGGCGGATGCTCTTCGGCGGACCGTCGAAGAGCTACGCCACCTTCGCCGGCGACATCCTCGGCCCGGTCGTGCACCTCCCCCGTCACCCGCTGCTGATGGGCCGGTTCGGCGCGCCGACCGTGCTGCCCGCCGCGCTGCTCGCCCGGATCTTCCGCACCGAGCAGGCGCGCGCGCTCTTCCTCGGCACCACCGCCCACGCGATGCGGCCGCTCACCGAGGTCGTCTCCTCCGCGATCGGCATGGGGATCCTGACCGCCGGCCACCACGACGGCTGGCCGGTCGTCGTCGGCGGCACCCAGGCCCTGACCGACGCGATGGCGGCCGCGCTGGCCGACCTCGGCGGCAAGATCGAGACCGGCGTGCCGGTCACCGCGGTCTCCCAGCTGCCGCGCGCGGACGCCGTCCTGCTCAACCTGGCGCCGCAGTCCGCCCTGCGCCTGTACGACGACCAGCTCCCCGCCGGCACCCGCCGGGCCTACCGCCGCTATCGCTACGGACCGGCCGCCTTCAAGGTCGACTTCGCGGTCCAGGACGGCGTCCCGTGGCGCGACGCGGCGGTCGGCCGCGCCGGCACCGTGCACCTCGGCGGCGGCCCGGCCGAGATCATCGCCAACGAGCGGGCGGTCGCCCGCGGCCGGATGCCGGAGCAGCCGTTCGTGCTGCTCGGCCAGCAGTACCTCGCCGACCCGTCGCGCTCCCGCGGCGACGTGCACCCGGTCTACAGCTACGCCCACGTCCCGGCCGGCTTCGACGGCGACGCCACCGCGGCGATCACCGCGCAGATCGAGCGCTTCGCGCCGGGCTTCCGGGAGCGGATCGTCGACGTCCACGTCACCCGGCCGGGCGACTTCACCGCGGGCAACGCCAACTACGTGGGCGGCGACATCCTCACCGGCGCCAAGTCGCCCGCGGCGCTGCTGCTCGGGCCGCGGCCGGGCCGCAACCCCTACCGGACCGGCGCGCGCGGCGTCTACCTCTGCTCGGCCGCCGCTCCCCCGGGGCCGGGCGCCCACGGGATGGCGGGCTACCGCGCCGCACAGCTGGCGCTCCGCGACCTCGGGCTGCGCTGACGGCCGCAGCCAGCCGTCTGCCAGCATGGCGGGGTGACGCCGACCATCCTCTGGTTCCGCCGGGATCTCCGGCTCGGCGACCATCCCGCTCTGCTGGCCGCCGCCGAGCAGGGGCCGGTGCTGCCACTGTTCGTGCTCGACGACGCGCTGCTCGGGCCGTCCGGCCGGCCACGCCGCGACTACCTGTTCCGGTCGCTGCGGGCACTCGACGCCGACCTGCGCGCACACGGCCCCGGGCTCGTCGTACGGAAGGGGCGGCCGGAACAGGTCGTCCCCGAGCTCGCCGCCGAGATCGGCGCGGGCGCGGTGCACGTCAGTGCCGACTTCGGTCCCTACGGCGCCGCGCGCGACGCCCGCGTCGAGGAGGCACTCGACGTCCCCCTCACGCGCACCGGCTCGCCGTACGCCGTCGGGCCGGGGCGGCTGCGGACCGGCGGCGGCAAGCCCTACCAGGTGTTCACGCCCTTCTACCGGGCCTGGGTCGAGCACGGCTGGCGGGCGCCGGCCGCGTCCGACCCGGCGGCGGTCGACTGGGTCGGCGCGTCCGGGGTCGCGCTGCCCGAGGCCGCGTCCGGCGACGAGCCGGTCGGCGAGGCGGCCGCGCGGGAGCGCTGGGAGGCCTTCCGCGGCACGCCGTACGACGACATCCGCGACCGGCCCGACCTCGACGAGACGTCCCGTCTCTCCCCCGCCCTGCGGTGGGGCGAGATCCACCCGCGGACCGTCCTCGCCGGGCTCGACCTGCGCAGGCCGCACGACGAGACCTTCCGCCGCGAGCTGGCCTGGCGCGAGTTCTACGCGCACGTGCTGCACGCCTGGCCGGAGTCCGCGCGCTCCTACTTCCGCCCCGAGCTGCGGGCGCTGCCCTATGTCACCGGCACCGAGCGCGAGCGCCGGCTGGCGGCGTGGACGGCCGGCCGGACCGGCTATCCGATCGTCGACGCCGGCATGCGCCAGCTGCTCGCCGAGGGCTGGATGCACAACCGGGTGCGGATGATCGCCGCGTCCTTCCTCGTCAAGGACCTGCACGTCGAGTGGACCTACGGCGCGCGCCACTTCATGCGGCACCTGGTCGACGGCGACCTGGCGAGCAACCAGCACAACTGGCAGTGGGTGGCGGGATGCGGCACCGACGCGGCGCCGTACTTCCGGATCTTCAACCCGACCACGCAGGGCCGGAAGTTCGACCCGGACGGCGTCTACGCGCGGCGCTGGATCCCCGAGCTCGACAGCCCCGACTACCCCGAGCCGATCGTCGACCACGCGACACAGCGCGCGGAGGCGCTGACGGCGTACCAGCTGATCCGAGGAAACCGTGCCTGATCCGCAGCTCACCGACCGCTGGACGCCCGACGGGATGCGGGCGCTCACCCTCCTCCTGCACGGCGGCGCCGAGCACGCCCAGACGCCGGTCGACGGTCGCAGCCTGGCCTGGCGGCGGATGCGCACCCTCGGCCAGCACATCGCGCCCGCGCTCGTCGCCGACGGCGTCGGGGTCGCGGTGCTGCGCTACCGGATGAAGGGCTGGAACGCGGCCGCCGACGTGCTGCCCTCGCCCGTCCCCGACGCGCGGTGGGCGCTCGACGAGATCGTCCGGACGTACGGCGACCTCCCGGTCGCCGTCGTCGGCCACTCGATGGGCGCACGCACCGGCGTGGCCGTCGCCGACCACCCGTCGGTGCGCGGCGTCGTCGCGCTCGCCCCGTGGCTGCCGCCGGACGACCCGATCGCGCCGCTCACCGGCAAGGTGCTGCGCGCCGCGCACGGGCGCCGCGACAAGGTCACCTCGCCGCGCGCCACCCGGCGCTTCGTGGAGCACGCCGCGACGATCGCCGACGCCGACTACACCGACATGGGACCGGTCGGCCACTACATGCTGCGGCGGGCTCCGCTGTGGGACGCGTTCACCGCCGCGGCGGTGCGGGAGATCCTCGGCTGACCGTCCTGCGTCTCACCCGGCATCTCCGTCGTAGATCCGCCGGATCGGCGACGGAAATGCCGGGTGAGACGCGAGGACCGGCCCAAGATCAGGCCAGCGCGAGGAAGAGCTTCTCCATCTTCTTCGCGTCGACGCTGTCGGGGCCGCCCTCGACCAGGCACTTCTGCAGCCCGGTCGCGACCAGCGCATAGCCGCCCCGGCCGACGGCCTTGTTGACCGCGGCGAGCTGCATCAGCGCGTCCTCGCACTCCGTGCCCTCCTCGAGCATCCGGATCACCGATGCCAGGTGGCCGTTGGCCCGCTTGAGGCGGGTGATGATCGCCTTGATCTCGTCAGGCTCCAGCTTCATCGGATCGCTCCCGTCTGTCCGGTCAGGGCCTCCATCATCCCGGTCAGCCGGACGCGCGCGTCGGCGGCCACCTCGGCGACCTCCGCGCCGGCCGTCAGCGTCGCCATGAAGCCGGGGTCGAGGACCTCCACGCGCGTGCGCCCCTCCCCCGCGTCGGCGACGACGACATTGCACGGCAGCAGGGTCGCCATCCGCGGCTCGGCCTGCAGCGCGCGGTGCGCCAGCTGCGGCCGGCAGGCGCCGAGGATCACCTGCGCCGGCACGTCCTCGTCGAGCTTGGCCTTGAGCGTCGCCCGGATGTCGATCTCGGTCAGGACGCCGAACCCGGCCTCGCCGAGCAGCTCGCGCACCCGCGCCACCGTGTCGTGGTACGACGCCGCGATGGTCGCGGTGAGCGTGAAGTCGGTGGTGTTCATGGGTTCTCCTTCGTGGATTCGTTGTCGATTCGATATCCCCCCGGGGGGATCTGCTACGGTTTCGATCGTATCCCCCCAGGGGGATCAAACGAAAGGAGAAGCCACCGTGGCGCAGCACACCTCGCGGCCCGGTCCGCTCGGACGCCTCGGCGTCTGGGTCACCGAGCACGGCCGCATCGTCGGGATCGCGTGGATCGCGATCGTGATCGGACTCGGGATCTTCGCCCCGTCCGTCGAGAAGAACCTCTCCGGCGCCGGCTGGCAGGCCGACGGCTCGGAGTCCGTCGCCGTCCGCGACCTCGCGCAGGAGCACTTCGGCGGCAACGCCAGCCATGCCATCCAGGTCGTCGTCCACAGCACCGACGGGCCGCTGTCCAGCGGCGAGGGCGCGCGCGTGATCGCCCAGGTGACGCGGGTGCTCGAGACCGAGCCGCGACTCGCCGAGGTGGTGCCGCCGATGCCGGGCGCCAGCCTCTCCCCCGACGGCCGGACCGCCGTCGTCCTGGCCGGCGCGGGCGTCGACACCAACGAGATGGTCCGTGTCGCGACCGACCTCAAGGCGGAGCTGCAGCAGCTCTCGACCGACACCGTGCAGGTCAACCCGACCGGCTCGTCGCTGCTGTGGTCGGACTTCAACGAGGCCAACCTCGACGCCATGCTGACCTCGGAGATGTTCTCCTGGCCGGTGACGCTGGCGATCCTCGTGCTCGCCTTCGGCGCGCTCGTCGCCGCAGGGCTCCCCCTGCTGCTCACCCTCGCCGGGCTCGTCGCCTCCGCCGGCTCGCTGGTGCTCATCAACGAGCTGGTGCCGGTCTCCATCTGGGCGATGAACTTCGCGATGATGTTCGCGCTCGCGCTGGGCATCGACTACGCCCTGTTCCTCGTCGTCCGCTACCGCGCCGCGCGGATGGGCCAGCACGACTCGGCACGCCGGGCCGTCGCCGAGACCATGGACACCGCCGGCAAGGCCGTCCTGCTCTCCGGCGCGACGGTGCTGGTCTCCCTGTCGGCCGTGATGCTGGTGCCGTCGCCGTCGTTCCGCTCGATGGCCGGCGGGATCATGATCTCCGTCGTCTTCGTGCTCGCCGCGACGCTGACCCTGCTGCCGCTGGTGCTCTTCAAGCTCGACCACAGGATCAACCGGCTCGCGCTGCCCTGGGTCAAGACGGGCGAGCACCGCTCGCCCCTGTTCGAGCGCTGGGGCGCGCACCTGTGGCGTCGTCCGGTCGCCTGGGGCGTCGGGGCGACCGTCGTCCTGCTGGTGCTGGCCGCGCCGATCCTCGGCCTGAAGACCGGCATGCCGTCGATCAAGGTGCTCCCCGAGGACGCCAGCGCCCGGGTCGGCTACGCCCAGGTCAAGGACGCCTTCGGGCCCGGCGCGCCGGGCATGCTGCAGGTCGTCGTCGACCGTGCGGACGCCGAGCGCGCGGCAGCGGTCCTGAGCGAGGACGCCGGAATCCAGGCCGTGCTGCCCGCCATGCCGGCGGCCGACGGCAGCGACCTGGCGATGATCCAGGCAATGCCGACGGTCGACCCGTCCGACCCGGCCCTGCCCGCGACCGTCGACCGGTTGCGCGCCGACCTGCCGTCGTCCGCGCTCGTGGGCGGTGCGGCGGTCGAGAACCTCGACCTCACCGACCAGCTCGACTCCTCGACCCCGATCGTGATCGGCGTCGTCCTGCTGCTGGGGTTCCTGCTCCTGCTGTTCGCCCTGCAGGCGCCGCTCATCTCCCTGCTCGGCACGCTGGCCAGCCTGCTCTCGACCGCCGCGGCGTTCGGAGTGGCGCGGCTGGTGTTCCAGGACGGCCACGGCTCCGGGCTGCTCGGCTTCGAGCACCAGGGCTTCCTCGACGCCTGGGCGCCGGTGTTCTTCTTCGCGATGATCTTCGCGATCGCGATGGACTACACCGTCTTCCTGCTGGCCTCGGCCAAGGAGCACTGGGAGCGCTCCGGCGACCCGCGTGAGGCGATGGTCGGCGCGGTCGCCCACTCCGGACGGGTGATCTTCGCCGCCGGCGGCGTGATGGTCGCGGTGTTCTTCACCTTCGCGCTCTCCGGCCCGCTGCCGCCCAAGGAGATGGGCGTGATCCTCGGCGTCGCCGTCCTGCTCGACGCCTTCCTGATCCGCCTGGTGCTGCTGCCCGTGCTGCTGCGCCTCTCCGGCCGCGCCGCCTGGGCGACGCCCGCCTGGCTGCGCCGGGTCCTCCCCAACATCACGTTCGCCCACGACTGACCCCCACCACCGAGAGGAATCACCATGACCGAGCACACCTCCCCCCACGGCAAGCCCGTCCTCGACGAGCTGTCGCCGCTGCACCGCAACCTGCGCCGGGCGATCCCGGACGTCTACCAGGGCTTCGGCGCGCTGTCCGCCGCGTCCTTCGCCGAGGGCGCGCTGCCGAAGTCCACCAAGGAGCTCATCGCGCTGGCCATCGGCGTCGTCGAGGGCTGCGACGGCTGCATCGCCTCGCACGCCCAGGCCGCGGCTCGCGCCGGCGCCACGAAGCAGGAGGCCGCCGAGGCCATCGGCGTCACCTTCCTCATGCACGGTGGCCCCGCGACCATCCACGGCGCGCGCGCGTACGACGCGTTCTGCTCGTTCGCCGACGCGCTCGAGCCCGCGGCCGCGGCCGCCGCGGAGGCCTGAGCGATGTGCCGTCCCGTGCGCTGCCGGACCTGCGGCAAGACCACCTGGTCCGGCTGCGGCCAGCACGTGGCCGCGGTCAAGGCGACCGTGCCCGCCGACCAGTGGTGCGGCGGGCACGAGCAGGGCGGGCCCGAGCAGAGCGCTCAGGCGCAGCAGAGGCCGAAGCGGTGGTGGCGATGAACGTCGACCGCCTCGTGCTCGCGCTGGCCGGCACCCTGGTGCTGGCCGGCGCGGCCCTCGCCGCGCTGGTGTCGGGCTGGTGGCTGCTGCTCACCGCCTTCGTGGGCGCCAACCTGCTCCAGTCGAGCGTGACCGGCTTCTGCCCCGCAGCGGTGGTGCTGCGCCGGCTCGGCGTCCCGACGGGCTGCGCCTTCCGCGCCCCCGGTCAGGACGGCCAGCCGGTGTAGCCCTCCGCCAGGTACGTCGAGCCCGCCGTCGAGCCGACCACCGAGGTCAGCTCGCCCACCTGCCGCCGGACGTCGAAGTCGCTGGCGTCCGGCAGCCGGTGCAGCATCGTGGTCATCCAGTACGAGAAGTGCTGCGCCTTCCACACCCGCTGCAGCGCCCGCTCGGCGTACTGGTCGAGGGCGTCGGGCGCCCCGCCGCGCAGGTGCCGCTCGAGCTGCTCGGCCAGAACCCGGACGTCGGCGAGGGCGAGGTTGAGGCCCTTGGCGCCGGTGGGCGGGACGGTGTGGGCGGCGTCGCCGGCGAGGACCAGGTTGCCGTGGCGCATCGGCTCCTGGACGAAGCTGCGGAAGGGCAGCACGGTCTTCGAGGTGATCGGGCCCTCCTTGAGCACGTAGCCGTTGGCGCCGACGCGGGCCTGCAGCTCCTCCCAGATCCGGTCGTCGGACCAGTCGGCGACGTCCTCGGCCGGGTCGCACTGGAAGTACATCCGCTGCAGCGTCTCGGTGCGCTGGCTGATCAGCGCGAAGCCGCGCTCGGAGTGGCTGTAGATCAGCTCCTCGCTGCTGGGCGGCGCCTCGCAGAGGATCCCGAACCAGGCGAAGGGGTACTCGCGGAAGAACTGCCGCCGCAGCGACTCCGGGAACTCGTGGCGGCAGATGCTGCGCGAGCCGTCGGCCCCGACGAGGATCCGGCCGGCGACCTCGTGCCGGACGCCGTCCGCGTCGGTGAAGCGCATCACCGGGCGGTCCGTGGTCAGGTCGGCGACCGAGACGTCCGAGACCCCGAAGCGGACGTCGCCCCCGTCGCGCGCGCGGGCGTCGGCGAGGTCGATGAAGACGTCGGTCTGCGGGTACAGCTGGACGCTCGCCCCCACCAGCGCGGTGAAGTCGATGCGGTGCCCGCCGCCGCCGAACGCCAGGTCGATGCCGGCGTGCCGGTAGCCGTCGCGCAGCACCCGGTCGGACACCCCGGAGTCGGTGAGCAGCTTGACGCTGTCCTGCTCCAGGATCCCGGCCCGGTGGGTGTTCTCGATCTCCTCGCGGGTGCGGACGTCGATCGCGACCGAGTCGATCCCGGCCTTGTGCAGCAGGTGCGCGAGCATCAGCCCGGCGGGGCCGCCGCCGACGATCGCGACGTCGGTGGTCGAGGTGATCATCGGGACTCCTCGAGCTCGTTGAGCACGCGCTGCGCGACGGCGAACGCGTGGTTGGCGGCGGGGACGCCGCAGTAGATGCCGGCCTGCAGGATGACCTCGCCGATCTCGTCGACGCTCAGCCCGTTGGTGCGTGCCGCGCGCACGTGCATGGCGAACTCGTCCCAGTGCCCCAGCGCGATCATCGCGGTGAGGACGGCGACCGACCGGCTGCGGCGGTCGAGCCCGGGCCGGGTCCAGACACTCCCCCAGGCATAGCGGGTGATCAGCGCCTGGAAGTCCTGCGTGAACGCGGTCTTGCCGGCTTCGGCGCGGTCGACGTGGGCGTCGCCGAGCACCTCGCGGCGCACGCGCATGCCGTCGGCGTAGGGATCGGGCTGGCCGGGCTGGTCGGGCTGGCCGGGCTGGCCGGGCTGGTCGGGCTGATCGGTCATGAGGGTCGTCCTTCGAGGAAGTCGGTGAGGAGGGCGGCCGTGCCGGCCGGGTCCTCGGCGGGCGGCAGGTGCGCGACGCCGTCCAGGACGACGTCGACCGCCGCGGGCGCCACGACCACGTCGTGGGCGCCGCCCGCCACGAGCAGCGGCACCCGCGCGGGCAGGTCGGCCGCGGCGAAGGTCGCGAGCGCCTCGCAGGCGAGGGCGTAGGACTCGTCGTCCACGTCCTGCAGCGCCCGCAGCAGGTTGCTGCCGGCGTCGGGGTCGCGCTCGAGGAAGCCGGGCGCGAACCAGCGGGTGGCCGAGCCCTCGACCATGGCGGCGGTCCCGGCCTGGCGGACGTAGGCCGCCCGCTCGCACCAGCCGTCCGGCGTGCCGATCAGGCGGGCCGAGGCGATCGTGGCGACCGCGTCGAAGGCGCCCGGATCGGCCGCCAGCAGGAAGCCGACCGCGCCGCCGAGCGAGACCCCGGCGTAGGCGACCGGGCGGCCCGCCGCGAGCTCGCCGGCCCGGGTGCGGACGGCGGCGGCGAGATCGTCGACCGTGAACGCCGTGGTGGTGGGGACGCCGGCGCCGTGGCCGGGCAGGTCCCAGCCGACGACCTCCCAGGATGCCGGGAGCAGCGCGGCGCTGCGGCTCCAGAGGTCGGCGACGCCGGTGCCGAGGGACGGCCCGACGACGAGCAACCGCTCCCCGTCGGCACTGTCGGCGCCCGCGAGCCGGCTGAACACGAGCTCAACCACGGATCTCCTCCCATCGCGCGAGCGCGACGTCGACCAGTCGCCCCGCCTCGTCGAGGTCGCCGCGCACGTCGAGCGTGCCGGCTTCCGTCGCGGCGGCGACCCGTGCGGCCATCGCGGCCGGGTCGACCTGGAGCCCCGCGACCAGCTCGGCCGCCTGGCTCCCCGCGGTGACCGCGAGCTCCAGGAGCCGCGCCAGTGCGGGCCATTCGGTGTGCCAGGCGCCGTCCGGACGCTCGTCGACGGCCCCGGCCGCGGCGAGGTGGAGCTGCGCGGCCAGGCCGGGGGCCTGCTGTGCGGCGGCGCGGACGAGGACCGACAACACCGGGTTCTGCTTGTGCGGCATCGTCGACGACCCGCCCCGGCCGGGCGCGGCGCCCTCGCGGACCTCCGCGATCTCGGGCCGCCCGAGCAGCAGCACGTCGGCGGCCAGCACGCCGAGCGCGTCGGTCGCGGTGGTGAGCGCGTCGCCGATCGCGGTGACCTGCGCGCGGCGGGTCTGCCACGGCAGGTCCGCCGCGTCGAGGCCGAGCTCGGCGGCCAGGGTCGACGTCGCGGCGGGGTCGGCGAGGAGCGCACGAGTGCCGGCCGCGCCGCCGTACTGGACGGGGAAGGTCAGCGCGTCCAGCCGCGCCAGCGCGTCGGCCACGCCCGCGAGCCACTGCGCGGCGCGCAGCCCGAAGGTGGTCGGGACCGCCCACTGGGTGAGGGTCCGGGCCACCGCGGGGTCGTCGCGATGGGTGCGCGCGAGCCCGGCGAGGGCGTCGCCGGTCGCGACCAGGTCGGCCCGCAGCCGGACGACGGCGTCGCGCGCGAGCAGGACGAGCGCGGTGTCGACGACGTCCTGGCTGGTCAGCCCGCGGTGGACGGCGTCCGCCGCGTCGCCCGCGGCCTCGCGCAGCAGCGCGACCAGCGGTACGACGGGGTTGCCGGCGGCCTCCGACGCGACGGCGAGCGCCGCGACGTCGATGTCGAGACCGCCCGCGGCCTCCGCGACCTTGGCCGCCGCCGCCTCGCCCACCGCGCCCGCGGCCGCACGAGCCCGCGCCCAGGCGACCTCGACACGCAGCAGCGCCGCGAGCACGGCCGCGTCGTCCGCGATCCCGGCGGCGCGATGCGCTCCCGGCCGCAGCAGCCCGCTCATCGCGGATGCCGCGGGTAGCGCAGGAAGACCGTCTCGCGGTCGCCCTGCAGGTGGATGTCGAAGCGGTAGCCGTCGTCGTCGGCCACCACCTGCAGGCTCGCCCGCTCGTCGGCGGGCAGCCCGGCCAGGAAGTCGTCGGACTCCCCCGGCAGGTAGGCGCGGGTGAACAGCCGGTCGAGCAGGCCGCGCGCGAAGATGGTCACCCCGAAGAAGGCGGCCCCACGGTCCTCCGCGCCGGCGACGCCGCCCGGCAGCACGGTCGTGAAGGCGTAGCGCCCCGACGCGTCGGTGGCCGCGCGCCCCCAGCCGGTGAACCGGCCGTCGCGGCGCAGCGAGCCCTCGACCTGCGGCACCCGCCCGGTGGCGTCGGCCTGCCGGATCTCGAGCAGTGCGTCGGGGACGGGCGCGCCCGCGCCGTCGTACACGGTGCCGTGCAGGCGGATCGCACCGGCCGAGCCCGGCGGCACCAGGAGGCTGTCGCCGGCGTAGGGCAGCGCGTAGTGGAAGAACGGGCCGATCGTCTGGCCGGGCGTGGGCTGCAGCGTCTCAGGCATCATGGTCCTCCCGCTCCAGCGGCGTCGCGTGGGTGCCGGTGAGCACGATGTCCCAGCGGTAGCCGGTCGCCCACTCGTGCGTCGTCAGGTCGTGGTCGTAGGCCGCGACGAGCCGGTCGCGCGCCGACTGCTCGGTGATCGACTGGTAGATCGGGTCGAGCGCGAACAGCGGGTCGCCCGGGAAGTACATCTGGGTCACCAGCCGCTGCGTGAACTCGGTGCCGAACAGCGAGAAGTGGATGTGCGCCGGCCGCCAGGCGTTGGTGTGGTTGCGCCACGGGTACGGCCCCGGCTTGATCGTGGTGAACCGGTAGACGCCGTCGCCGTCGGTCAGGCAGCGGCCGACGCCGGTGAAGTTGGGGTCGATCGGCGCCGGGTGCTGGTCGCGCTTGTGGATGTAGCGCCCGCCCGCATTGGCCTGCCAGATCTCGACCAGCTGGTGCCGGACCGGCCGGCCGTCGCCGTCGAGCACGCGGCCCGTCAGCAGCATCCGCTCGCCGATCGGCTCGCCGCCGTGCTGGATGGTGAGGTCCGCCTCGACCGGGTCGACGTCGGAGTGGCCGAACACCGGCGCGACCAGCTCGATCCCCTCGGGGTCGGCGTGGCGGAGGTCCTTGGTCGGGTGCCGCAGGACGGAGCTGCGGTAGGGCGGGAAGTCGATCCGCGGCTGCGCGGCGCCGGGCGGCGTGGCCGCGTGGGCCTCGGTGATCTCGGCGGTGATCCGCTCCTGGGGGTCCAGCGCCGGCGGCGCTGCTGAGGTGGTCGTGAGCACGCTCACACGCTAGGCCGAGGCGGCCGGCCGGCGCGATAGACTCCTTTCGCTCAGTGAAAGGGTTCGCATGGCCGGCAACACCTCCGTCCCCGGGGCGAGCGTCGTCTCGCGCAGCCTGGCGCTGCTCTTCGCGTTCGACGACCAGCACCGCCGGCTCACCCTCTCCGAGCTCGCCCGTCGCGCCGACCTGCCGCTCCCGACCGCGTACCGCCTGGTCGGCGAGCTGGTCGCGGGCGGCGCCCTGGTCCGCCGCGGCAGCGGTGAGTACGTCGTCGCCCGCCGCCTGTGGCAGGTCGGGCTCCTCGCGCCCGTCGAGACCGGCCTGCGCGAGGTCGCCGCGCCCTTCCTCAACGACATCCACGCCGCCACCCGCGCCACGGTCCATCTGGCGGTGCGCGAGCGGACCGAGGTGCTCTACCTGGAGCGCCTGTCCGGCCGCGCGTCGGTGCCGGTCGTCAGCACCGTCGGCTCGCGGCTGCCGCTGCACGCGACCGGCGTCGGCAAGGTCCTGCTCGCGCACGCGCCCGACGACGTCGTCGAGGCCGCGCTCGCGCAGCTGGGCCGGGTCACGCCGTACACGGTGACCCAGCCGGCCCGGATGCGCGAGCAGCTCGACCGGATCCGGCGCGACGGCTACGCCACCACGGTCGAGGAGATGACGCTCGGCGCCTGCTCGGTCGCCGTCCCGATCCGCGCGGGCGGCGCCGAGGGGCGGGTCGTGGCCGCGGTCGGCATCGTCGTCCCGTCGCTCAAGCGCGACCGGCCGCGCCTGGTCGCGGCTTTGCAGGTCGCCGCCCAGGGCATCGGGCGGTCGCTGGGCTGAGCGAGGTGGCCGGCCTCAGGCGCGGCGGTGGATCGACTTGAACGTCAGGTACGCCGCGAGCCCCTCGACGCCGTACTCCACGCCGAGGCCGGAGTCGTGCCGGCCGCCGAACGGCGCGGCGTGGTTGGACGCGAAGAAGTTGAGCCCGACCGAGCCGGTGTCCATCTGCTCGGCGACCTCGAGCGCCCGCGCGGGGTCGGCGGAGAAGACCAGCCCGCCCAGCCCGAAGGAGGTGTCGTTGGCGAGGGCGATCGCCTCGTCGAGCGTCTCGTAGCGCAACACCGCGACGACCGGGCCGAAGATCTCCTCGCGCGCGACGGTCATCGACGGCGTCACGTCGGCGAGGACGGTCGGCTGCACGAAGTAGCCCGGCCCGTCGACCGCCGCGCCGCCCGTCGTGACCCGCGCCCCCTCGGCCCGCGCGGAGTCGAGGTAGCCGACGACCACGTCGCGCTGACGCTCGGTCGCGAGCGGGCCGAAGACCGTGTCGGCGTCGAGCGGGTCGCCCTGACGGCCGGCCGCGATCGTCGCCGTCACCATGTCGACCACCTCGTCGTAGCGGGAGGCCGGGGCGAGGATCCGCGTCGAGATGTAGCAGGTCTGGCCGGTGTTGCGCATCGACGACCGCACCAGCACCTGGGCCATCGCGTCGAGGTCGGCGTCCTCCAGCACGATCGCCGACGACTTGCCGCCGAGCTCGAGCGTCGCCGGCTTGAGCAGCTCGCCGCACGCGGCGCCGATCCGCCGTCCGACCGGCGTGGAGCCGGTGAACGCGACCTTCGCGGTGTCGGGGTGGCGGACCAGCGCCTCGCCGACCGCTCCGCCGCCCGTGACCAGGTTGACCACACCGGCCGGGACGCCGGCCGCCTCGGCCGCCTCGACCACGAACCGGATCGACAGCGGCGTCGACTCCGCCGGCTTGAGGACGACGGTGCAGCCGGCGAGCAGCGCGGGCGCCAGCTTGATCACCATCAGGTTGATCGGGAAGTTCCAGGGCGCGATCAGGACGCACGGCCCGACCGGGTCACGTCGTACGACGGTCTCGGCGCCGCCCGCTGGGAACGGTCGGACGTCCTCGGCCTCCAGCCACGCTGCGAGCGACGCGACGTGGCGCAGGATCCCGGCCGCATTGGCCGCGGCGCCGGACGTCTCGGCGATCGGCGAGCCGTTCTCGCGGGTGTTGGTCAGGGCCAGCGCCTCGGCGCGCTTCTCGACCTCGTCGGCCATCCGCAGCAGCACCTCGGCCCGCTCGGACGGCGTCATCCGCGGCCACGGCCCGGACCGGAAGGCCCGCACCGCCGCGGCCATCGCGTCGTCGACGTCCTGCGCCGAGGCGTCCGGCACGCTGCCCCAGGTCTCCTCGGTCGCCGGGTCGACGACGGGCAGCCGGCCGGTGCCGTGGGCAGGCCGCCAGGCGCCGTCGACGTAGAGGTCGTCGACGTGGGTCCACGGGAGGTCGAGGGAGGGGCGCGGGTCGGTCACGGGGTCTCCTCGCGCAGCACGTCGGTCTTGAGCAGCCGGTTGGAGCGAGTCAGGTCGGCGTTGGCCATCGCGATCGCCGCCTCGGTGAGCAGCTCGGGGACGATCTCGCGCGCCAGCCGGTCGCAGTAGGTCGCCGGGTCGAGGCCGAACCAGCCCGAGGCGAGCGCGATGCCGGCGTGGTCGAAGCGCCACAGCCGGTCGGCGTCGCGGACCAGCGCGTCCTCCAGCGAGTGGGCCTCCTTGCGGGTGTCGTGCCCGTCGATGATCGCGCACACCGCCGCGACGAACTCCTCGGTGTAGCCCAGCGGCGGCAGCACCTCGCGGGCGATGAGGCAGCCCTGGCGCTCGTGCTCGAAGCGGATCTCGGCCTTGCGCCAGTCGCCGGTGAAGCCCTCGGAGATGATCCGGTCCTCGTCGACGCGCCCCCATCCGGTGTCGTGCAGCAGGATCGACACCCGCACCAGCTCGGCATTGGCCTCCGGGTAGGCGCGACACAGCCGCTCGGCGTAGGCCAGCGAGATCGGCAGGTGGATGTCGTTGCTCCGCGCCCGGGTCTCCGGCACCACCGAGCGCCACACCGGGTCGAGGTCGAGCCCCGCGGCCGGGGTCAGCGCGATCGGCGAGGTGTCGACCGGTCCGGACGGCGCCACGGGCGTGGCGGTGAGTTCGTGGATCATGACTGCTCCCTCGTGATCGTGATCGCCTTGAGCTGGACGGCGGGATCGGCCGCCTCGTCGGCCGGGATCGCCGCACCTGCGGCGATCGCGGCCTTGACCGCCATGAAGTCCAGTGGCGCGTTGACGCAGTCGGCGGCGATGATCGCCCCGCCGCGGTAGTAGAGGACCGAGTGCTTGCCCTTCGCCGGGTCGCTCCGTACGACGGTCCGGTCGTGGCCCGCGGACAGCCCCGCGATCTGCAGCTTGAGGTCGGCCTGGTTGGACCAGAACCACGGGACGCCGGCGTACTCCTCCGGGCGCCCGACGATCGCGTAGGCCGCGACCTTCGCCTGCTCGACCGCGTTGTTGACGCTCTCGAAGCGGATCCGGTCGCCCACCGGCGCACCCGGCACCGGGTTGGGCAGGTTGGCCACGTCGCCCACCGCGACGGTCACCCCGTCTGAGGCGAGCGCGTGCTCGTCGACCCGGATCCCGTTGTCGCAGGCGAGCCCGATCGACTCGGCCAGCTCGGTGTTGGGGATGACGCCGACCCCGATCAGCACCAGGTCGGCGGTGATCACCCGTCCGTCGGCGAGCTCGACGCCTGCCACCCGGTCGCCTGCGCCGACGATGCGTCGTACCTCCGCGTCGAGGACGACGTCGACGCCGTGCTCGCGGTGGTGCGCCAGCAGGTACGCCGACGTCTCCTCACCGACCGCGCGCCCGACCAGCCGCGGACCGGCTTCCAGGAGCGTGACCGTGCGGCCCATCTTGTTGAGGCTGGCGGCGGCCTCGATGCCGATGAAGCCGCCGCCGATCACGACGACGTCCTTCACCATCGGTACGCGGGCCTTCAGCTCGAGCGCGTCGTCGGCATTGCGCAGGTAGAGCACGCCCGGCAGGTCGACGCCCTCCAGCAGCAGCCGCCGCGCCCGCGCGCCGACGGTGAGCGCGAGCCGGTCGAACGGGATCTCCGCGCCCGACATGGAGTGCGCGACGCCGCTGCCGTCGTCCCGCTTGTCGATCCGGATGATCCGCTCGTTGCGGACGACGCGGATCCGGTGCTCGTCCCAGTAGTCCTGGGTGCGGTAGATCAGCGACTCCTTCGTGATCGCCCCCTGCAGGAACTCCTTCGAGAGCGCGGGGCGCTGGTAGGGCCGGTGGTTCTCGTCGCCGAGCAGGGTGATCGGCGGCTCGTAGCCGAGCGCGCGCAGCGAGACCGCGAGCTGCACGCCCGCCTGGGACGAGCCGATGATCAGCAGGCCGGCAGCGTTGTCGGACACGGGGGTGCTCATGGCTCAGACCTGCGTCTCCGGCGTGGTCACGTGCAGGTCCATGCCGTCGGTGACCTTGATCTGGCAGCACAGCCGGGACGTGTCCTGCCGGTCGACGGCGGCGCCCCAGAGCATCTCGTCCTCCATCTCCTCCATCGCCGGCAGCGACGCGAAGTCGTCGGCGTCGACGAAGACGTGGCAGGTGGCGCACGACAGCGAGCCGCCGCACTCGGCGACGATCCCGGGCACGCCGTTGCGGACGGCGGTCTCCATCACGGAGTCGCCGACCGTGGCCTCGACGGAGCGGGCCGCGCCGGTGGCGTCGGTGTAGGTGATCGTGGGCATGGGGTGCTCCTTGGGGCGCAGGGCTCAGATGAACTGGCGGCCGCCGTCGACGACGACGGTCTGGCCGGTGACGAAGCCGGCGTCGGGGCCGGCGAGGAAGAGGGCGACGCCGACGATGTCGTCGGGCCGGCTGGCGCGCCGCAGGGCGCCGCGGTCGACGCCGTACCGGGCGGCGTCTTCCATCAGGCCGAGGCTGGCGTCGGTGAGGGTGAAGCCCGGGGCGATCGCGTTCACGTTGATCGAGCGGCGGCCCAGCTCCTTGGCCATCACCCGGGTCAGGGCGATCACGCCGCCCTTGGAGGCGACATAGTGCAGCCAGTTCTCGGAGCCGCTGTAGACGGTCGCCGACGACAGGTTGACCACGCGGCCGCCCTCGGGCAGGAACGGGCTGCAGGCACGGGCCATCAGCCAGGGTCCCTTGAGGTTGACCCCCATCACCAGGTCCCACTCGGCCGGGTCGATGTCCTCGAGCGGCGCGCGGGTGACGGTGCCGTAGATCGCGGCGTTGTTGACCAGGACGTCGATCGTGCCGCCGCCGAACTCCGCGACCGCGGCCGCGAGCTCGGACGTCGACTCCGCCGAGGTGACGTCGACCGGCCCGTGCCACGCCTCGGCGCCCGCGTCGAGGAGCAGCGTGGCGGTCTCCGCCACGCCGGCCTCGTCGATGTCGGCGACCGCGACCCGGTAGCCGCGGCCGGCGAAGCCGAGGGCGAACGCCCGGCCCAGCCCGCCGGCCGCCCCCGTGACGAGGACGGTCCGGCCGGTTCCCTCGGCACTCCTGGAGTCGGTGCTGGACTCGGTGCTGGACTCGGTGCTGGACTCGGGCACGGCGTCAGTCCAGGATCTCGACGCGGCCGGTGCCGCCGTCGACCCGGATCCGCTGCCCGGTCCGGATCGTGGTCGACGCGCTGCCGGTGCCGGTGACGGCGGGCAGGCCGTACTCGCGGCACACGATCGCGGCGTGGCTCATCATGCCGCCGATGTCGGTGACGGTCGCCTTGATCCTGCCGAAGATCGGGCCCCACGACGGCGCGGTGATGGTCGCGACGAGGATCTCGTCCTGCTGCACCTCGCCCAGCTGGTCGGCGCTGTGCACGACGCGGGCGATGCCCTCGACGACGCCCGGCGAGGCGGCCATGCCGGTGATGACGCCCTCCTCGGCGCTCTCGTCGCCGGCCAGCCATTGCTGCACCTGCTCGGTGGTGATGCCGTAGAGCATCATCGTGAACGGCTCGGTGATCTCGGCCGGCGGCGTGTTCAGCGCAGGCTGCGGCCGCTGGGTCGCGAGCGCCTCGAAGATCCCGCGCCGACGCTCGATCTCGGCGGGCCAGTAGTGCGGACCGGTCGCCTCGGCGCCGACCGCCCAGCCGGTGACCAGGTCGAAGATCGCGTCGCGGACCTCGCCGCGGGTCAGGTAGAGCAGGTCCGACTCGTCGGCCCAGAAGCCGGCCGCGGCGAACACCCGGCCGAGCTCGCGGACCTTGCGCCAGAAGACGCCCATCGTCCAGTGCTCGATGTAGAAGTTGTGGTTCTCGACGTACGGGTACGCCGTCGCCGCCAGGCCCAGCTTGGCGTCGAAGGTCGCGAGCGCCTCGCCGTCCAGCAGCTCGCGGTACTCCGCGACGATCCGGTCCTTCTCGGCCGTCAGCTCGGCGACCGGGCGCATGATCTCCTGGCCCTCGTCGAGCCGCCGGATGTAGTCCTTGATGTAGCCGAGCGGGATCTCCTGGTGCTCCAGCCAGTACTTGTCGTGGCCGTAGAAGCCGTTGCCGACGGTGAAGTTGAACCACGGGTCCTGCGCCGCCTCGTACGCCGCCAGCCAGGCCGGGCCGCCGTCGTGCTCGCCGACCCGGGCGAGCGTGCCGGCCACGTCGTCGGTGTCGGCGAAGGCCGCCTGCATGCCCTTCTCCACGGCCAGGGTGGCGAGCTTCTTGAGCTCGTCGTCGGGCCGGAAGAGCTCCATGTCGACGCCCTGGACCATCTTCGCGATGGCCTGGTCGGGGATGCCGGGGAAGGCCTCCTTGCAGAAGCCGAAGAAGTCGAGGTAGGCCAGGTAGCCGAGGTTGAGGAACTCGAAGTGGTACTGCCAGTTCTGGTAGCAGAGCTGGATCAGCCGGTCATAGCTCTCCATCAGCACCTCGGAGCCGTCCTTGGCGACGCCGGCGACGATGTCGTCGAAGGGCACCATGGCGGGCAGCGGCTCGAAGCGCAGCGCCTCCATCTCGTCGATCGTGCCGCGGACCTTGACCCGCCACGCGTCGAGGAGCTCGTTCCAGTTCTGGAAGTAGTGGCCCGCCCGGCGCTCGAACTCCGGCACCCGCGCGGGGATCTGCTCCTCCGGCACCGGGACCGGCGACATGTAGAGGTAGCCGAGGTGGATCTTGAACTCGATGCCGTTGGCCGGCGGGATGAGCAGGTGGCGGGTGTTGTACTGCCCGAGGCACTTGACCGCGAACTCGCCGCCGATGGTCTCGAAGGGCTTGAAAACCGTCGGCCAGTGCTGGCTGTCGCAGAACCAGAACTTCTCGTCCTCGGCGCCGCTCAGGTTCTGGAAGACCAGGTTGTAGGGGTAGAGCTTCTCCCAGCCCTCGGCGCCCTCGGGGACGGGCAGCTCGGACGGCTTGGGGAAGGACTTCATCGCGGGGGCGGTGCCCATTCCCGGGGTCGGGTCGGTGACGGTCATCAGTTGTTCCTTGGGGTGAGAGAGCTGGTGAGTCCGGACATGAAGCCGGTCATCCCGCCCGAGGCAGGGGTGGCCGTGGTGGCAGGGGTGGCGGCCGCCGGCGGGGCGGCCACCGAGTGGACGGTCTCGGGGCGTGCCTGCAGCAGCAGGAGGTTCTCCCCTGCCGCCAGGTCGCGGTCGAAGGCCCACTCGATGTCCTGCGGGCATCCGTAGTGCTTCTCGGCGCGCTTCGCGAGCTGGGCGACGGCGACGAACTCGTCGAGCTCGAGGCACAGCCGCTCCCGGCGCTCGGGCTCGACCTCGCGCTCGACGAGTCGGCCGAGGTCGGCGTCCGGGACCAGCTCGGCGTGCTTGGCGCCGCGGTGCTCCTCGACCACGCTGAACATGACCTTGTCGAGGAGCAGGTGGTCGGGGGTGACCTGGCCGGAGACGACCATCTCGCCGACGCCGTACGACGCGTCGATGGCGATCTTGGACCGGTCGCCCGTCGTCGGGTTGAGCGTGATCGCCACGCCGGCGACGCGGGCGTCGACCATCTTCTGCACGGCCACCGCCATCGACAGGCCCTCGTCGGGGATGTCGTTCTTGAGCCGGTAGAGGATCGCCCGGCTGGTGTAGATCGACGCCCAGCAGCTGCGGATGTGCTCGCGGACGTCGTCCCACCCGCGCAGCCACAGGTAGGTGTCCTGCTGGCCGGCGAAGCTCGCGTCGGGCAGGTCCTCGGCCGTGGCCGACGACCGGACGGCGACCGGCACGTCCGCGCCGATCCGCGCGACCAGCGCGTCGTACGCCGCGCGGGTGGCGTCGCGGACGCCGTCCGGCACCGGGCAGCCGAGGAGCAGCTCGCGGATCTGCGCGGCGACCTCCTCCACCTTCACCACGTCGGCCGGGTCGAGGCCCGCGAGCAGGGCGTGCACCCGCTCGGCGATCCCGGACTCGCGCACGAAGGCGTCGTAGGCCGCCGTGGTGACCGCGAACCCCGGCGGGACCGGCATCCCGGCCGCCGTCATGGTGACCAGCGAGGCGCACTTGCCGCCGAGCAGGTCGTGCTCGGCCGGCTCGTCGGCGTCGAAGAACTGGACGTAGCGCTCGCTCATCGTTCCCCCTCGGAAGTCGCGCCCCAGGTGACGGGCACCGCGACGGGCGCCCGGAAGGACAGGTTGTCGCCGAACCGGATGGCGTCGGCGTCGACGAGGCGCAGGTCCGGGGCGACCCGCGCGATCTCCTCGAGGCAGACCTTGGCCTGCAGCTTGGCCAGCATGTTGCCGAGGCAGTAGTGGATGCCGAACCCGAAGGCGAGGTGCTCGCGGGCGTTGGCGCGGGTGACGTCGAAGGCGTCGGCGTCCTCGAAGCGGGACTCGTCGCGGTTGGCCGAGCCCATCAGCAGGAGCAGCTCGCTCCCGGCCGCGATGGGGACGCCGCCGACGGTCGTGTCCGTGAGCGCCTTGCGCCGCCAGCCCACGATCGACGGGCTGATCCGCAGCACCTCGTCGACGGCGCCCGCGATCAGGCTCGGGTCGTCGAGGATGCGCTGCCACTGGTCGGGGTGGGCCAACAGCGTCCGGACCGCATTGGAGATCAGCGTCGTGGTGGTCTCGTGGCCGGCGAAGAGCAGGCTGTAGCAGATCGACGAGATCTCGTGGTCGGTGATCGGGTCGCCCTCGGCCTGCGCGCGGACCAGGTCGCCGACGAGCGAGTCCCGCTCCTCGGCGTGCGCCTCGGCCACCAGCCGCCGGCACTCGGTCCAGTAGTCGACCAGGTTGTGGGCGTGCGGCACCTGCTCCTCGTCGGACAGGTCGCCCCACGTCATCGCGGCCCGCGAGTCCGACCACTTCTTGAACAGCTCGACCTGGCTCGTGTCGGCGCCGATGAGGGTCAAGATGGTGACGGTCGGGACGTCGTAGGCGAGGTCGCGGACGATGTCGCCGGCCCGCTCGGGCCGCTCGCGCATCGCCGTCAGCAGGGCGACGACGTGGGCGCGGATGGCCGGCTCGAGCGCCTTGTAGCGGCGCGGGGTGAATGCCTTCGCGGTCACCTTGCGGATCCGGGTGTGCTCGGGGGGAACCCGCGCCGACAGGCCGGAGTACGCCGTGAAGCCGCCCTCCTCCATGATCCGCCGCGCCTCGGGGCCGCGCTCGCGGACCGGCGCCTGCGCGTTCTCGCTGCTGAAGGTCTCCCAGTCCTCGAAGACCGCCTTGACGTCCTCGTAGCGGCTGACGACCCAGTAGCCGACGCGCTCGTCGTACATCACCGGCTCCTCGGCCCGCAGCGCGGCGTACGCCGGGAACGGGTCGTCCATCGCGAACGGCTGGT
Organism: Nocardioides ginsengisoli; assembly: GCF_039537225.1. NCBI lineage: Bacteria > Bacillati > Actinomycetota > Actinomycetes > Propionibacteriales > Nocardioidaceae > Nocardioides > Nocardioides ginsengisoli. The sequence continues at coordinate 253,949 of NZ_BAABAC010000024.1, forward strand.
AGCCGTGGTGGGCGACCGGGCAGCCGGTGCCGGGCTCGTGCGTGGTGGTCATCTCGCACCCTTCTGAAAGGTCTCGGACCGGGCGTTCAGTGGCCCCGGTCACAGGGTCAACACTGGCCCCCGGCGACGCCGCTCACAATGGCCGCCTTCCGTTGAACGGAAGTGCGTCAGCGGGGTGCGGCGGAGCCGGCCCAGCGGCTCACCGAGGGCGCGATCCGGGCCGCGATCCCCCGCAGCGTCGGGAGATGGCGCGGCATCTGGTCCGCCTGCGCGGAGTGCATGACGAGCCCGATCGAGGCCGGCGCCCGGCCGTCCCGGGTGAGCACGGGGACGGCGACCGAGCAGCTGCCGACCCGCACCTCCTCGTAGGTCGTCGCGAAGCCGCGCTCACGGATCGACGCCAGCTCCTCGAGCAGGCGCTGCGGGTGCACGTGGGTGCGCGCGGTGACCGGGTCGAGCCGCTCGGCGACGTACGCCTCCTGCAGCCAGCGGTCCTCGTAGGCGAGCAGCACCTTGCCCACCGCGGTCGCGTGCAGCGGCAGTCGGCCGCCGACCCGGCTCGCGCGCGGCACCCGCTTGGAGCCGTAGATCCGGTCGATGTAGAGCGCCTCGTGGCCCTCGCGGATGGCGAGGTGGGCGGTCTCCTGGGTGAGCGAGAAGAGGTCCTGCAGGTAGGGGCGGGCGGCGTCGCGGATCTGCCGGCCGGCGTGCTGGGCGACCTCCCACAACCGCAGCCCGACGACGTACCGACCCTCAGGGGTGCGCTCCAGCGCACCCCACGCGACGAGCTCGCCGGCCAACCGGTGCGCGGTCGGCAGCGGCAGGTCGGCGTGCGCCGCGAGCTCGCTCAGCGTCTGGGCGCCGGGGCCGTGCTCGAAGGCCGCGAGCAGCGCGAGCACCTTGGAGGTGACGGTGCGTCCACCGCCGTCGGTTGCCACCACGGCCCGAGACTACGCGCGGTCCGGGCGCGCGGGCCCCCTCATCCGAGGGCGATCCGCTGCGGTGACGTGTCGATCGAGACGACCGCCGCCAGGGCCAGGGCGAGGGCCCGGCCGGCGTCGCTGAGCAGGTGGTCGTGGACCCGGCTCGCGATCAGCCGGTGCGCCTCGTCGCGGGTGAGGCCGAACCAGCCCATCACCGTGTCGACGCCGTGCGGGGTGAGCCGCCAGAGCTTGTCGGCGTCCTTCATCAGCGCGTCGTCGAGCGAGATCGCCGCGCGGCGGGTGTCGTGGCCGTCGACGATCGCGATCACCCGCTCGGCGCGCGCGGCGTCCCAGCCGACGTCGGTCAGGATCGCGCGGGCGATCCGCGCGCCCTCCTTCTCGTGCCGCACGACCAGGTCGGGCCGGCCGCCGCCGGGCGCGATCGCCTCCAGGATCTCCGGCTCCGGCACCTGCGACCAGCCGGTGTCGTGGAGCAGGATCGCCGGCAGCACGACGTCCGGGTCGGCGTCCGGGGTCAGGTCGAGCAGCGCCCGCCCCAGCCCGTAGGCATAGATGGTGTGCGCGTCGTTGTCGCGGACCGTGAGGTACGGCACGGCGCGCTCCCAGATGGCCGCGTGCGCATCGTCGAGGACGTAGATCCCGCGCAGCCCGTCGGCATCGGGGACGTGCCCCGCCACGTCGCGGCCGAGGTCGTTGCGGGTGGGCGCGAGAAGGGGCAGCACGCTCGCGAGCCTTGCGGAGCCGCGGTCACCGGGCAAGCGCGCGCTTCCGGTGACCGGAAGCGTGCTCGTCGCGGGGCCAGACCGCGTCGTGCGCCCGGAGGTAGGCCGTCAGCGGGTCGGGCAGCTGCGCCGTCCGGCCACCCCAGTCGTAGACGACCGCCGTCCGCGCGATCAGGTCGAGGAGGCTGTGCCCCGGGGACGTCGCGGACTCGGGGTGCGTCATGGCGCCAGCGTTCCGCGTCCCGCGGCCCCTAGGGTGCACCCATGAATCTGCTCGTGCCGTCGTCGACGCTCGGCTGGATCGTCTTCGGCGTCGACATGGTGCTGCGACTGGTCGCGCTCGGCATCATCCCCGGCAACCGCAAGCCGTCGACGGGCATGGCGTGGCTGCTGCTCATCATGATCGAGCCGATCATCGGCTTCTCGATCTTCCTGCTGCTCGGCCGGACCCGGCTCGGCAACCGGCGGATCACCCGCCAGCGCACGGCCCTCGCCGCCATCCACGAGCGCAGCGAGCTGCTCCCGCTGTCGTTCGACATCACCCGGCTGCCCGCGCCGATGGCCCGCGTCGCCTCGCTCAACCGGCACCTCGGCTCGCTGCCGCTCACCGGCGGCAACGAGATCGAGCTGCTGCCGGACTACCACGAGACGATTGCGGAGATGACCGCCGAGATCGACCGCGCGCGCAGCCATGTGCACGTGCAGTTCTACATCACCGCGTGGGACGACGTGACCGACCCGGTGTTCCAGGCGCTGATCCGCGCGACCGCGCGCGGCGTCGACGTACGCCTGCTCTTCGACCACATCGGCTCGCGCCGCATCCCCGGCTACCAGGCGATGATCAAGCGGCTGCGCGCCACGGACATCGCCTGGCACCCGATGCTGCCGATCAAGCCGTTGCAGGGGCGCTTCCGCCGCCCGGACCTGCGCAACCACCGCAAGATCCTCGTCGTCGACGGCAGCGTCGGGTTCACCGGCTCGCTCAACCTCACCGAGCCCGGCTACAACAAGGCGGCCAACCACCGGCTGGGCCGGGAGTGGGTCGAGCTGATGGTCCGGCTCGAGGGGCCGGTCGTGGGCGCGCTGAACTCCGTGTTCGCCTCGGACTGGTACGTCGAGACCGGCCAGGTCGTCGACCTGGTGCCGGTCTTCGGCGAGCCGGACGCACGCCCCGAGGAGGTCTTCGACGTCCCGTGCCAGGTGGTGCCGAGCGGCCCGGGGATCGTCGCGGAGAACAACCTGCGGATGTTCACCACGCTCATCTACGCCGCCACCGAGCGGATCTCGCTGACCTCGCCGTACTTCGTGCCGGACGAGTCGCTGCTGTACGCCGTGACCACCGCCGCCGAGCGCGGCGTCGACGTCGAGCTGTTCGTGAGCGAGGTGTCGGACCAGTTCCTCGTCGGCCACGCCCAGGCGTCGTACTACCGGGCGTTGCTGCAGGCCGGCGTGCGGATCTACCAGTACCCGGCGCCGTACATCCTGCACTCGAAGCACTTCACGATCGACGACGAGGTCGCCGTCGTCGGCTCGAGCAATATGGACATGCGCTCGTTCGCGCTCAACTACGAGGTGTCGCTGATGATGCCGGACGCCGCCGTGGTCGCGAAGATGCGCGAGGTCGAGGACACCTATCGCCGCCTCTCGAAGGAGCTCACCCTCCCGGACTGGGAGCTGCGCCCGGCCCGCACCCGGTACGTCGACAACGTCGCCCGGCTCACCGCGGCGCTGCAGTAGGGCCGCCGGGCTAGACCACCGGGCCGATAGGTCCCAGGACCGTAGTCCCGGCGGGCAGGGGCCCCGAATCCTTCGGCCGGACCTCCCGCCGAGGCATTGCGGGTGCCCCGCAGCGCGCGGATCCTCGAAGCATGAGTGCAGCCACCGCCTTCCAGTTCGACATCACGCCCGACGCCTCACCCGCCGGCGCGCCGTCCGCACCGCAGCTCTCGCCGGAGCTCGCCGAGGCGATCATCGAGATCGCCGAGTCCGAGCGCTCGCTCGACGACGTGCTGGTGCGAGCGCAGCGCCTGCACGAGGCCAACATCCAGCACGACCCGCGCTCCTGCCTGGTCTGCTTCGGCGGCCGCTGACCCGCTCCTACGTCCGCCGATGGAAGCGGACGTCGCCGTCGGGCAGTGAGGTCATCGCGTAGCGCCGGTCGCGCACCAGGTGATGGTGGCGACCGCAGAGGCTGATCGCGTTGCCGCGATCGGTGGGGCCGCCCTCGGACCACGGTCGTAGGTGATGGGCCTCGGTCCACGCGGCCGGGATCGTGCAGCCCTCGGCCCGGCACCCGCGGTCGCGGAGCCGGAGCGCCCGTCGCTGCGCGCGGCTGAACAGTCGTCGCCCCCGGCCGAGGTCGAGCACCTCGCCCCGCCCGCCGAGCACCGCCGAGCACCGCCGGCACGATCGTCGCCTGGCACGCGAGCCGGCGCGCCTCGCCCGCCGAGATCTTCTCCTCGCCGTCGCCGGCGATCACGCCCGCGGCGGCAAGCTCGGCACGCAGCTGGTCGAGCGTGACGGTGACCAGCACCGTCGTCGCGTCCCCGCCGTGCTGGGGCAGGCCGTCGGGGTCGATCGCCTCGAGCAGCTGGCCGAAGGCGTCTGCGTAGGCGCGGTGTTGCGGCGCCCACTCCCCCTCGTCCGCGACCCCCGGCCGGCGCGGCGACGTCCAGGCCTGCAGGTAGTGCTGCAGCCGCTGGGTGAGGCTGGTCGGCAGCGTGCCCGACACGCGGGTACGGCCATGGCCGAGGTCGCGGAACCGGAGCGAGGCCGTCTCCCTCGCCCGCCGCTCCTCGGCCTCCAACCGCTTGCCGTCCTCGGCCTCGGCGATCTCGGGCGCGGCCACCTCGACGAGCCGGCGACCGAGCAGACGCAGCTCACGCGGCCCGAACTCGGCACAGTGACGCACCATCGTCGCCTCGGCCGCGGCGTGGGCGTCGCGCCCGAGGTGGGCGGGCAGGTCGTCGAGAGCGGCGGCGACCACCCGCGCCTGCTCCTCGGACACCGTGCCGCTGCGCATGCCGGCGGCCAGGCGCTCATGGCGCTCGAGGGCGGCGGCGAGACGACGCTCGGCGCGGGCGGCTCGCGGGTCGCAGCGCGTGACGTGGGCGAGCCATGATGCGCAGTCACGCGCACCGGTCGCGTCGCCGACCTCGTCGGAGGCAGCGAGCACCCGCAGCTCGAGCTCGGCCAGCTGTGCTCGCGCCTGGGCGAGCTGGACGAGAGCCCATCGCTTGTCGGCGGTCGCCATGAACGCCGGCTGGACGTCGGCGACCTCCGCCAGCACGTCACGCAGCGCGGACACGCATCCCACGACGGGATGCGGCGGCGCGAGCGTGGCGACGGACATCGGACCTCCTCGGGACCCGAACCTCGGAGAGTCTCACCGGCGAGGCGAGGCCGTCACCCTAGCACAAATTCGAACATATGTTCTAGAGGCCGATGCTCCTCAGGTAGACGTCGCCCAGCGCCCCCGCGCCGAGGATCGACGTCCAGGCCCCCAGGATCATGAACGGCCCGAACGGCACCGCACTCTTGCGCCCCGCCTGCCCCCCGGCCATGAGCAGCACCCCCGCGACCGCGCCGAGCAGGAAGCCCAGGAAGGCGCCGACCAGGAAGGTCCCCCAGCCCAGGTAGGCGATCATCGCGCCCACGAGGCCGGCGAGCTTCACGTCGCCGAAGCCCATCCCGCCGGGCGCGACGTACCAGACGACGAAGAAGAAGGCGCCCAGGATCGCCCCGCCCTCGACGGCACGGAGCAGCGCATGCCCGTCACCGCCGAGGGCGAGGAGCGCCCCGAGCACCGGATAGGACGGCAGCACGATCACGTCCGGCAGCCGACGTACGTCGAGGTCGATCAGGGCCAGCGCGATGCCGATCCCCGCGAACGCCAGGTACGCCGGCAGCAGCCGCAGCCCCGTGTCATCGGTCCCGAGCCGCAGCGCCACCACCACGAACATCAGTCCGGTCCCGAGCTCGACCAGCGGATAGCGCACACTGATCGGCTCGGCGCAGTCGTAGCACCGCCCCCGCAGCACCACCCAGCCCAGCACCGGCACGTTGTGCCGGTTGCGGATCTCGTGCCCGCACCTCGGGCACGCCGAGGGCGGGCTGACGATCGACTCCCCCGCCGGCACGCGGTGCGCGACGACGTTGAGGAAGGACCCGATCGCCAGCCCGAAGAGCCCGGCGATGGTCGGGATGGTCAGGTCGAGGAACATCTGCTCGGTCAGCGTGTGTGGCTCCAGCTCAGGACGGTGACCTGCCGATTCGGCGGTCCGGGCTGGCCCCCGTTGTCGAAGATCTTCACCTTCACGTTCAAGGCGAGGCTACCGCCCGACGAGCAGGATGTTCCGGGGCACACATAGACCTGCAACCGCACGAGGGTGGTCTCGAAGCCGAACCCGGGTGAGTTGTCCGGGATCTCGATGACGGGGACACCCTGCACGGAGTTCCCGTTCCAGAACGCGAACTCGAGCTGCCGGGCGACGAGACCGAACTTCATGATCTCGGACGCGAAGTTGCCGAGCAGGAGCTGGAGGTCGCCGTAGGGCACATAGGTCGTCCCCTGGAAGTACACGAGCTCCTTGTTGTTGCCGTTCTTCATGTCCATGAACTTGCAGCTGCCGCCGGTGCCGTCGATGCACGTGCCCCCCTGGCCACGCAGGACAGGCACGTAGTAGGTCAGGTCCAGGCTGATCGCGTCGAGGGCCGCGGTGGCGTTCTTCTTGGACTTGGCGGTGTACGCCACCGTCGCGCCCGTGTATCCGCCGTCGTGGATCGCGGTCTGCAGGCTGTTGAACGCAGCCGTGTTGGTCGAGCTGTTGAGGAGCACGTCGGTCGTCACCATGCTGGTCGAGCCGACCGCGCCGATCGGCAGTGCTGCCGTCGTGGTCGAGCCGACCTGGATGGTGGCGGTGCCGGCCGAGGTGGACGTCGCCTCGGAGTCCTGGTGCCGCACATGGAGCGTCGCCGACGTCAGGACGGAGCCGGCCGGCACCGCCGATCCGGGCGCGAAGCCGGAGACGGTGACCGTGCTGGAGGTGGCGCTGGCGGAGCCGGGGTTCCACGTCGCGCTGCCGTTGCCCACCGAGGAGATATTCGCCGTGGTGAGGCCCGTCCACATTCCGCCGCCGGTTGACGTCGGGTTGCTGGTCAGCACGAGGCCGTTGGCATTGGTCGCCGTCGGGGTGCTCCCGGACTTGAGGCCGTAGATCTCGATCGGGGGGCGGTCCGAGTGGTAGGTCGCGCACAGCTCGACGTTGGAATTCTGGTCGATGTAGATGCGGCTGTTGCCACCGAAGACGAACTGCACGCCCTGCGCGTTGACGTCGGTGATCGGGCTCCGGCACGCCCCGGGAACGCTCACGTTGTTCGGAGGCTGGCTCAGCGTGTTGCCGTTCGCGTCGATCGGCGTGCCGCCGACCACGGTCTGCCCGCTGATCGTCCAGGTGTTCCCTCCGGTCCCGAACACATTGCTCGGGCACACGTTCGCACAGCTGTCGTTGTGGAAGTCGAAGTAGTAGTTGCCCGGCTTGAACCAGAGCTCGTTGCAGAGGTTCGTCGCCGTGTTCAGCGCGCTGGCACTGTCGTAGTAGCCGGGGTTGAAGACCGCGAGATAGCCGCCCGTGCAGGTCGTCGGCGGCTTCTGCAGCGTCGGGACCGTGCCACCGAGCTCGTTGGAGTAGTTCGGGTCGCTGACCGGCGGGCCGACGTTGCAGTTCTTCGGGCTGGCCACGACGGTGCTGTCACACGACCCCGTGGCCCGGACACCACCATCGAGGACGTTGATATTGCCCTTCACCGCGCCGTTGGCGTAGATCCCGCCCTTGACCAGCAGGCCCGGAGCCTTGGATCCCGTCGCGTCCACCGCACCGTTGAGGGCGACGATGGCGTAGCCCGGCTTGTTCTGGTTGTTGATCGGCACCGCCGACCCCTGCTCACCGGTGTCGTCGTCGACGGCACACTCGACGCGGGCCGACGTCGTCTGCTGGGTCTCGCCCGCGTTCTTCGGGACGAGACTCTTGAGCTCCAGCGAGTTGATGGGCGTGGTCGACGGTGACGTCCCGTTGTAGCCGAAGCAACCGGTGCCGAGGACGTTCGTGAAGTACCACGGGCTCGGCTCGCCGCTGCCCGTGTTGTATCCGGTCCGCAGGGCGTTGATCGCGACCTGGGCGCCGGCATCGGCCGCGTACGACGTCCGGGCGACGTCACGGAGTGCCACCGTCGCGCGGAGGCTGCCGTCGCCCCGGGTGAGGACGAATCCCGTGACGAGGGCGACGACCGTCACGATGATCATCGCGAGGACGAGGACCGCTCCGCCATCGCCGCGGGCGGGCAGGTGACGACGCAGGTGCTTCATGTCTGTCTCCGTTCGCCCGAGAGAAGGGCGGTGTAGGGGACGGTGCCGTGACCGTCCCGGTCGAGCACCGAGAGGCTGAGGTTGACGACGGACGGCACATTGCTGCCGGAGCCGGTGCAGGTGACGTCGCAGCTGAGGGTCGGCACCCCGGTCAGGCTGTTCGCCACCTTCACCGTCGAGTTGACGGTCGAACCGGTGCACCGCACGCGCAGCAGGGAGTAGACGCTCCCGCTGAGTCGCGCGACATAGCTGACCGTCATCTGCGTCGGCGGCGCGGTGGAGTCCGCCGAGGTGTACTCGCTCCAGGCCAGGGTCACCACCGTCGTGCCCGACGGGAGCGAGCACGACGGTGACACGTTGACCGACTGGCCGAGCGGGAACGACTTGGTCGCCGCGTCGTAGGAGCGCACGCCGATGCTGGCCACGTCGCGCTGCCAGTACGCCGCCGCGAACTGCACGTCGTGCGACTCCGTCAACCGCGCCTGGGTGTCGACCGACGTCCGGAGATAGCTCATCACGATGCCGGCCAGGGCCGCGACGACGATGCCCACGATCGCCACCGTGATCACCAGCTCGACCAGGGTGAACCCGGAGTCGTCGAGGGGCCGGTCGTCAGACCTCTCGTTCAGTCGCATGACGTCCCCGTTCCGCAGTCCCGACGGACGACGATCGTGAGCCGCTCGCTCGCGCGACCGTCGTTGCTGGCAACGGTCAGTGTGAGTCGCTGCACGCCCGTGTCGCGGCTCGGGCAGCTCCCCGTGGTCACCGCGGACCCGTCACCGGCCAGCACGGTGGCCGCGGTGTGGGAGGCCGTGTAGCCGGTCGGCGCGGCGAACCCGATGTCGGAGAGCGAGTAGTCGCCGGACCCCGCGCACTTCACGTAGTGCGCCGTGGTGTTGAGGTACTTCTCGATCGCCTCCGCGTAGCTGCGGACGTAGGCACCCCCCGTCGACTCCTTGCGGTGGATGTCGGAGGCCTGCACCGAGAGCATCAGGCCCGCGACGATCGCGACGCCGGCGATGCCGAGGATGACGACGGCCGCGAGCACCTCGACCAGGGTCTCGCCCCGGTCGGAGCCCGTGCGCAGCCGTCCGCGGAGGTCCATCAGACGTTCACCTGCTGGAAGATGCCGTACATCGCCGACACGAGGGCGATCGCGACGAACCCGACGATGCCGCCCATGATGACGATGACGATCGGCTCGAACAGCGCCGTCAGCTTGGCGATCTTGTAGTCGAGCTCGACCTCGTAGTAGTCGGCCGTGACCTGGAGCTGGGTGTCCATGGAGCCGGTGTCCTCGCCCACGCGCAGCATCGAGGTCGCGGTGCCCGGGAAGAGCTGGGTGCGGGCCAGCGGGCCGGCGAGCCCCTGGCCCTCGAGCATCTGCTCCGTCACGCCGTTGAGCCGCTTGATGAAGACACGGTTGCGCAGCGAGTCGGTGGCGACCCGGATCGCCTCCGGCAGGTTGACGCCCGCACTGACCATGGAGGACATCACCCGGCAGAACCGCTCGACGAGCGCGTACTGGATGGTCGACCCCAGGACGGGCACCTTCAGCACGAAGCTGTGCCAGGCGTACTTCCCGCCCTCGAAGCGCTGGGTGATGAAGAACAGGACGATCGTGATCGCGATCCCGGCCAGGAGCGCCCACCACCAGTTGCCGAGGAAGTCCGTGACCCACAGCAGCATCCGCGTGGGAAGCGGGAGCTGGGCGTGGAAGTCCGCGAAGAAGGACTTGAACTTCGGCAGCACGTAGATGGCCAGCACGCCGACCGTGAAGACCGACATGATCGCCACGGCGGTCGGATAGATCAGCGCGGACTTGATCTTGCGCCGGGCCTCGAGGTCGCGCTCGATGTAGATGGCCAGCCGGCCGAGGACGTGGTCCAGCTCGCCGGTCAGCTCGGCCGACCGGACGATCCCGCGGTAGTACTCCGGGAACACCTTGGGATAGCGCTCCAAGGTGTCCGAGAAGCGCTCGCCGGTCCGCAGGCCGTCCTCGATGTCGTGCATCATCCGGCGCACCGAGGAGTTCTCGCTCTCGGCGCCGATCGAGTGGACGGCGTCCAGGATCGGCAGGCCGGCGCGCAGGAAGGCCGCGATCTGGCGCGACAGGTGCATCACGTGCTCGCGCTTGATTCGCGGTCCTGACAGCTCGTACTGGAGGACGCTCTTCTTCTCCGTGACCCGGAGGTTGCGGATGTCCCGCTGGTAGAGGGCGACCTCGGCGTCACCGCGGCTGGCGGCCTTGTGGGTCCCCTTGACCCGCTGGCCCTCGAGGTCGACCCCGACGTACGCGAACTTGGGCATGGTCAGACTCCTGCGACGTAGATCGAGCGCATGACTTCGGAGGCGGTGGTGACACCGTCGGAGACCAGGCGGACCGCCTGTTCCTGGAGGGTGCGCATGCCCTGGCTGCGGGCCAGCTTGCGCATCTGGTCGTGCGGCGCACGGTCGACGATCAGCTCGCGGACCTCGTCGGTGACGACGAGCATCTCGTAGACGCCGATTCGCTCCAGGTAGCCGGTGTGCGCGCAGAAGTGACAGCCGGTCCCGTGGAAGAAGCCGTTCTGCGGCTCCGAGCCGCCGAACGTCCGGAGGAAGGCGATCTCCTCCGGCGACGGCTGGTACGGCTCGAGGCACGACGTGCAGCTGCGGCGCACCAGGCGCTGGGCGACGACCGCCGTGACGGACGAGGCGATGAGGAAGGCCTCGATGCCCATGTCGAGCAGGCGGTAGAGCGCCGACACGGCCTCGGTCGCGTGCAGCGACGACAGCACGAAGTGACCGGTGAGCGCCGACTGGACGGCGATCCGGGCGGTGTCGACGTCGCGGATCTCGCCGACGAGGATGACGTCCGGGTCCTGGCGCAGGATGGACTTGAGGCCGCCGGCGAAGGTGATGCCGGCCTGCTCGTTGATCTGGATCTGGTTGATCGAGTCGAAGGTGTACTCGACCGGGTCCTCGATCGTCATCAGGTTCTTGTCGGTGCTGTTGAGCTCGCCGAGCGAGGCGTAGAGGGTGGTCGTCTTGCCACCACCGGTCGGGCCGGCGCAGATCACCATGCCGAACGGCGAGTGGATCAGCTGCGTGTAGCGCGCGGCCGTGTCGACCGGCATGCCCAGCTGCTCGAGCTTGAACAGCGGGCGGCTCTTGTCGAGCAGCCGCATGACGACCTTCTCGCCGCCGACGACGGCCGTGGTCGAGACGCGGATGTCGACCTCGCGGCCGTCGACGTCCATCGAGATCTGGCCGTCCTGGGGGCGGCGCCGCTCGACGATGTTCATGTTGGCGAGGATCTTGACGCGGCTGACGATCGCCGGTCCGATCGATCCCGGCAGGTCGAGGACCTCGACCAGCGCGCCGTCGATGCGGTAGCGGACGCGCACGCGGTCGCCCGACGGCTCCACGTGGATGTCGGACGCCCGGTCGCGCAGGGCCTGGGTGATGACCTTCTGCACCACCTGGACGACCGGCGCCTCCTCGTTGACGCTGATGGTCTCCAGCTGCTCGGCTTCGCGACGCAGCACGTCGCGCGCCTCGAAGGCCTGGACGTGACCGACGACCTCTCCCGTCGCGCGGTACGCCGACGCGATGCCGCGCTCGAGGTTGCGCCGGGTGGTGACGAGCGGACGCACCTCGCGCTCGAGGACGGCGGCGAGCGCCTGCACGCGCTCGGGAGCGGGGTCGAGGACCGCCACCGTGACCGCGTCGTCGTCCACGAACAGGGGCAGCGCGTCGAGGGTGGTCGCCTGGTCGCGCGTGAGCAGGGCGACCGCGTCGTCCTCGGGGTCGAGGGTGCGGAAGTCCGCGACGCCGACCCGGTGGTGCTCGGCCAGCGTCTGCGCGATGACGTCCTCGGTGACGATGCCGGCCGAGGTCAGCTTCACCCCCAGGGAGTCGCCGTCCTGGGTGCGGGCGACGTCGAGCTGGTACGGCTGCACCCGGCCCGCGGCGACCAGGATCCGGCCGAGGCGCTCGTCGTCCTCGTCGGTGCGGGCGACCGCGACCGGTCCCTCGACCTTGGTGTGCTTGCCCTTCAGCCTCATCGACCTCGCCACGCCTTACCTGCCCATGCCCACGGCGTACCGCGGGCGGGCCTCGATGTCCTTGGGATAGAGGCTGCGCGCGGCGGCTTCCTCCTCGATGACGATGCCGTTCTGGATCAGCTGCGACAGCGACTGCTCGAGGGTGACCATGCCGTCCTGGGCGCCGGTCACGATCGAGTTGCGCAGCTGGTGCGTCTTGCCCTCCTTGATCAGGTTGCGGACGGCGGGCGTGGCGACGAGGACCTCGTACGCCGCGATCATGCCGCCGCCGATCCGCGGGATGAGCCGCTGGTAGACGACGCAGCTGAGCGCCGCGGCGAGCTGGACGCGGATCTGCGCCTGCTGCTCGGCCGGGAAGACGTCGATCATGCGGCCCAGGGACTGGGCGGTGTCGTTGGTGTGCAGCGTCGCGAACACGAGGTGGCCGGTCTCGGCGACGGTGAGGGCGAACTGGATCGACTCCAGGTCGCGCATCTCACCGACGAGCAGGACGTCGGGGTCCTCGCGCAGGACGGAGCGCAGCGCGTTGTGGAAGGTCTCCGTGTCGGTGCCGACCTCGCGCTGGTTGACCGCGGCCAACTTGTGGTCGTGGACGTACTCGATCGGGTCCTCGACGGTGATGATGTGGCAGCCGCGGTTGGTGTTGATCAGGTCGATGAGCGAGGCCAGGGTCGTCGACTTTCCGGAGCCGGTCGGGCCGGTCATCAGGATCAGTCCCTGGTGGCGCATCGAGAGGTCGCGCAGGATGAGCGGCAGACCGAGGTCGTCCGGGGTCGGGACGCTGCGCGGGATCATGCGCAGCGCGACGGCGGTGAGGCCGCGCTGGGTGAACGCGTTGCCGCGGATGCGGGCGTGCTCACGCCAGGAGAAGGAGAAGTCGTACTCGTGGCTGGACTCCCAGATGCCCTGCTGCTCGGGGGTGAGGACCTCCGCGAGCAGGGAGTTGGTGTCGTCGGCGGTGAGCGGCGACTGGGTGGGGATCGGCTTGAGCGTGCCGTCGACCCGGATCATCGGCGGCAGGCCGACGGTGAGCATCAGGTCGGTGCCGCGGGCGTCCCAGAGCGCCTCGAGGAGGCGGTCGACGCGGTCGCCGATGCGGTGCAGGTGGTGGAACACGATGACCCCCTGAGGTGAAGCCGGATGGATGCCGAAGGAGGGCCGCCGCCGGGGCGGCAGCCCTCCGAGATGGTGCTGAGGATCAGCCCGCGGTGCAGCCGGCCGGGTTGCCGGACAGGGTCAGGCTGCCGTCCGTCGCGCTGGCGGCGGACACGTACTTCGGCGTGCCGGCACGCAGGAAGCCGTTGGCCTGCAGGTCGGTGAGCGTGGCGTAGGAGCCGAGCTTGGCGTAGTTGGCCTCTTCGGCGGTCGCAACGGTCTTGACCTCGGCCTTGCAGGCTGCGACGTCACCACGGTCGACGATGCCACGAACCGAGAAGGCGACGATCGCGGCGAGGATGCCGAGGATGACGATGACGATCAGAAGCTCGATGAGCGTGAAGCCGCGCTGGTCGCGGCGGGCCTCGGAGAGGCGGTCAGTGAGTCGGCGCATGCCAGGTCCTCCGGAATACGAGAGAGATGAATGAGAATGAGGAGCAGCCCCGAGCAACTGCGACCAGGAAACTCCGCGTGCTGAGCCCCCGTGGCGGCTTTCTTTTTTTCTTTACTTTCCTACGATTTCGGTCTAGACCCCTCCTCCCCAAGATGGGTGAAACAACCCACTAAACCCCCGGTTCACCTGCGCAGACGTCGTCTTCTCCCCACAATCGACGCGGGCCTCTCCACCCCCCGATCGCTAGGGTTCTGCGACCCCCCTACGACCGCAGGAAGCGACCGGCATGACGCTGACCTTCACCGCAGAGGCCCACACCGAGGACGGCGTCGTCGAGCGGGCATTCACCCTCGACGGGATTCCCGGGATCCTCTGGACGCCGGCGTCACCAGCGGCGCCGGTGCCGTTGATCCTGCTCGGGCACCCGGGCGGCCTCGAGCAGCTGCGGCCGCGGCTCGCAGGGCGGGCACGGACGTCGGTCGTCGAGCTGGGGTGCGCGGCGGCCACGGTCGAGCTGCCCGGCAAGGGCGATCGGCCCGTGCTGGCCGAGGCGGAGCGGGCGCGCGCGGACCTGCGCGAGGCGTTCGCGGACGGCAGCGGGCCGACCGCCGACATCATCGACCGGCTGATCCTTCCGCTCGTCGAGCAGGCGGTCCCCGAGTGGCAGCAGCTCATCGACGAGCTGCTCGCCCTGCCTGACATCGAGGGGCCGGTCGCCTACTCCGGGGGCGTGATCGCCGTCGGCGTCCGGCTCGCGGTGGTCGAGCCGCGGATCGTCGCGGCGGGACTCTTCGCGGGCAGCTTCGTGCCCGCCGCCACGCTCGCCGAGGCGCGACAGGTCGCCATCCCGCTGCACGTGCTGCTGCAGTGGGACGACGCGGGCAACGACCGGCAGGCGGCGCTCGACCTGTTCGACGCCTTCGGCTCGCAGCAGAAGACCCTGCAGGCCAACCTCGGTGGGCACACCGGGGTGCCGGCCTGGGCCGGCGAGGACGCGGCGCGGTTCTTCGCCCGGCACCTGCGCCCCGCCGAGGGCTAGGAGACCTCGGGCCGCCGCAGCGCCCGGTCGACGACCGCCGGCAGATGGCGGATCGCGACGGCGGCGAGCCGGCTGTCCCGACCCGGTACGACGAGGAAGCCGCGCCGCCGCGGCAGTGCGCGCATCAGTTCGTCGGCGACCTCGTCGGCCGTCAGCGTGCTGACGCTCTCCTCGGCGGCGAGGACCTCGGCCGGCTTGTGCCGGTTCTCCTCCTCGAAGCCGGGGGTCAGCGTGTTCGGCGGGCACAGCACCCTGACCCGGATGCCGTACGGCCGCACCTCGCGCCGCAGCGCCTCGGAGAAGCCGATCACGCCGAACTTCGTGGCGCTGTAGACGGTGTAGCCGAACACGCCGGCCAGCCCCGCCATCGACGACGTGGTCACGATCGTGCCGCCGCCGGCCGCGCGCAGGTGCGGGAGGACGGCGCGGCAGACGTTGATCGTGCCGAGCAGGTTGGTGGCGACCATGCCGGTGACGTCGTCCTCGGGCAGGTCCTCGAGATAGCCGGGGCGGGCGTAGCCGGCGGTCGTCACCACCAGGTCCGGCACACCGCCCTCGGCGACCAGCGCCTCCACCGACTCGCGCACCGCCGACGCGGAGGTGACGCCGACCGAGCGAGCGGAGGCGCTGCGGGGCTACGACGACGAGCGTGCCGGCCGAGCACTGACGGCTCGGTGCGGCTCGACGTGTCAGCCGATGAGGAAGCCGTGGCCAGGGTGCGGCTCCCCGGACGGGGCCACTTCCAGGGCCGTGTAAAGGCTCTCGATCCACTCCAGCTCGGCGCTGTGGACAACGGCGCCGGCCGCGTCCGTGAACGCGTCGCGGTAGTTGTCGGCGCCCAGGCCCGGGTGCCGCGCCTCGAACGCGGCCACCTCCTCGCGCACCTGGTCCCACGTGATCGCCGGCGGCTCCTGGTCGACGCCGTCGCCTCCCTGCCCAGGCCCTGAATCGTTGCTCACCCGGTCACCTTAGGACGGTGCAGCGCTCGATACCCCGGGACCTTGGTCCCCAAAGTCGGGGATGCCCGGCGCCCGGCGGCGAAGCCGGTTACGTTGCCGCAACCTCGTACGAGGCATCACCAATTTTCGGGAGGAACAGATGACGAACACCAGGCGCCTGCGCCGACTCATCAGCGCGAGCACTCTGATCGCGGCGACGGCGGCCGTGGCGATCTCGCCCAGCCCCAGCGCCTCGGCCGATCCCAGCCAGCCCGTGACCGACAGCGCGCAGATGTACGCCGACGCCCTCGCAGCCCTCGGCGATGAGGGAGACTCGGACGCGGGACTCGGTGGCGTCACCTCCGAAAGCACGGACTCCGAGGATGCCGGGGCCGGCCTCGGCGCCGTCAGCTCGGAGTCGCTGGACTCGACCGCGACCGCATCTGCTGTAGGCGACGGCGAGGGTGGCGTCGATGGACCTGGCGACGTCCTCGGCCGCCCGTTGTATGTCTGCCTTTCAACGGCGAACCTACCCACGCTCAAGTCGGGCCCGGCCCGGGCCATTGGCACCGCGACCGTGGGTTGCAGCGGCAACCCAGTGGGCATCACGTTCCGCCTGCGACTCGAAGCGTATTACGGCGGCGGCTGGCACCTGATGACAGTCGATAAGGGCGCCGTCGCCGCTGGAACGACGAAGTTCAGCACGGCGTACCTGTGCGGCATCTCCACCCCGACGGCGTTCCGGACCGTCGGGAAGTTCTACCGCAGCGGCGTCGTGGTCGGATGGACCGCCTACAGCAGCTCGGAGCCTCTGTACTGCCGCTGACGGCCCGCGGCCGCGGGCTTGCGCGTTAAGACCAACTGAGGCCGAGGATCCTCAGCGCGTGCTCGACGTCTGGGTGTTCTGGCGACAGGGCGTGGTGCTCGATCCTGCTGAGCGTGGGGCTGACTGCGGCGTCGTCGGCCCCACGCTCGAAGACCGCCCACAGGGTGAGGTTGTCGCCGTGGCGGGAGGCGAACGTGATGCCGTCGAGCTCGGTCGTCGCGTGCAGGTGGGTAGCGACCGCCTGGGTCAGCTCCCGCGGACGCCCGTCCTTGAGGGCGGCGGCGTCGAAGTCGTGAAGGCTGAGGCGGTGCGCCAGGGCGACGAACTGCGGACGAAGGGCCGCGATCGTCTCGGCCGCCGTGACGGAGCAGAATCGGCCGGTGAGCACTGCTGTCGCGGCGGAGCGGGGCTCCAGCCAGGCGTACGGGATCTCGCCTGCTCGAGCCGTTGGATGCATGGCCGCGTCTTCGTCATCCTCGACAACGTCCTCGAGGTCGGCCGCGAGCGTGGGATCTGGCCGGAAGCCGGCCAGGGCCTCGAGCAGGCAAGCCAGCAGCGAGGACCCGGCATAAACGGTGCGAAAGTTGCCCTGCCGGTCGTCCCACCGGCCGTGGAACCGGCCATCTGCTCCCGCCCACTCCCAGCCCGACCATGCCCACGGCTCAGGCCTGAAGCCGACGCGCCAGACTTCCTCGGCCGCCTCGACGACGACCAGCCGGGGGCCTTCAGACACCAGCCCTGTCACCCGCCCGCCGCGAAGGCTCGAGCGGCGGCCAGGATCTGCGGGCCGACCTCGTCAAGCTCGGCCTCGCGCAGCAGCCGCGCCGGCGCGACGTCGTCCAGCCGGGGGTTCATGCCCTGGAACCATGCCTGGACCACTGCAGCGGAGTCCTTCTCGCGCAAGAGTGCCGCGATCCGGTAGGCCATCCGAAGGCGGTTGACCACCTCGGTCGAGGGCGTGCGCCCGTCGTGGGCGTCTGCCCACTGGCGCACCGCCCTGGTCTCACCGACGGAGCCCAGGTAGGCCACGAGCTTCGCACCGAGCAGGTCGCGCAGGCGCTCAACGAGTTCGGGCGTGGCCAGCCGAACGGACTCCTCATAGGCGCGGAGGTCGCCGCGGGCGACGGTCGACTGGATGCTCATGCCCATATTGTGTCACGACATGCGGCGTAGATACAGGGTCAGATCGCTTTCTTAATCACACCCTAAATCACGCCACCAATAACAGTTTCATGTCAGGACGTCCTGGTCGACCTCGACGTGCTCCTCGACGCCGAGGATCCCCAGGACGCCCAGGATCCGGGAGCGCGGCCACGCGCGGCGGCCGCCCAGCCCTGACCAGCCCCACGCTACGGCCCGAGCGATTCCCGTGATCGCTCGGGCCGAAACGCTTGCTCAGAGGGGCGGTCTTCACCGCCGATAACAAATCTTATGTCACCATCCATGCATCTTGCCCCCGGTCAACTCGGGTCCCGCATCGGGTGCCGCGAGCGCGCGTAGACCCGCAGTAGGTCGAGCACGCCGTACGCGCTGAAGCCCCCGAGCAGCATCAGCGCCAGCGGCCAACCGTCCACGTCGTGCCCGGACACAGCCAAGCCGACGCCCAGGCCGAGCGCGCAGGCACCCGCCGAGAAGCCCGCCGCGAACACGAACTCCACCCGGTAGCCGCCCTCCATCGCCGCCAGCAGGCCCCGCTTCGGCTCAGCCACCGGGAGGCCTCGGCGGTACTCGGAGGCCACGCGGCACCGCTCCAGGAAGTGCCTGACCGTCGGGCGGAACGTGAACGCGAGCGCAAAGAATGCCACCCACGTGATCGCGGCTGCAGTCCCGGTCGACGTGCCGGAGGCCTGGACGGTGACCGCCACGGCCGACGGCGCGGCGACGGCCCAAACGACGCCCTCCGCAAAGAACCAGACGGGCACGAGCAGGCCCGCCACAATCCGCGCGGTCGAGTCGTGGCGGATGTCCGTCAGGACCGGCACACGGTTGCCGTCGATCTCCGCGGCCAGCGCCTTAACCGCCCACTCCTCGGTCTTGCGAAGGCGCGCCCGCAGGGTGAACTGGTCGACCGCCAGTGCCACCGCGGCCAGCGAGGCGACCGCGGCGACGGTCGCGCCGACCACCTTCAGCAAGTCCTCCACGCCGGGCACCGTACCCGAGCGGCGCACCAGGCTGTGGCGAGTCGCCCCTGCCCCGCGGCGAGCCGCAGGGCAGGGGCGTCTCGTCTAGCCTTGCCCGCGTGCCCGGCCTGGATCGACTCGTCTACGTAGCCGGCGACAAGAACACCTTCACGGCCCTCGTTGGCCGCTGGCAGCGCGAGCGCATGGCCGGCCAAGCCGCACTCGAGGCGATCGCTAGGGCGCGAGCGGCGATCACGGCGGCGGAGCACGAGCTTGAAGCCCCCGTGGGCGCGGCGCGGGCGACCGGGGGCATCTGGGAGGAGATCGCGCGGGCTGCTGGGATGCGACGGCTGTCCGCCCATGAGCGCTGTCCGGCCTCCGCTTCGGCGGTCATCTCGTGACGCAGCGGCCGAGTGGCGTCGACGCCTCGCGACTGGTGGCGGTGCACATCGGTCAGCACCCTCCAGGGTCGGAGGCTGAGAGCGTTCAGCTTCGGATCTGGGAGAACGCTCGCGAAAGCCGTAGCGGCAGTACGGACGACCACCTCCGCGTGCCGGCAGACGTCGACTGGGAGAGGCACGGGCTCACACCCCGGTGGATCGGCCAGGAGACCGCCGACTGCGTCGCCGCGATCGACCCGGGTCACTACGCCGGCCGCGGCGACACCGAGCGGAAGCGATTCCTCGCCGGCGCCAAGTCACGTGGGGAAGTCGCCGTCGTCATCGCCGGGATCGGCCATGCGGTCGCCAACAACCCGTACTCGTGGAACATCTTCGGCCCACCAGGCGGCCGCGTGTGGGTCACGGGCTACACCACCATCTCCGGCCGCCGTCTCCCGGCAGGCACCAGGCCGCAGCTTGCGGACGACCTCTCCCCCGCCGATCGCGACCTCGCGCTTCGGATCGTGAACCAGAGCAGCGACAACTCGGCGTGGTGGTCGCTAAACCTAGAAGGCGCGACGACGGTACGCGGCGACGGCTGGGGCGGGGAGACGCGGCATCAGGCGGAGGGTCGCTTGGTTCCGATTCTGGTCGACGGCCTCGGCGACCCGATCGTGGCAGCGTGGATGTCCGACACGGAGGACGAGTGCTGGTACATCATCCCTGACGGAACTGACTGGGACACGGTCCTCGGATGGCTCATTGCTCACGGACTCCCCGAGCTCGTGCCGAGCGCACTGCGACGGGTCAGGTCGTCACACTTCGAGGACCCCGCCCTACAGACCCGGTCCGAGCGCGACGCCTCACAAGCGCTGACGAAGCTCGAAGAGGAGTACGACCGCGAACGGTCGGCAATCCACGAGCGCCTGGATGCCGCTCGCGTCCGCGCAGAGCGGGTCCGCGACGGGCTTCTGTTCGGGACCGGTGCGCAGGTGGTCGTCGCAGTGCGAACCGTGCTCGAGGACTGCGGTCTCTCGGTCATCGACCTCGACGCCCAGTTCGACGGCAAGTCAGCCGACCTCCTGGCAACCGGCCCTGGCGGGCGACGGCGCCTGATCGAGGTGAAGGCGACCGCCGGCATGCCCGGCGAAGACAAGGCCCGTGACCTCATACGGCACCTCAGCACGTGGCCCGAGCTGTGCCCGAACGAGCCCGTCGACGGCGGCGTTCTCATCGTGAATCACCAGCACCGTCTTCCTCCACCCGAGCGCTCGCCGAAGGTCTTCACGCGCCCCGAGTTCGTCGCGACACTGACCTTCCCGGTACTCCCTTCCTGGCGGTTGTTCCGTTGGTGGGCCGAGGAGGACCACGCGTCAATCGTTGATGCCCTGTTCCCCGAAGGTCAGGCGAAGCTCGGCCCACGGCTCCCCGGGCCGAGCCCGAAGACCGAGCGCCGGTGGTGGTCACGCAGCCGGTCTTCGTGACCAGACTTGGCGTCGATGAGGTGAAGCCAGGCAATCGGTCCCATCCGCTGTACAGGTCGCCCAGGGTGTCGCCGCGGCCGGGGTCGGCGACGAGGAGGTTGAAGATTCCGCGGCAGTAGGTGGCGGGCCCCGCGCTCCCCCACGGCTTGGGCCGTTGACCACGCAGGCTGCTCGACCACGAGGTGGTGCGATCGCTACGCCCTCGCGAATTGCTCACGCGGATGACAAGATCCGACCGACTCGGCGAGCGTCGGCAGCGTCGGGCTTTCCGCGGGTCCCTTGGTCGGGCAAGCATGAAAGCGCCATCCCGAACTAGTGAAGGGACGTTCTCTCTTAGAAGCCGATCATCGCCGTCTTCGGAAATCGCCAAGGCCGTGACATGTACTACGAAATCAAGGGATGGCTTACAGGAGCAAAGATCTTTACCTACATCGCCGAGAAATACCCTGACTATGCCGAGTTGCTAGGGGTTCGCCTCTAGAGAGAGGGAGGGCGATGATCGACACCACACTGAGGGTAGTGCTTGATGTCATTGCCGGATCGGTGCTCGCAATCCTTGTCGTTCGCTCCGCTACGCACCTGACGGCCGCTGCAGCGTGGTTCGTAGTGGCCGGCACCCTTGGGCCCTTGATTACTTACCTGGCGCTCAGCACTCGCGGGTACCGAGGGGTGATCTCGCTCGACCTTGCCTACGCGTCACTCCTGGCAGTAACGGCGATTCGGTCACGCGGGAACATCTGGCGATTTCTTCCCGAGGAATACTGGCGGAATATCGAAGAGGAGGGCCGGCCACCGCGGCTACAGATGGGCGTCGTCGACCTGGTGGCCTTTCTTGCGTTGTATCTTTCGCTGGAACACTTCATAGGAATGGGCATCCTGGAGTAAATAGCGTTACTGGGCATCGCCGCGGGCGCGGCGTAGCCCCGCATGCCTGTGGGGACGGTCGCCGTTGCGGCCGTCCCCACGAGTCCGGCCTTCTACTGTGTCTGGGGCCTGGGGTCGTTGGAGCGGTCGCGAACCTTGGGCGTTTGATATCTGTTTCTCTCACCGGTCAGGTGGATCGGGTTGGCCTTGGCTCCTAGGGAAGAGCCCTTCATCTTGAAGCCCTTTCGGGTCTTCGCTCGGTCGTCGAGGATGATGGCTTCTTGATCGGGACCGAAGGCGTCGAGATAGTGGTCGACTAGATGGCGGATTTCAGTTGCGCAGGGACTGGGTGCGCTGCTGGCTCTCTGCGTGAGGGCCAAGAGTGCCCGCGCCTGCTGCTCGAGCCACATATTGAGGACCGCGAGTTGAGTTCCCCTTCGGGCGGCTTCATTTGGCGAGAGGTCGTTGACCTGAATCCCTCGGACAACGTCAAGAAGCGGTCCGAAGGTGGTGGGCTGTTGAGCGTGTAGATCAAGCAGCATTTTGCAGAGGTCGATTCGGCTCTTTCGCACCCTGAAGTAGCGGCGCAGCTGCGGCCGAGCCGGTGGGGCGACAGACTCGAGTGCCTCAGCGTGGCCCTTGCGGCGCGCGGCCGTGACCCAGCGATTGAGGGCGATTAGCTCAGTAACTGACGCCGGTCCGACAGACTGGTTGGACACCGTGATGATAGATGACCAGATGGCGCTGGGGCCGATCCTGGTACTAACACGGCTGTCTACCTCTCCGGCTCTCCTCGGGGTTCCACGGACGGCGTCGGTCCCGTGGGAACCGACCCGTCGCGGCGCGGCGGACTCAGCGGACGAGGCAGCACTTCCCCCGGCTGCTGGGATGTCCGCGGCGGCTCCGCAGGCGTCCCGGCTGTCGGGCTGCCACGTCCGTGGCTACGGGACACTCGAGGCGTCGGATCCTTGCCGTGGGGGCTGTGGGCGCCGTAGGCGCTCGCGTTCTCGGCCGCTGGCGGCCGGGCCCTAATGGCACGTGCGGTCCATGCTCAACGCTGCTCGCTGGCCGGCCCCGTGAGGGGAGGACAAGCAGTCTCGCCCGACACGTTCGAACTCGTGTAAATGAGTTTTCACCAAAATCTGTCACGCGGCCTCGCGAACGGTCCTACGCTTCAGGCCGCGAGCTGGACGCATGGGGCGTCTCGGGGGAGCGCGTTCGCATCGCGCGCGCAGTGGCCATCGGGCCCCTACTGAGCCCGCGGGAGTCTGGAGGTAGCACGTGCTTAAGAGAACTATCGGGGCTGTGGGGATCGGGGCGCTGATGGCGAGCGCGCTCTACGCTCCCGCAGCCACCGCCGCGCCGAAGGATGCGCCCGCCGTTGCAGCTCCAGCCGTGTCAAGCGGGACCACCGCGTCCGCCGACAACATCCTCGGCGACGTCCTGAGCAACCTCGACGGTGTACTCGAGGCGGTCGTCGGGGCGCGGGTGACCGCCTGGTGGATCCCGGGACAGCACACGGCGGAGGTCGGCGCTGAGCTGCCGATCCAGAAGATTGGGAGCGTCCTGACTCTGGGTGACGGCTCCTTCACGCTGCCGTTGAGGTCGACCCAGAAGATGGTCCAGGAAGCCGCGGCGAACGGGGGGGTACATCAACCTCGAGCTCGGCGTGCTCGATGAGGCGCTCGGGAAGTACGACACGACTACGGTCATCCGGAAGCTCAACCTGCTGGGCCAGTGGGGATTGCCCGACTTGGTGAACACGGACACCGACGTCGATGGCACCGGTGACCCGGCTGACCCCGACGGTGGCGACGACCCAGCTGACCCCGATCCGGCGGCTCTGACAGCCGGCAAGGCCAGCCCGCTGGCGGAGAACCCTCAGGCGCAGCCGAGTTTCGTCCTCACCGAGGACTCGCCTGACGCCGCCGGAACCCCGACCACGTCTGGTGCGACGAGCCGGTCCGTCGCCGCAGCTGAAGCCTCCATACCTACGTACCTGCCGTGCAGCTTCATCGTCGACGCGCATCCGGTCCGCTCGGTCAACGTCGTCGAGTTCCACAACGCCAGCAACAGCAATGGCAAGTGGACCTACGGCGAGAGCGCCGACACTGATCTTGAGGGTGGGATCGACTACGCCGGGGATGACAAGGGCTGGTCGGCCCATGGCTCGGGTCACATCGGCAACAGCAAGGGCGCGACGGTCTACCGCTCGTACAGCGGCGGCTCGAAGGCCAACAACTACGGAACCTCGACCTTCAAGTACACCGACGGGCACTACCAGGGCTATGGGCAGGGAAAGTGGTGCCAAGACACCACCATCTCCCCGGGCAGCTACGTCAAGGTCCCCGGCTCCTGGTACGGCGGCGTCGGCTCCAACACCGCGGACGGATCGGAATTCATCGGCTGCGCCAAATCCCCGCAGTCCGGTCACCGCAACGAATACCCCAAGGGCAGCGGCTTCACGCGAGACAAGAACAGTTCGGCCAAGATCGGCGCAGCCGTGAACCTTGGGCCGATCAAGGTCGGCGCACGCAGCGGATACTCGAAGAACGTCGTCCTGCATTGGGACGTCGTCCGCGGTCACGGAATCTGGTTGTGCGGAACCAACTACGGGCCGATCGACGCGGGTGTCATCCACGCGCAGAATCAACCCTAGGACCGACTGAGTGAGACAACTGATCCACAATCGACTGGCCGCCGTGCTGGTCCTGACGCTGTGCATCTTCTTCGGAGCATGTGACAGCAAGGACGGCGCGGGGGCCGGTCGAGGGACCGGCCCGGTCAGCTTCGATTCCAAAGATGGTGGGGAACAGTGGGCGTTCGTCCGAGCAGCCAAGGGCCAGCAGGTGGTCTTCGGCGCCCTTGGCGTCACTAACCATGGCGACGAGGCCGCGACGCTGACCAGCGCCATCCTCACCGGACCCGACGATGTCGTCGCTGATGAAGGTGCCCGGCTGGCGACGGTGCTGGTCCGCCCCGTCGCGGCGGGTGCGGACTACGTCGGCGCCGCCGTGTGGCCGTTCAAACGCTATGCCGAAGGCGCGGCGCCGCTTGAGGGCTACAAGCTCGCGCCCCATGCGACGGCCGAGCTGCTCTACATCGTGAACGTCAAGGAGCAGGGCCACTGGTTCTGGCCTCGCAGCGAGGTGAGGTACACCAGCGGCGGCAAGAGGTACCACGACTCGACCTCAACTGGATTCCTCGTCTGCCCACCTGGTCTCGATCGTTCCTGCGATCCGCCGGACTGACGAGGCCCAGACGCGGCGCCTGTCTGACCCGCCGGCCGCCGTGCGTCCGCCTGGTCATGGCTGCGGGGCGGAGGAGATGGTGCGCAGACCACCACTCCCCCGCCCCACAGCCGTTGCGGGATGCTCTGGACGCGGGCCGAGGAGCGCCAGGGCGGCGTCCAGCTTGGCCGGTGATCGCGACAGGACGACGACGTCCGCGCCCTTCGCGACCAGCCGGGCCGCGACCGACAGGCCGATCCCCTCCGAGCCACCGAACACGAACGCGCGGGTCACCATGCGCCCACCCTGGCAGAGCCGCCCCTCAGGCGTGCCCGAGATGCTCTTCGAACACCAGCACCGTCTGCGTCGCGAGCACCTCCGGCAGCGCCTGGATCCGCTCCAGCACCAGCTCGCGCAGGTGCTCCGCGTCGCGCGCGCGGACGAGGATCACGCAGTCGAAGTCGCCCGCCACCAGCGCGACGTGGGCGGCCTCCTCCAGCGCCCACGCCTTCTTCCGGAACGACTTCCAGGTGTTCTGCTTGATCCGGACGTGGATGTAGGCCGGCAGCCCGAGGCCCAGGGCGGCCGGGTCGACGTCGATCGTGAAGCCCCGGATCACCCGGGTGTCGACGAGCCGCTTGACCCGCGCATAGGCGCTGGCGCGGCTGATGCCGAGGCGCTCGGCGACCTCCCGGATCGACGTCCGGGAGTCGGCGCGCAGAATGTCCAGGATTCCGAGGTCGACCGCGTCCACGCCGGACAGACTGCCACCATTCGCCGGTCCGCGGTAGCCATTCGTCTGACGACACTCGCAAATCTGTGGACCAGGTCACAGACTGACCCCATGTTCGAGGAAGCGCAGTACTTCGCCCCCGTGACCGCCGACGACGACGGATCCCTCAAGGTCCATCTCGGCGCCGACCACCCCGGCTTCGCCGACCCCGACTACCGCGCGCGCCGCGACGCGCTGGCCACCCTCGCCAACAACTGGACGCCCGGCACCCCGGCGCCGTACGCCGACTACACCGCCGACGAGCACGAGGTCTGGCGCGTGGTCAGCGAGGCGCTGGTCACCAAGCACCGCTCCTACGCCTGCCGCGAGTTCCTCGACGGCAAGGAGTCGCTGGCGCTTCCGATCGACCACATCCCCCAGCTCGCCGAGGTCAGCGAGTGGCTCGCGCCGCTGACCGGCTTCCGCTACCAGCCGGCCGCCGGCCTGGTGCCGCTGCGCGAGTTCTACGGCTCGCTCGCCGACAAGGCGTTCTGGTCGACGCAGTACGTGCGCCACCACTCGGTCCCGCTCTACACGCCCGAGCCCGACGTCCTGCACGAGGTCGTCGGCCACGGCAACACCCTCGCCAACCCGCGCTTCACGGCGCTCTACGAGCTCGCCGGCCAGGCCTCGCGCCGGGTCCGCTCCGCCGACGCGCTGGAGTTCGTCAGCAAGGTCTTCTGGTTCACCCTCGAGTTCGGCGTCCTCTGGGAGCAGTCCGAGCTCAAGGCCTACGGCGCCGGCATCCTCTCCTCCCCCGGCGAGATCGAGGCGTTCCGCGGCATGACCATCCGCCCGCTCGACATCGGCGAGATGGGCAGCATGACCTACGACATCACCGACTACCAGAACGTCCTCTACGTCGCCGACTCCTTCAGCCAGCTCGAGGACGTCGTCGGCACGTTCTGGGCCGAGTGCACGGACGACTCGATCGCGGCGCTCATGGAGCGCCACCCGGCGCACACCTGAGCGGCTCGCCTGCGGGGCTGGTCTCCGTCGTACCGGACGTTCGGGTCGTCGATTCGGGGACACAGCGACCCCAACGTCCGGTACGACAGGAGACCGACCGGCTCCGGCTAGGAGCGCGCGCTCCGCGCCGCCCAGGCGACCAGCTCGCGGGCCGGTCCCTCGGGCGGCTGGGGGCCGCCCTTCCACACCGCGTGCAGCCGGCGGGTGAGGTCGAGCCCGGTCACCGCGATCCGGACCAGCCGGCCCGTCGCCAGGTCGTCGCGTACGGCGTGCGCCCCGACCGCCGCGGGCCCCGCGCCCGCCGCGACGGCCGCGCGCACGGACGCCGTACTGGACAGCTCGAGGGCGGGTGCCGCCTGCGGCAGGCCGTTGCGGACCAGTGCCCGCTCCAGGACGGTGCGGGTGCCGGAGCCGACCTCGCGGACCACGAGCGGGGTGCTCGCCAGCGTCTCCGCGCTGACCCGGCGCCGGGGCCGGGCGGCCCACGGGTGACCGGGGCCGACGACCACGACCAGCTCGTCGGTGCCGACCAGGCGGCGGCGCAGCCCGCGCGGCGCCTCCGGTCCCTCGACGAAGCCGACCGCGACCTCGCCCGCCTGCACCAGCTCGGTGACGCGGACCGTGTTGGTCGCGGTCATCGTGATCTCGGTGGGCTGCTGGCCGCGCTGCAGCTGCTGGGTGCGCAGGCCGACCAGCCAGCCGGGCAGGAGGTGCTCGGCGATGGTGAGGCTCGCGGCGATGTCGAGATGGCCGCGCCGGTCGGCCCGGAGCGCGGCGATGCCGGCGTCCAGCGCCTGCGCCGCGTCGAGGACCCGGTCGGCCCACTGCACCACGAGCTCACCCGTCGCGGTCAGCGACGACCCGCGCTTGGTGCGGGCCACCAGGGGCTCGCCGACGAGGGCCTCCATGGTCCGCACCCGGGACGACGCCGCCTGCTGGCTGATGCCCAGCTCGCTCGCCGCGGCGCCCAGGCTGCCGGTGCGGGCGACCACGACCAGCAGCTCCAGGGCACGCAGGTCCGGGACGTGGGAGCCGAGCACACTCACAACCTATCTTTGTGAGCACCCAACCACAACCTCGTTCTGTGAGCACCCCCGCACCCCGCAGACTCGTCAGCATGACTCTTCGTGTTGCGATCGTCGGCGGCGGCCCGGCGGGCATCTATGCCGCCGACATCCTCACCAAGGCCAACGAGGCGGGGCAGGCCGACGTCTCCGTCGACATCCTCGAGCGGCTGCCCGCGCCCTTCGGCCTGGTCCGGTACGGCGTCGCGCCGGACCACCCGCGGATCAAGGAGATCATCAAGGCGCTGCAGCGCGTGATCGCCAAGCCCGAGGTCCGCTTCCTCGGCAACGTCGAGTACGGCGTCGACGTCAAGCTCGAGGACCTGCGCGAGTTCTACGACGCCGTCGTGATCGCCACCGGCGCGATGGCCGACCGCGACCTCGGCATCCCCGGCGAGGAGCACTCGCTCGGCGCCGCCGACTTCGTGTCCTGGTACGACGCCCACCCCGACGTCCCGCAGGAGTGGCCGCTCGACGCGACCAGCGTCGCCGTCCTCGGCGTCGGCAATGTCGCGCTCGACGTCGCCCGCGTGCTCGCCAAGACCGGCGACGAGATGCTGGTGACCGACATCCCGGCACACGTCCACGCCGGCCTGCAGGCGAAGACGATCACCGACGTGCACGTGTTCGCGCGCCGCGGCCCGGCGTACGCCAAGTTCTCGCCGCTCGAGCTGCGCGAGCTCAACCACTCCCCCAACATCGAGGTGATCGTGCACCCCGAGGGCTTCGACGTCGACGAGCACGGCATGGAGCACATCGCCCAGCACAAGGCCCAGAAGATGGTCCTCAACACGCTGACCAGCTGGGTCGGCGCCGACCCGGTCGGCAAGCCGCACCGGATCCACCTGCACTTCGCCGAGGCGCCCGTCGAGATCGTCGCCGACGCCGACGGCGCGGTGACCGCGCTGCGCACCGAGCGGACCCACTCCCCCCACGCCGACGGCAACGTCGAGGGCACCGGCGAGGTCACCGACTGGGAGGTGCAGCAGGTCTACCGCGCGATCGGCTACCGCAGCTCGGCCCTGCCGGGCCTGCCGTTCGACGAGCGCGCGGCCGTGATCCCCAACGCGGGCGGCCGGGTGCTCGACCTCGACGGCGCGCCGATCCCCGGCACCTATGTCACCGGCTGGATCAAGCGCGGCCCGGTCGGCCTGATCGGGCACACCAAGTCCGACGCGGCCGAGACCGTCGCGAACCTGCTGGCCGACACCACGCCGACCGCGACCGCGCGTCGTACCGAGGACGTCGACGCCTACTTCGCCGAGCGGGACGTCGCCGTCGTCACCCACACCGGCTGGGAGCGCCTCGACGCGCACGAGATCGCGCTGGGCGAGGCCGAGGGCCGGACCCGGGTCAAGGTCGCCACCCGCGCCGGGATGCTGGCCGCGGTCAGCCCAGCGTGACGTTCCAGGCGTCGTAGGCGTAGACCCAGTCGGCGTCCGCGCTGGACTTCAGCCAGGTGTTGCCGCGCGAGCCGATCTGGATCCGGCCGGTGCGCGGCAGGCGGGCCGTCTCGTAGGCCTTCAGCGCCTGCTCGACGTCGTCCTCGCCGAGCGCGATCGAGCGGGCCAGGACGACGGCGTCCTCGATCGACATCGCGGCACCCTGGGCCATGAACGGCATCATCGGGTGGGCCGCGTCGCCGAGGAGGGTGGTCCGGCCGGACGACCACTGCGGCAGCGGGTCGCGGACGTAGAGCGCCGACTTGAGCACCGAGTCGCAGGCGTCGAGCAGGGCCCGCGCCTCCGGGTGGAAGTGCTCGTACATCGCACGCAGCTCGACCACGTCGCCGGGCGTCGTCCACGACTCCTCGGTCCACGAGTCCTGCGGCGTGGTGGCGAAGATGAAGGTGTCGCGCCCGCGGTTGAGCGGGAACGTGACGATCTGCGTCTCCGGGTCGGGGCCCCACCACTTGGTGAAGGCGTCGAGGTTGGGGACGTCGAGCCGGTCCGACGGGACGACGGCGCGGAAGGCGACGACCCCGGTGAACTCGGGGCTCTCCTTGCCCAGCAGCGCCGAGCGGACGGCGGAGTGGATGCCGTCGGCGCCCACCGCGACGTCCACCTCGGCCGACGTGCCGCCGTCGAAGCCCAGCCGCACCGGGCCGCCCGGCTCCTGCTCGAGGGTGGTCAGCCGGTGACCGAGCCGGATCACGTCGTCCGGCAGCGCGTCCTCGAGGGCCGACAGCAGGTCGGCGCGGTGGACGGTCAGCTGCGGGGCGTCGTACTTGCGCTCGGCGGCGTCGCCCATCTCCAGCCGTGAGGTCTCCTCGCCGGTGTCCCACGTCCGGCTGATCCGGTACGTCGGCCGCGCGGCCGTGTCGCGGATCGCCGCGCCCACGCTGGCGCCGAGCCCGTCGAGGGCACGGACCGCGTTGGGGGTGAGGTTGATGTCCGCGCCCACCCGGCCGAACTCGGGTGCCTGCTCGAAGACGGCCACCTCATGACCGAGGTCGCGGAGTGCGATGGCGGCGGCGAGTCCCCCGATGCCGCCTCCGACGATGCCGACGTGCACGCTCATTGTTCTCTGCCCTTCACTCGAAAGTCGCTCAGTCGGCCCAGGCGATCGGCCCGGACGTCCCCAGATAGATGCTCTTCTGACGTTGATAGGCGCGGATCGCGCCGATGCCCTTCTCACGGGAGGAGCCGCTGTCCTTGACGCCCCCGAAGGGCGTCGCGATCGACAGCTGCTTGTAGGTGTTGATCCAGACGGTGCCGGCGTCGATGGCGCGCGCGAGGCGCCAGGCACGGGCGAAGTCCCGGGTCCAGATCCCGCACGCCAGCCCGTACGTCGTGTCGTTGGCCGCCGCGATCACCTCCTCCTCGTCGCGGAACCGCAGCGCGACGAGGACCGGGCCGAAGATCTCCTCGCGGACGATCCGCGCGTCGGCGGCGAGCCCGTCGATCAGCGTCGGCCGCAGATAGCTGCCGGCGGCCAGGTCCGGGTCGGCGGGCCGGACGCCGCCGGCGCGCAGGGTGCCGCCCGCGGCGAGGCCGTCGGCGATGAACCTCTCGACGGAGTCGCGGTGGGAGGCGGTGATGAGCGGGCCGAGCTGGGTGCCGTCGGCCCGCGGGTGCCCGACGCGCAGCGCGTCGGCGCGCTCGGCCAGCCGGGCGACCACCTCGTCGTAGACGCTGTCGTGGACGAAGAGCCGCGACCCGGCGATGCAGGACTGCCCCTGCGAGCTGAAGATCCCGTAGAGGATGCCGTTGACGGCGACGTCGAGGTCGGCGTCCGGCAGGACGATCGTCGGCGACTTGCCGCCGAGCTCGAGCGAGGTGGTCTTGAGCAGGCGGGCCGCGGTCGCGGCGAGCTCGCGTCCGGTGTCGGTGCCGCCGGTGAAGGACAGGTGGCCGACGCCGGGGTGCTCGACGAGCGCCTGGCCGACCGTGCGGCCCGGGCCGGGCAGCACGCTGACGAGTCCCTCGGGCAGACCGGCCTCGAGGAGCAGCGCGCCGAGCTCGAGCGCGAGCAGCGGCGTCCACGCGGCCGGCTTGAGGACGACGGCGTTGCCGGCGGCCAGCGCGGGCGCGACCTTCTGCGCGTCGGAGGCGATCGGGCTGTTCCACGGCGTGATCGCGCCGACGACGCCGATCGGCTCGTGCACCGAGAAGCTCAGGTAGTCGCCGCGGGAGGGCGGGATGGTGCCCTCCTGGGTCTCCAGCAGCGCCGCGACGTAGCGGAAGGTCCCGGCGGCGCTCGCCACCAGTCCCCGGGTCTCGGGGAGCGGCTTGCCGTTGTCGCGGCTCTGCAGCAGGGCGAGCTGCTCGCTGCGGGCCTCGATCAGGTCGGCGGCTCGCGCCAGGTAGCGGGCCCGCTGGTGCGGAAGCATCGTGCGCCAGGTCCGCTCGGAGCGCGCGGCCTCGCCCCGCCGTACGGCGCGATCGACGTCGGCCGGCGTCGCGCCGGCGACCGTGGCGACGGTGCTGCCGTCGGCCGGGTCGACGGAGACGATGTCGGCGCCGGAGCCCTCGACCCACTCGCCGCCGACGAGGATCCGGCCCTCGGGGGCCAGGCGGGTGGCGCTCATGCGGGTGCTCCCGGGACGTGGACGGGCGGGGTGAAGGGCCGCGGCATCGGCGGGTACGACGCGAGGTCGATCTCGACGACGACCGGGCCGCCGTGCGCGACGGCCTGCTCGAGCGTCGCCGCGACCGCGCCGGGCTCGGCGATCCGCAGGTGCTCGAGGCCCAGCGACCGGCACAGCAGGCCGTAGTCGGGGGTGAGCAGGTCGACGCCCGAGCGCGGGCTGCCGAGCGAGTCCTGCATGTTGCGGAGCACGCCGTAGCCGCCGTCGTTGAAGACGAGCAGCACCAGCCAGGGCTGCTCCTGCGCCATCGTGGTCAGCTCGCCGAGGTGGACGGCGAGCCCACCGTCGCCGACGATGCCGACGGTCGGCTGGTCGGGACGGGCGAGCGCGGCGCCGATGGCCATGCCGAGGCCCTGGCCGATGCCGCCGCCGCGCGGGAAGACGTTGGCGCGGACGTCGTACGTCTCGAGGAGCCGGTTGCCCCACGCGCTCGACGCGATGGTGACGTCGCGGGCGACGACGGCCTCGCGCGGCAGCACCTTGCGCAGCGCGTCGGCGAAGGCGGCGTGCTCCCCCAGGCCCGCGCGCTGGGTCTCGCGCACCGCGGCGCGGGTGACGCGCACCTGCTCCGCCCAGGCCGGCCGGGGCTGGGCGCCGGCGGCGGCGAGGCCGTCGACGACCGCGTCGAGGAAGGCCGCCGCGTCGGCGACGACGCCGAGCGTCGCCGGGTAGACGCGGCCGATCGCGGCCGGGTCGAGGTCGACCTGGACGTGCTCGGCCGGTACGGCGAGCCCGTAGTCGCCGGTCTCGTTGGACCGGAAGTGCGTGCCGATGCTCAGCAGCAGGTCGGCGTCGCCGAGCAGCGCCCGGCCGCCCGGAGTGGTGGCGTAGTTGCCGATGCAGAGCTCGTGGTCCTCCGCCACGGCGCCGCGGCCGGAGTTGCTGGTGAAGAGCGCGGCGCCGGTGAGCTCGACCAGCCGGCACAGCTGCTCCCCCGCACCAGCGACGCCGCCGCCGGCCCAGATGGCGGGCCGCTCGCTGCGGCGCAGCAGGGCGACCGCCTCGGCGACGCGCACCGGGTCGGCCGCCGCCACCGCGGCGCGCTCGGCCGGCGCGGGCAGCGCACCCGGGACGGCGTACTGCAGGTCGATCGGCCACTCCACGCTCACCGGACCGCCGGGTGCGGCGAGCGCCCGCTCGGCCGCGTCCTGCAGCAGGACGCCGGCGGACGCGGCGTCGGTGACGGTGACCGCGTGCTTCGAGACGGCGGTCAGCATGCCGAGCTGGTCCTTGGTCTCGTGGATGAAGCCGCGCCCCGAGCCGAGGTAGGGCGTGTCCACCTGCCCGGTCACGTGCAGCACCGACGTCCCCGAGCTGAGCGACTCGACCAGCGAGCCGGCGGCGTTGCCGGCGCCGGTGCCGGTGCTCGTCAGCGCACAGCCCAGCCCGCCCGTGGCACGGGCGTAGCCGTCGGCGGCGTTGACCGCGCTGGCCTCGTGCCGCACGGGCACGAAGCGCAGGTCACGGGCGACCGCCTCGACCAGGGGGAGGTTGTGGACGCTGACGACGCCGAAGACGGTGTCGACGTCGTACCGGCGCAACAGGTCGACGAGCAGGTCGCCGCCGGTGCGGTCCGGTGCCGGGCTGGTCATGGTGCTCCTCGGGGACTGGAGTGGAGAGGATGAAGAGGGATGGGGGTGGTCAGAACAGGCCGCGGGACACGCCGCCGCACACGTCGAGCGCGGCGCCGGTGACGTACGACGACCGGGGCGAGAGCAGGAAGGCGATCGCCGAGGCGACCTCGTCGGCGCGGCCGAAGCGGCCGAGCGCGATCCCGCGGTCGGTGGCGATGTCGCGCTCCCAGGTGGCGTAGTCGCGCGCGTCGCCGGAGCCCTCGTAGCGCCGGCGCCACTGGCCGGTGTCGACCAGGCCGAGGCACACGGAGTTCACGCGGACGCCCTGGGCGGCGTACTCGACCGACATCGACTTGGTCAGGTTGAGCAGGCCGGCGCGCGCCGCCGAGGTCGTGACGAGGCGCGGCTCGGGCTGCTTGGCGAGGACCGCGTTGACGTTGACGACCGACGCGACCGGCGACGTCGCGAGCCAGGGCAGCGCCTCGCCGAGCACGTTGAGGACGCTGCTGAACTTGAGGTCGAGCTCGTCGAGGAAGTCGGCCCGGTCGACGTCGGCGAGGCCCGCCATCCGGGACTGGCCGGCGTTGTTGACGACGCCGTCGATGCCACCGAAGGTCTCCCCTGCGGCGGCGACGAGCGCCGCCACGGCATCGGGGTCCCGGACGTCGCACACGCGGGACAGCAGGTTGTCGGGCGACCCCAGCGCCGCGGCCGCAGCCTCGAGCGCGTCGGCGCGGCGCCCGCAGGTGACGACGCGGGCGCCCTCGCCCAGGAGCAGCTCGACGGTGGCCAGGCCGACCCCCGAGCTGCCCCCGGTGACGAGGTAGGTGCGGTCGCGAAGCTCCAGGTCCACCGGTCAGTCCCGGCTGACGCCGTGCATCGCCGACGTCTCGGGGTAGGTCGGGACCTGCGGCTTCTGCGCGCCGATGATGACGCAGAAGAGCGCGTCGGTCTCGCCGTTGTTCTTCAGGCTGCGCGGCACGCCGGCCGGGACGACGATCATGTCGCGGTAGCCGAGGGTCCGCTTGACCACCTGGCCGTCGCGGTGGATGCCGACCTCGACCTCGCCCTCGAGGACGAAGAAGGCCTCCTCGGCGTCGTGGTGGGTGTGCTCGGGGCCCTCCGCGCCCGGGGGCAGCAGCATGTTGGAGAACGTGAAGCCGCGCGAGGCGATGGTGCGCCGGTCGTTGTCGTGGTTGCCGGTCGCGCCGGACCCGACGTACCGGATCTGGGCGCGGCGGAACTGGTCGCCGGCCTTGGCCTGGAAGCCGAGGGTGTCCCAGTCCTCGTGGCGGGTGGCCTGGGTGAGGATGAGCGAGTCGGTGAACTCCGCCAGGTCGGCGTCGTCGTACTGCAGGGTCATCGGGTGGTCCCTTTCTCGGTGGGCAGAGCGTGGATGACGGTGGTGGGTTCGTGCGTTCCTGGCAGCGCTGCCGCCAGGAGGTCGGCGGCGCGGGTGAAGCCGCGCAGCCAGGCGTTGACCAGGGCGGGGCGCTCCTGGTTGGCGAGGTGACCGGCGCCCGGGACGAGCACCAGCGCGGAGCCGGGGATGCCGGCCGCGATCTCACGGGCCCGGTCGGGACCGGTGACGCGGTCCTCGGCGCCGGCGATGACCAGCGTGGGTACGGCGATCCGCGCCAGGTCGCCGGTCAGGTCGGCCGACGCCATCACCTCGGCGGCGCCGGCATAGCCGTCCGGGCGGACGGCCGACGCCATCGTGGCGACGGCCTGTTCGACGAGGGCCGGGTCGGCGTCCGGGGCGAGCAGCCGCGGGCCGCGCTCGCGGGCGAAGGCGGCGTTGCCGAGCCGGACCAGCTCGCCGGCCCGTTCGCGCATCTGGGCCGCGCGGGCGGGGTCGACGCCGGAGCCGAGGCTGGCGCCGACGACGGTCAGGCTGCGGATCAGCGCGGGGTGCGTGGCGGCGGTCCGCAGCGCGAGCACGCCGCCCCACGAGACGCCGACCAGGTGCACCGGCTCGTCGCCGAACTGGTCGTGGGCGAGCGCGACGGCCCGCGCGACGTAGCCGTCGAGGTCGAGCGGCGCCTCGAGGTCGGACGACGCCGCATAGCCGGGCGCGTCCCAGGCGACCATCCGCAGCTCCTCGGCGAGCGCGGACAGCTGGGGGGCGAAGGCGACCGACGACGAGCCGATGCCGTGCAGCAGCAGCGTCGGGGCGCCGGTGCCGGCCCGGCGGAAGGCGAGCACCACTCAGACCACCCCGGTGGGGCGGCCGACCAGCGCGGCCAGGGAGCGCAGCACCGCGTGCGGCACGACGCCGCTGGTGCGCGGGTTCTCGGCCGACGGGAGGTTGCGGATCTCGAAGCTGTAGCGACCGGCCTCGCCCTCGGCCCGCACGTGGTGGCAGGTCAGGTCGGCGGCCGGGTCGGCGATCAGCCGGACGTCGACCTTGTCGAAGTCGCCGACGACCCAGCCGAGCGTGGCCGCGACGTTGAGCGAGCGCGGGAACATCCGGGTCGCCTCGCGGGCGTTGCCGTGGAAGACCTCGACCGGCGCCGTGGTGGCGCGCAGACGCTCGGCGTCGGCGTCGTCCATCCAGGGCTGGACCAGCGTGGCCGGCAGCTTGGTCGTGGTCACCTCGACCCGGGTCATCGGCCCCTGGGCGGCCGCCGAGGAGAGGATGTCGAGACCGCCGATCGCGCCCGCGGTCAGCACGAACCGTCCCGGGCCCGCGGCCCGGACGGCGGCCGCGACCTCGGGGTCGGCGAGCGCCCCGACCGACGAGATGAGCAGGTCGATGCCGCGGTTGAGGATGTCGGCGGCGCTCTGCGCGATCACCGACTGCCCGGCGCACTCGACGACCACGTCGGCCTGGTCGAGCGCGGCCTCCAGCCGCAGCTGCGGGACGCCGAGGTCGCCGACCGAGCGGCCGTCGACCACGGCGACCGGCACCACGCCGGGCAGCCGGCCCTCGCGGAGCGCGGCGACGACGCTGGCGCCGATCGCTCCGCCGCCGATGACCGCGACGCGCACGGGGTCGCCGTACGGGCGGGTCATGACGCGCTCACCGGCTCGGACGCGGCGGGGGCGGCGGGAGCGGCGAGCGCGCCGCGGTCCTCGATGCCCGCCATGTGGGTGCGGACGTCCTGCGAGGGCGGGCCGGCCGTGCCCCACAGGTCGGACAGCTCGGGCACCCGGCGCCAGACCCGGCAGAGCCACTGGTCCTCGACGACCTGGGCGACGTCGGAGGTGTACTCGCACACCAGGCCGGCCGGGTCGGCGAAGTAGGAGAAGGTGTTGTTGCCCGGGCCGTGCCGGCCGGGGCCCCAGAGCGGCGTGATGCCGTGGTGCTTGAGGGAGCCGATGCCGCGCATGAAGTGGTCCATCGACGCCATCTCGTAGGCGACGTGGTTGACCGACGTCCAGGCGGCCTGGTTGAACGCGATGCTGTGGTGGTCGGTGTTGCAGCGCAGGAACGCCATCTGGTGCTCCGACCAGTCGGAGACCCGCATGCCCAGCACCTGCGTGTAGAACTCCACGGCCCGGTCGATGTCGACGGTGTTGAGGACGACGTGGGTGACGCCGATCGGCACCGCCTGGTCGCGGCTGCGCGGCGTGACCGAGAAGAGGTCGCAGCTGAGCTCGACGCGGCGGCCCTCGGGATCGACGAGCACCAGGCCGTAGCCGCCGCCGACGTCCTCGAGCGAGCCGGGCTCGCGCAGCAGCGGGACGCCGAGCGCGGTCAGCCGGCGGGCCGCCTCGTCGACCTCGGCCCGGGTGCGCACCGCGAAGCTGATCCGCCCCAGCGCGTTGCGCTCGGCGCGGCTGAGCTGCAGCACGTGGTGGCTCGGGCCGGTGCCGCGCAGCCAGGTGTCGTCGGTGTCGCGGTCGACGACCGAGAGCCCCCAGACCTCCGAGTAGAAGTCGCTGCACGCGGCGATGTCGGGGACGTGCAGCTGGACCGAGCGCAGCGAGTGCAGTCGCACGACGGGCTGTTCCATGATCGCCTCCAAGTTTCTTTAGGTCTTAATCTTTAAACACTTATTTATTCACCGTCAAGCATGTTGGCTAGAAGATGTCGGCGGATGCTGGCTAGCATCGGCGTCCATGGGCTCCCAGGACGCTGAGGTCTCCGACGTCGATCGGTTCGTCCAGCAGTGGCGCGACCAGCGCCCCGATCTCGACCCCTCGCCGATCGCGCTCTTCGGGCGCGTGCACCGCGTCTACCTGCGCTACCAGGCCGTGATCGCCAAGAACTTCGAGGAGTTCGGGCTCAACCCGGCCTCCTTCGACGTGCTCGCCGCGCTGCGCCGGTCGGGCGAGCCCTACCGGATGACGGGCACCGAGCTCGCCGCCGAGTCGCTGCTGTCGTCGGCGGGCATCACCTTCCGGCTCGACAAGCTCGAGCAGGCCGGGCTGATCACCCGCGTCCGCGACACCGCGGACCGGCGCGTCGTCCACTCCCAGCTGACCCCCGAGGGCCTGGCCCTCATCGACCAGGCCATCGGGGCGCACCTCGCCAACGAGCACCGGCTGCTCGCCGGCGTCGGCGCCGACGACGCGGCCCAGCTCGCCGCACTGCTGCAGCGGCTCGAGGACTCGATCCTCGACGCCCAGGCCTAGCCGGTACCCCCGCCCGCGCCGCCGCCCGCGCCGAGGCGCGGACGGCGACCGGGACGGCGTCATCGCGGCGCGCCCGCCCCGATCCGGGTGTCGACGGTGGCGCCGATCCCGACCGCGACCGCGCGCAGGTGCGCGACGCTGTCGAGCACGAACCGCTCGCGCTCGTCGTCGTCCGCGGGCTCCGAGAGCGACGCCAGCGAGCGGCGCTCACCGCGGGCCACCGCGGCGTCGTACGCACGGGCGAGGCGGACCAGCTCGGTGATCTCGACCGTCGTCATGTCCGGCTGTCCGGCATGCCAGAGCGGGTCGTAGATCGGGATCGGCAGCTGGAACCGGCGGCCCATGATGCCCTCGATCGACAGTGCGCGCCGGGGCGCGCCGACGAGCGCGGCCATCAGCGCCGGCCAGTCGATCACACCCTGCCCGCAGGGCGCGAGCATCCGGCACAGGCCCTGGTCGGTGAAGAACAGGGCGCCGTCGCGCACGTGCGTCTGCCGCGTGTACGGCGCGACGCGGCGCGCGGCCGCGACCGGATCCTCGCCACGGATCAGCACATTGGCCGTGTCGAAGGTGATCCCGAAGGCGTCGGGGCCGCCCTCCTCGACCAGGCGCACCAGCTCGAAGGTGGTGA
Source organism: Nocardioides ginsengisoli (assembly GCF_039537225.1). Taxonomy (NCBI): domain Bacteria; kingdom Bacillati; phylum Actinomycetota; class Actinomycetes; order Propionibacteriales; family Nocardioidaceae; genus Nocardioides; species Nocardioides ginsengisoli. The sequence continues at coordinate 292,139 of NZ_BAABAC010000024.1, forward strand.
TCTCCTCGTGCGTCTCGATGTTGAGGTGGCTGCCGTGCGCCCGCAGGACCGGCGCCAGCTCGGCCATCACCTTGGCCGTGGCCCGCAGCTGCTCCTCCCACGTGACGTCGGTGCGGTAGCGGTCGCACGCGAGCCGGCCGGCGAGGTCGAACTTGTAGTTCGCCGTCGCCGCCCAGATCTCGTGGATGCCAGCAGCCGCGCAGGCGGCCACGATCCGCTCGATGCCGAGCAGGTAGTCACCGTCGCCGAGCGCGCGGATCTCGGGCGCCTCCGGGGCCGCGAAGGGATTGATCTTCGCGGCCCCCACCTCGAGGTAGAGGTCCAGCTCGTCGGCCTGCTGCCGCAGCGCGGTGAGCTCGCCGACGTCCAGGGTCGGGCTGAGCTCGAGCGCGGAGCGGAAGAAGACGCCCTCCAGCCCGGCGGAGGCGGCCTTCTGCAGCAGCCAGGCCGCGTCGGTGCCCGCCGGCGCCGGGAACTTCGAGCTGTCGGTGCCGATCCGGAAGGTCGGCTCAGGCTCCGGCATCGTCGCCGTCCCCGCCGTCCCCGCCGTCCCCGCCGACCCCGTCAGCGCCGTCGCCGTCCTCGTGGTCGGACAGGTCGACCAGACCGCGGCGGAAGACGTTGTGGGGGTCGTACTCCCGCTTCACCGCGACCAGCCGGTCGTACTTGTCGCCGTAGGCGTAGCGGGCCGCGGCCTCGTCGCCGGCGACACTGGTGAAGTTGATGTAGGTGCCGTTCTTGTAGGGGTCCATCTCGGCGTCGAAGGCCGAGACCCAGTCCATCAGCTCGGGCGCCTCCGACGGGAACTCCCACTCGGCGCCGGCGCTGGCCATGAACTTCGCCGACGTCCGGTCGCTGGTCGACGTCGCCATCGGGTCGACCCGCGCCGCCTGCCCGCCCCGGGGGTAGAGCTGGTAGGGGCAGGCGAAGTGCGGCGCGATCGTCGAGCGAGCCTGCAGCGGGCGGCCCGGGTAGGCGTCCGACCACTTGAGGACGGTGTCGATCGCCTCGTCGGGGAACTCGTTGAGCATGCTGTTCTTCCAGTACCGGCGCACGCCGTAGCGGAAGTCGTCGTCGCACGCGCGCTGCAGCTCGACGTGCGGCACCTGGTACTCGGTCTGCCAGACCGGCGAGCCCGAGCCGATCATGTCGTCGGTGAGCCGGCGGCTCTCATCGGCGTCGCCCCAGTGGATGGTGGCGACCGAGACGACCTGGCTGCCGCGGTAGCGGGCCGGCACGACGCTCCAGTAGCTGGGCACCTCGACGGTGCGGGCGTAGGTGACCACGTTGTCGGGAGCGTCGTAGCTCCAGTCGCGGAAGTGCTGCAGCACCCGCTTGCGGTCCTCGCCGACGTAGAACGCCTGGCGGACGTTGGCCTTCATCGTGAAGGGCGTGTAGCGGAAGGTGAACTTGGTCGCGATGCCGTAGTTGTGGCCCGCGCCCCGCACCGCCCAGAACAGCTCGGGGTGCTCGTTCTCGTTGACGGTGAGGATCCGGCCGTCGGCGACGACGAACTCGACCTCGACGACGTGGTCGGTGGTGAGGCCGTACATCCGCGACAGGTAGCCGGTTCCGCCACCGAGGGTGAGGCCCGCGACGCCGGTGTGCGACACCGTTCCGGCCGGGACGACGACGCCGTGCTCGGCGCACGCGCGGTCGAGGTCGCCGAGCCGGCAGCCGGCCCCGGCGGTGACCGTGCCGGCCGCGTGGTCGAAGGTGACCTCCTTCATCGGACCGGTGTCGAGCAGCACCGCGCCGTCGATGACGGCGGTGCCGGCGAGGTTGTGACCGCCACCGCGGACGGTGACCTCGTAGCCGTTCTGCAGCGACCAGGTCAGCGCACGCGACACGTCCTGCGCGCTGCGGCAGGAGACGATCGCCGCCGGGCTGCGGTCGATGTCGGCGTTCCAGACGTGCCGCTCGAGGTCGTAGTGCCGCTCGCCGGGCAGGATGACGGGACAGTCGACGGCGCTCTTCAGACCGGCGATGTCCGCCTGGGTCGTGCTCGCGGTCGTGCTCATCGGATGTACTCCTTCGTCGGATGGGTGTGATCTCCGGCAGCGACGACGCTGCGGAGGTGCCCGGCACTTCGGCGGAGGAATTCCTCCCGCGTGAACAGCCCGCCCGCCCGCAGCGCGGCTGCGTCGGGACGATCGAATGAGCGGACGTGGTGCTCGTAGGCACCGACGCAGTCGAGGACCGCGTCAAGCTCGTGGGGGTCGAGATCGGGGTGCGCGGCCCGCCAGCGCGGGTCGTCGTACCAGATCTGCATGGCCGGCTGGCGAGGACCGGCCGGCTCGACGGTGAGGTGGAGGTCGGGCGTGGCGGCGAGCAGCACGCCCAGCACCTGCGCCCAGTCGATGGTGCCCTCGCCGCACGGGACCAGGTAGCGGTCGAGGGTCTCGGGGCCCTCGACGATCGCGACGTCACGCAGATGACACATCCGTGTGTACGGCGCCACGCGGCGCGCGGCCGCCTCGGCCGTCTCGCCGTGGACGTAGACGTTGCCACTGTCGAACGCGATGCCGAGCACGTCGGGCCCGACCGCCTCGACGAGGCGCACGACCTCGGGGGTGGTGATCTCCTCGTGGGTCTCGAGGTTGAGGTGCGAGCCGTGGGCGCGCAGCACCGGCGCGAGCTGCTCGAGCAGCCGCTGGGTCGCGGCCACCTGGTCGGCCCAGGGGGCGTCGCGGCGGTAGCGGTCGTTCTTGTGCAGCCCGGGCAGCGCGGCCTGGAAGTTGCCGGTCGCCGTCCAGAGCTCGTGGCAGCCGATCGCGGCGGCGGCCTCGATCATGCGCGCCATGCCCTCGACATAGCTGCCGTCGCCGAGCCGGCGGATCTCCGGCAGCTCGGCGGCCATGTAGGGGTTGACCTTGCCGACGCCGAGCTCGAGGTAGAGGCCGAGACCGGCAGCGGTGTCGGCGACCTCGCGCAGCAGGCCGGCGTCGAGCGTCGGGCTGAGCTCGTAGAGCGTGCGCACCAGGACGCCGTCGAGGCCCTGCGCCGCGGTGTCGGCGAGCACCTGCTGCCACGGCTCCTCGACGGTGCCCTTGAGCGAGCGCAGCGGCGACGGCAGCTTGACGTCGGCGCCCACCAGGACGGCGCTCATGCGGGCACCTCCCCCGCCGCGCGCCGGCGCCGGGCGCGGTCGAGCGCCGGGTCGGGGATCGGGATCGCGGCCAGCAGGCTGCGGGTGTAGTCGTGCGCGGGCGTCGCGAAGACGTCGGCGCAGCGGTTGCTCTCGACCACGACGCCGTGCTGCATGACGACCAGCTGGTCGCACAGGTGGCGCACCAGCGCCAGGTCGTGGGCGACGAAGACGACGGCCATGCCGAGCCGCTCGCGCATGTCGAGCAGCAGGTTGACGACCTGCGCCTGCACCGAGACGTCGAGCGCGGACACCGGCTCGTCGCAGACCAGCACGCGCGGGCCGACGGCGAGTGCGCGGGCGATGGCGATCCGCTGCCGCTGGCCGCCCGAGAACGAGCGCGGGTGCCGGTCGAGGATGGTGGCGTCGAGGCCGACCACCTCCAGCACCTCGACGACCCGGTCGCGCCGGGCCTGCTTGGTGGCGGCGAGGCGGTGGATGTCGAGGCCCTCGCCGACGATCCGCTCGACGCTCATCCGCGGGTTGAGGCTGGCGTAGGGGTCCTGGAAGACCATCTGCACGTCGCGGCGGAAGCGGCGCCGGACGTCGCGGGAGGCGCCGGCGAGGTCGAGGCCGTCGTAGGTCACCCGGCCCGCGTCGGGCTTCTCCAGGCCGACGACGCAGCGCAGCGTGGTCGACTTGCCGGAGCCCGACTCCCCCACCACACCGAGGATCTCGCCGGCATGGACGGCGAGGCTGACGCCGTCGACCGCACGGTGGGGGTCGCGGCGCGAGCCGAAGGTCTTGGTCAGGCCGGACGCGGCCAGGATCGGCTGGTCGGTCATCACGCCCCCTCGCGCAGTGCCAGCGGGTGATGGCAGGCCACGTCGGAGTGGCCGACCAGGCGGATCTCGGGACGCTCGACGCCGCAGTCGGCCTCGGCGTGGGCGCAGCGCACGTGGAAGGCGCAGCCGACGGGACGCGCGGTCGGCATCACCGGCGAGCCGGGGATCGGCCGCAGCGGGTCGTCGCGGTCGACGCGGGCCACCGAGCCCAGCAGGCCGGCGGTGTAGGGGTGCCGCGGGCTGCGGTAGAGCTCGTCGACGGCGCCGGTCTCGACCCGGCGGCCGGCGTACATGACGGCGACGCGCTCGGCGAAGCCGGCGACCAGGCCGAGGTCGTGGGTGATCAGGATGACGCCCATGCCGAGCTCGTCGACGAGCGAGTCGATGAGGGTGAGCACCTGCTCCTGCACCCGTACGTCGAGCGCCGTGGTCGGCTCGTCGGCGATGAGCAGGTCGGGCTCGGCGACGATCGCCATCGCCAGGCAGACGCGCTGGCGCATGCCGCCGGAGAACTCGTGGGGGTAGGCGCGCATCCGGCGGGCGGCGTCCGGGATGCCGAGCCGGTCGAGCACCGCGATCGCGCGCCGCCGGGCCTCGGCCTTGCCGACGCCGTGCACGCGCAGCGCCTCCATCACCTGGCTGCCCACGGTGAGCACCGGGTTGAGGGTGGTCATCGGGTCCTGCAGCATGAGCGCGATCCGGCGCCCGCGGTAGGACCGCATCTCCTTCTCACCGAGGGCGAGCAGGTCGGTGCCGTCGAGGAGCAGGGAGCCGGTGACCGTGGCCCGGCGGTCGAGCCGCAGCAGCGAGCGTGCGGTGACGGACTTGCCGGAGCCGGACTCGCCCACGATCGCGACCCGCTCGGCGCGGCCCACGGTGAGGTCGAGGTCGGACACGATCTCCACCGGGCCGGTGGGCCCGGGATAGCTGACGGTCAGGCCGCGGATCTCCAGGAGCGGGCGCGGCGCCGCGTCGGGCGCCGCCTCCGGGGCGGCGGTGGCCAGGTCGAGGCGCACGTGGTGGCCTTTCATCCGAGGGTCGAGTCGGGGTGGCTGCGGTTGCGCAGGGCATCGCCGGCGAGGGCGAAGGCCAGCGCGGTGAGCGTGATCATCAGTCCGGGGAAGGTCGAGATCCACCAGGCCGAGCTGAGGTAGCGCGAGCCGTTCTCGACCATCGCGCCCCACTCGGCGCTGGGCGGCTGGGCGCCGGCGCCGACGAAGGACAGGCCGGCCATGATCAAGGTGGCGCCGCCGATCTCCAGGGTGGCCTGGACGTAGACGCCGTCGAGCGAGTTGGGCAGCACGTGGCGGGTCATCACCCGGGCCCTGCTCGCGCCGAGGACGGTGGCCGCCTCGACGTACGGCGCCGTGAGCACGGTGCGCATCTCGGCCCGCGCGAGCCGTGCGAAGCCGGGCCACCAGGCGACGATCATCGCGACGATCGCGGAGTGCAGGCTCGGGCCGAGGGCGACCGCGACGCCGAGCGCCATCACCATGACCGGCAGCGACAGGGTGATGTCGCACAGGCGCATCACGACGTCGTCGAGCCAGCGGGGACCGATGGTGGCGACCATCGCGACCACGATGCCGATGAGGGCGGCGCCGGAGACGGCGAGCAGGGCGGCGAAGATCGACGACCGGGCGCCGACCAGGATCCGGCTGAACACGTCGCGGCCGAGGCCGTCGGTGCCGAGCAGGTGGTCGCCCGAGGGCGAGAGCAGGGCCCGGTCGAGGCGCACCTGGTAGGGGTCGTGCGGCGCCAGCCACGGGCCGGCGACGGCCATCGCGAGCAGCACCACCACGGCGCCGAAGGCGATCACGTCGAGCACGGGCAGCCGCTTGCGACGCGGTCGGCTGGCGGTCGCGGCGATCGCAACGGTGGTCATCAGGCCCTCCTGGCCTCGAGCAGGCGGACGCGCGGGTCCGCGACGAGCTGGACGAGGTCGACCACGAGGCCGACGAAGGTGACGATCACGCCGACGACGAGCACCATGCCGAGGACGGCGAAGGTGTCCTTGTGCGCGACCGCCTGGGTCAGATAGCTGCCGAAGCCGGGCCGGTTGAACACCGTCTCCACGAGCACCGCGCCGCCCATCATCCAGCCGATCTGCAGGCCCAGCAGGGTGCTGACCGGCGCGATCGCGTTGCGCAGCCCGTGCCGGACGAGCACCGTGCGCTCCGAGGCGCCCTTGGCCCGGGCGGCCGTCACGTGGTCGGCCTCCAGCGCGGTGATCATCGACGAGCGCACCACCCGGATCACGAACGACATGAACGGGATGGACAGCACCGCGGCCGGAAGCACGAGGTGGGCCAGCGCGTCGTTGAAGGCGACGACATTGCCCGCCAGCAGGCTGTCGAGCGTCAGGAAGCCGGTACGCCTGGGCACGTCGAGGCCGATCGTCGCGACGCCCGAGATCGGGGTCAGCCCGAGCTGGCGCCCGATCACGGCCTGGCCGATCATCGCCAGCCAGAAGGTGGGCAGCGCGCCGCAGAAGATCGCGAGCAGCCGGACCGAGTCGTCGACCCGCGAGCGGTGCCGCGCTGCGGCGAGCATGCCGGCCGGCACGCCGACCGAGACGTTGATCAGCATCGCCAGCACGACCAGCTCGATGGTGTAGGGGATCAGCCCGCTCAGGTCGGAGGCGACCGGGCGGAAGGTGAAGATCGAGTTGCCCAGGTCGCCGTGCAGCAGCCGGCCGAGATAGCCGACGTACTGCTGCAGCACCGAGTCGTCCAGACCGAGCCGCCGCCGCACGGCCTCCACCTGTTCGGGGGAGGCCGTGAGGCCGGCGGCCGCCTGGGCCTCGTCGCCCGGGATCGCCTTGATCATCAAGAAGACGATCGTGACGATGCCCAGCAGGGTCGTGGCCAGCAGCAGCAGGCGACGAACGACGAAGAGTGCCAGATCCTTGGGGGTCATCCGCTCAGTTGCTCATCCGGTAGGTCTGCGGCATGTAGCCGACGTGGGCGGGATAGAGCTCGACGCCGGTGACGTTCTTCGGGGTGATCACCGTGGTCACCTCGTCGGCGATCGGCATGCTCGCCGAGTCGTCGACGAGCTTCTGCTGGGCCTGCTTGTAGAGGTCGCAGCGCTCGGTGTCGTCGGCGGTGCCGATGGCCTTGTCGACGAGGGCGTCGACCGCGGGGTTGGAGTACTGCCCGAAGTTGGTGCCCTTCTCGACGTACTTGGTCGTGTAGCGGGTGCTGAGCAGGCTGCCCACGTCGGGCGTCGGCGGGTTGTCCCACACGACCGTCATGTCGGGCGTCTTGTCGATCGACTTGAGGTCCTCGATGTAGGTCGGGTAGTCGGTCGTCACCAGCTTGACCTTGACGCCGAGGTCGCGCAGCGACGACTGCAGCGCCGTCGCGGCGTCGGACATCTCCGAGAAGATCGGCTGGTAGGCCAGGTGCAGCTCGGTGCCGCTCTTCGCGAGGCCGGAGAGCAGCTCCTTGGCCTTGGTCAGGTCCTGGGCGAAGGGCTGGACGTCGGGACGGCACGCCATCACCGCCGGCACCACGCCGGTCGCGACCTCGCCGTGCCCGCTGAGGATGGTCTTCACGTGGGCCTGGTAGTCGTAGGCGAGCCGGATGCCCTCGCGCACCTTGGGGTCGTTGAACGGCGCCCGCTGGGTGTTGAAGAAGATGTAGATGCCCTGCGGCTTGGCCAGCTCGACCGCCTTCTTGGAGCCGTCGGCCAGCACCGCGTCGAGGTCGGGCCCGGCCTCCAGGCCGTCGGAGACGTCGATATTGCCGGCGAGCATCTCCTCCTTCTGGGGCGCGTCCTCGGGGATCAGCCGGTAGACGATCGTGTCGGGGGCGTCGGGGTTCTTGGTGCCGGTGTAGTCGGCGTCCTTGACGTAGATGATCTGCTGGTTGGGCTTGAAGGTCTTCAGCGTGTAGGGGCCGCTGCCGGCCTCGTGCGAGGCGAGCCAGGCCTGGCCCTGGTCGGAGCCGGCGTTCTTCTGCACCAGCTTCGAGTTGAGGATGTAGACCTTGGCGAGGCCGCCGACGAAGAGCGTCGAGGGGTGCGCCAGCCGGACGGTCAGCTCGTTGTCGCCGGTGACCTCGGAGCTCACGTACTCCGTCAGGTACTGCGCGACGCCCAGGCCGAGTGCCTTGGCGCGGTCGAGGGTGAACTTCACGTCCTCGGCGGTGACCGGGGATCCGTCGTGGAAGAGAGCGCCCGAGCGCAGGGTGAAGGTGACCGACGTCGCGTCGTCGGCGACCTTCCAGGACGACGCCAGCCGGCCCGCGAGCGTGCCGTCCGGGTCGTAGTCGACGAGCGACTCGTACATCGGGACGACCGACTGGTCGACGGTGCTGTTGTCGGCCAGCACCGGATCGATATTGGGGACCGTGCCATCGACGCCGAACGTCAGTGTCGTGTCGCCGTCCGCGCCCGGGCCGCTGGGATCGGCAGCACAGGCGGTGACGGTCCCCAGCGCGAGGGCCGCCAGGCCGAGGCCGACCGCCCTCTTCGTCCGAAACGTTCTCACTCCGTGCTCCTTCTGTCCGTGGTGAACCTGTGAGCAACTTCACCGTTCTGTATACTAGAACACCATGAGGCGGCCGAGGAGCACAAGGCTTTCTTCTAACTTTTTAAGGGCTTAAATAATTGAATCCCGCTTGCTACGGTGCTTCTGACGCTGATCTTGCCCGTCTCGCGCCTCAGGAGAGGCGATCGCCAGGACTGCGTTTTGCATACAAGCATTGATCTCGCAGGGCATCCTGCACTGATGACGGAGGAAGCGTGACCCCACTCCCCACCCTCACGACCGCCGAGCGCGACCGGCGCTATGCCGCCGTCCGCGCTCTCATGGACACCGCCGGCGTCGACGCCGTCCTGGTGTCCGGGCAGGGCCGCGACCAGCTCGACCGCTATCTGACCAACGAGGGCACCCGCAGCTACTGCGTGCTCCCCCGCCACGGCGACCCGGTCTCCGTGGTGCCGACCGGCAACATCACCCTCGGCCGGTACGACGAGCCCGGCGGCCGCTACCAGCGGTGGGTCGCCGACCAGCGGCTGACCCGGCCCGGCCACCAGCTCGGCGACGTCCTCGCCGACCTCGGCCTCACCGCCGCCACCATCGGCGTGGTCGGCCTGCGCAGCCGGGCGCCGGCCAGTGTCGCCGGCACCATCCCCTACGGCACCTGGCAGCGGGTGCTCGACCGGCTGCCCGAGGCGCGCTTCGTCGACCTGCACGCCGAGTTCGAGCAGCTGATGCTGGTGCACAGCGAGGCCGAGCTGGCGATGATCCGACACTCCGCGGCGATCGGCGAGGCGGCGTGCGCGGCGATGATCGCGGCCGCGGGGCCCGGCGTACGGGAGGCGGAGATCGTGGCCGCCGGCATGCAGTCGGTCACCGCCGCCGGCGGGCTGTGGCTCAACGGCCCGCAGCGCAGCGGTGCCGAGCGGCTCGGCTGGGCCGGCGCCGACTGGCTCTGGATGGGCGGCGGCTCGCGGGTGCTGGAGAAGGGCGACGTCTTCGGCGAGGAGCTCTTCACCCTCTACGGCGGCTTCGAGTCCCAGCAGCAGATGGAGATCTCGATCGGCCAGCCCGACGACGCCCACCGCCGCCTGGAGGAGATCGCGGTCGAGGCCTACACCCGCGGCGTCGAGTACCTCCACGTCGGCGGCACCTTCGCCGAGCTGTGCGCGGTGATGGAGAAGCCGCTGCGCGCGGCAGGTGCGTGGAACATGGGGCCGGTGGTGCAGACTGTGTCCCCTGTGATCTACAACGGCGCCACTCACGTCGGGCTCGACGCGCAGCCCGGGCTCACTGGCGTGCCCTTGCCCCCCACCTCGCCGCGCGACGGCGACTTCGTGATCGAGCCGGGCGTCGCCTTCGCCTTCGAGCCCAACGCCTGCTTCGACCGCGCGCGGGTCAGCATCGGCGGCACGGTGATCATCACCGAGCAGGGCGTCGAGGAGCTCAACTCTCTCTGTCTCCGGGTCAACGTGGTCTAGCCGATGCTCGACATGCGCCCCGAGGGCGAGGACGAACTCACCGACGACCTGCTCGTCGACCGGATCTACGCCGACCTGGTCGAGCGGATCGTGTCCGGCGCCATCGCGCCGGGCGAGCGGCTGCGCGAGGTCCACGTCGCGCAGCTGCTCGACGTGTCCCGCGTGCCCGTCCGCGAGGCGCTGCGGCGCCTGGAGTTCGACGGCCTGGTCGAGATCCGGCCGCGCCGCGGGGCGACCGTGCGCCAGCTGACCATCGCGGACGTCGAGGAGCTCTTCGACGTCCGCGAGGCCCTGGAGGTGCTCGTCGCGCGGCTCGCCGCCCGGCACATCTCCGAGCACGGCGTCGCCCGGCTCGAACAGGCCCTCCAGCGCACCGAGATCGCCCACGGCACCGGCGACGAGCGGCGGATCGTCGCGTCCAGCGCCCACTTCCACGAGGTGCTGCTCGAGCTCACCGAGAGCAGCCTGCTCAAAGCGCTGATGCGCGTGGTGTCCGGCCGGGTGCACTGGCTGTTCCGGCTCACCACCGACCTCGGTGACCACGGCCAGGCTGCCGAGCACGAGGCGATGCTCGACGCGATCCGCAACGGCGACGAGGAGATCGCGGCCGCGCTGGCCTACGCGCACGTCGCGCGCGGGCGCCGTCCCACCCTGGAGGCGCTGGCCCGTAAGTTGGAGGCGTGAGCCGACCGACCGTCCTCCGCGTCCCGCCCCTGAGCCCCCAGCTGCACGCCGCCGTCGGCGATCGGTACGACGCGCTCGACCTGCCCACCGACGCTGACGCGCGCGCGGCCTTCCTCGCCGAGCACGGCGGCGACGTCGTCGCGATCGTCAGCACCAACGGCGGGCGGGTGCCGGGCGACCTGATCGCCGCGCTCCCCCGGCTGGGCGTGATCGCCAACCAGGGCGTGGGCTACGACAACATCGACGTCCCGGCCGCCCTGGAGCGCGGGATCGCGGTCAGCAACACCCCCGAGGTGCTCGACGACGCGGTGGCCGACACCGCCCTCGCCCTGCTGCTCGCGGTGCGCCGCCGGGTCGTGGTGGCCGATCTCTTCGTCCGCGCCGGCGAGTGGTCGAAGGGCGAGTTCCCGCTCACCGACCAGGTCTCCGGGAGCCGGGTCGGCATCCTCGGCCTGGGGCGGATCGGGCAGACGATCGCCCGCCGGCTGCAGGTGTTCGGCTGCACGATCAGCTATCACAACCGGCACCGCGTGCCCGGCGTCAGCCACACCTACGCCGCGTCGCCGGCCGAGCTCGCCCGCTCGGTCGACAACCTGATCGCCGTCGTCCCCGGCGGCGCCGCGACCCAGGCGATCATCGACCGCGAGGTGCTCGACGCGCTCGGGCCCGACGGCGTCCTCATCAACGTCGCCCGCGGCTCGGTCGTCGACCAGGACGCTCTCGTCGCCGCGCTCGTCGAGGGCCGCCTCGGCGGCGCCGGTCTCGACGTCTTCGCCGAGGAGCCCCAGGTGCCCGCCGAGCTGACCACGATGGACAACGTCGTCCTGCTCCCCCACGTCGGCTCCGCCACCCACGAGACCCGCGCCGCGATGCGCCGGCTGACGCTCGACAACCTGGCGTCCTGGCTGACCGACGGCACGCTGCTCACGCCGATCCCCGAGATGGGTCGCTGACCTCCCGCATCCCCCGGTCTCACCCGGCAGATCTGTCGTCGATCGCCCGGAAACGGAGCAGTTCTGCCGGGTGAGACCGTCCCCACCTTCATCCGCGCACCCCAACCGGACCCCCGATTCTTGGCCGGGACGACAGCCTGCCGCGCCGCCGGAGTCCCGATGCTGGTCGCCATGCACCCGCTCGTCGCCGACATCGAGGGCCTGGTCCGCTGCGAGTCGCCCTCGGAGGACCTGGCCGCCGTCGCCCGCAGCGCCGACGCGGTCGCCGCGCTCGGCGTCCGCCTGCTCGGCGTCGAGGCGGAGCGGATCGTGCTCGACGGATGGACGCATCTGCGCTGGCGCTTCGCCCCCGCCCCCGCCGCCGGTACGACGTCCCGGGTGCTCGTGCTCGGCCACCACGACACGGTCTGGCCGGTCGGGTCGCTGACGAGCCATCCCGTCGGCGTCGAGGACGGCGTCCTGCGCGGCCCCGGCTGCTTCGACATGAAGGCCGGCGTGGTGATGGCGATGCACGCGATCGCCGCGCTGCCGCCGGAGCTGCGGGCCGGCGTCACGCTCCTCGTGACGGGCGACGAGGAGATCGGGTCGCCGTCGTCCCGGGCGCTGATCGAGCACGAGGCACGCGGCTGCGTGGCGGCGCTGGTGCTGGAGGCGGCGGGTCCGGGCGGGGCGCTGAAGACCGAGCGCAAGGGTGTCTCCCGGTACGACGTCCTGGTCACCGGCCGCGCCGCCCACGCGGGCCTCGAGCCCGAGCGGGGCGTCAACGCGACGATCGAGGTCGCGCACCAGGTGCACGCGGTGGCCGCGCTGGCCGCCCCCGAGGTCGGTACGACGGTCACCCCGACCCGCCTCGACGCGGGCACCACGATCAACACGGTCCCGGCGGCCGCGGGCTTCGGCGTCGACGTACGCGTGCGCGACGAGGACGAGCAGGAGCGTGTCCACCAGGCGATGCTCGCGCTGCAGCCGGTGCTCCCGGGCGCGGACGTCGAGGTGGTCGGCGGCCCCAACCGGCCCCCGCTCACGCCCGCCGCGACGACCGACCTCTTCCGCCGCGCGCAGCGGATCGCGGCCGAGCTCGGGCTCGACCCGCTCACCGCGACGGCGGTCGGCGGCGCGTCCGACGGCAACTACACCGCCGGCGTCGGGACGCCGACCCTCGACGGGCTCGGCGCGGTCGGCGGCGGCGCGCACGCCGACGACGAGCACGTCCTGGTCGCCGAGCTGCCCCGGCGCACCGCGCTCCTCGCCGCGCTCCTTGCCGAGCTCCTTGCCGAGCTGCTGGCCGAGGAGAACGCGTGACCACGCTGACCGCCGCCGACGCCGCCCGGGCCGCGATCACCGCGTCCGGCGTGGAGATCCGGACCTTGGAGGAGGTCGCCGACCTCGAGGCAGTCCGCCGTCTCTACGAGCAGATCTGGCGCACCGGCGCCGCCAACCCGCCGATCACCGCCGACCTGCTGCGCGCGATGGCGAAGGTCGGCAGCTACGTCAGCGGCGCGTACGACGACGGCGAGCTCGTCGGCGCCTGCTTCGGATTCTTCTCCGCGCCCGAGCGCGACGCGCTGCACAGCCACATCGCCGGGGTCCTGCCCCGGGTCCGCGTGCGCAAGGTCGGCTACGCCCTCAAGCTGCACCAGCGGGCGTGGGCGCTGGAGCGCGGCGCCGGCGCGATCACCTGGACCTACGACCCGCTGATCCGCCGCAACGCCTGGTTCAACCTGGGCAAGCTCGCGGCCGACGTCGCGGAGTACCTCCCCGACTTCTACGGACCGATGGACGACGACATCAACCGCGCCGACCCGACCGACCGGATCCTGATCCGCTGGCCGCTGCTCGCGCCCGCGGTCGACGCGGCCTGCGCCGGGACGCCGCGCGCGCTCGACGGCGCCGCGCTGCGGACCCACGGCGCGGCCGTGGCCCTGGAGGCCTCCGCCGCGGACGGGCCGATCGTGCGGCCGGTCGGGCGGGCGTCGTACGCGCGGACCGTGCTGGTCGGCGTCCCCGACGACATCGAGGCGCTGCGCGAGCACGACCCGGCGCTCGCCGGGGCGTGGCGCGGCGCGCTGCGCGAGGTCCTCGGCGGGCTGCTGGAGGACGGCGGTCGGGTCACCGGATTCGACCGCAACGGCTGGTACATCGTGGAGAGGACCACAGCGTGAAGCTGACCGGCGTGGAGATCCGAACCGTGGAGGTGCCGCTGGTCGCGCCCTTCCGCACGTCCTTCGGCACCGAGACGGTGCGCGAGGCGGTGCTCGTGCGGGCCGTCACCGACGACGCGGAGGGCTGGGGCGAGTGCGGCGCGGGCACCGGGCCGTTCTACTCCTCGGAGTACACCCACGGCGCAGTCGACGTGCTGCGCCGCCACTTGATCCCCGCGGTCGCGGCGGTCACCGACCTCGACCCCCACCGGGTCGCGCCCGCGATGGCTGCCGTCAAGGGCCACCGGATGGCGAAGGCGGCGCTGGAGACGGCGATCCTGGACGCCGACCTGCGGGCGCGCGACGAGTCCTTCGCGCACGCGCTCGGCGCCGTCCGCGACCGGGTGCCGTGCGGGGTGTCGGTCGGGATCACCGAGTCGATCCCGGCGCTGCTCGACGTCGTCGCGGGCTATCTCGCCGACGGCTACCTGCGGATCAAGCTGAAGATCGAGCCCGGCTGGGACGTCGAGCCGGTGCGCGCCGTCCGCGAGCGGTTCGGCGACCTCCCCCTCCAGGTCGACGCCAACACCGCCTACCGCCGCGGCGACGCCCGCCACCTCGCCCAGCTCGACGCCTTCGACCTGCTGCTCCTCGAGCAGCCGCTCGCCGAGGACGACCTGCTCGGTCACGCCGAGCTGGCCCAGCGGCTCACCACGCCGATCTGCCTCGACGAGTCGATCGTCTCCGCACGGGCCGCGGCCGACGCGATCGCGCTCGGCGCCTGCTCGATCGTCAACATCAAGCCCGGCCGGGTCGGCGGCTACCTCGAGTCGCGCCGGATCCACGACGTCTGCGTCGCGCACGACGTCCCGGTCTGGTGCGGCGGGATGCTCGAGACCGGCCTCGGCCGCGCCGCCAACCTGGCGCTCGCGGCCCTGCCCGGCTTCGCCTTCCCCGGCGACACCTCGGCGTCCGAGCGCTACTACGCGACGGACCTCACCACGCCCTTCGTCCTGGACGACGGCCATCTCGCCGTGCCCACCGGGCCGGGGATCGGGGTGAGCCCGCTGCCCGACGTCCTGGACGCGGTGACCGTGGCCCGGGAGTGGGTCCCTGTCGACTAGTGGTCATCTCTGGAGCCCCTTCGGGGTGGCCCGTGCTCCGGGTGCGTGCAGGGCAAGGCGGCGGAGCGATGGCATACCGGGCGTATTTCGAGCGCCGCCAACGTAGCCCGGTGCGTGCCCGGGGTGCGGGACACACGGAGGGGTTCCAGAGATGACCACTAACTTGGGGCTCGTGAGCGCGGCCGACCTCCCCCGAGCCGGGCTGGCCCGCGTCCTCGCCGAGCTGGGGACGACGCTGCTCGACGTCGTCTGCGGCGACGTGCAGCGCGCCGACGAGGCCGGTGGGACGGCGGGGATCGGCGGGATCGTCATCCACGACCCACTCGACGAGCCCGAGCTGCCCGAGCGGGCACTGGTCCTCGGCGTCGGCCTGCACGACCCCGCCGAGATCGCGGACGTCGTCGCGCAGCTCGGCGCACAGGGGGTGATCGGCCTGGTGGTGCGCGGGCCGGTGGCGGCCGACGACCGCCTCCGCGACGCCGTACGCCGGGCGGGGGTTCCGGTGCTCGCGTTCGCCCGCGGCGCCTCGTGGACCCAGCTCGCCGGCATGCTCCGCACCCTCACCGCCGAGCCGTCTCCCGACGGGCCCGCCGTGACCGACGGCGAGCCGATCGTGCCCACGCTCGGCCGCACCGGCGCGGGTCTGCGCCAGGTCGTCGGCTACCAGTCCGGGCTCGACGACCTCTTCGCGGTCGCCAACGCGATCGCCGCCCTGGTCGACGCGCCGGTGACGATCGAGGACCGCAACTCCCGCCTGCTCGCCTTCTCCAGCCGCCAGGAGGAGGTCGACTCGTGGCGGGTGCAGACGATCCTGCGCCGGCAGGTGCCCGAGCAGTACACGCGGATCCTCGAGGAGCGCGGCGTCTTCCAGGAGATCTACCGCAGCGAGCGGCCGGTCTGGATCGGTCCGGTCGGCGACGAGGAGCAGGGCCGCGCGGCGATCGCCGTCCGGGCGGGCGACGAGATCCTCGGCACCATCTGGGCGGTCGCGGTCGAGCCGTTCGACGAGGAGCGCAGTCAGGCGCTCTACGACGCCGCCAAGCTGGTCGCGATGCACATGGTCTGGCAGCGCGCCGACGCCGACGTCGAGCGGCGGCTGCGGGCCGAGCTGCTGAGCACCGCACTGGAGAGCGGCCCGCGCACGCCGGAGACGATCCGCCGGCTGGGGCTGAAGGACGAGCCCGCCGTCGTCCTGGCGCTCACCGTCGTCGGCTCGGGCGCCGAGCCGCCGCTGCCCGCGCAGCTGGCGGTCGAGCGCAAGCGGCTCGCGGACGCCTTCGCACTGCACCTGACCGCCGTCCATCCGCGCAGCGCCGCGGGCCTGATCGGCGACGTCGCCTACGGCATCCTGCCGGTCGCGCGCGGCGTCGAGGAGCGGGCGGCCGAGATCGCCGCCGACTTCCTGTCCCGCGTCGACTCACGGCTCCGACCGCTCGTCGGCGTCGGCCCGCTCGCCCCGGGCAGCGCCGCGCTCAAGCGCTCCCGCTCCGGAGCCGACCGAGCGCTGCGCGTGCTCCGCTCACGCAGCGCGGGCCAACAGGTGGCGCGGCTCGACGACGTCCATCTGGAGGCGCTGCTGCTCGAGCTCGCCGACCGGGTGCCGAAGGGCGACCTGCCCAGCGGACCGGTCGCGCGGATCGTCGCCTACGACCGCGAGCACCAGAGCAGCCTGATCGACACGCTGCGCGCCTGGCTCGACGCCTTCGGCGACGTCGCGGTGGCGTCGGCCGCGATGTACGTCCACGCCAACACCTTCCGCTACCGGCTGCGGCGCGCGGCCGAGGTCGGCCGCTTCGACCTGACCGACCCCAACGCGCGGCTCGCCGCGATGCTGCAGCTGCGCCTGATGGATCTCAGCTCGTCGCCCGAGGAGTGGTCCGGGGAGTAGCGTTGGCCCATGGCCGACAACGCCGATGCCGAGCCCGGCATCCAGGGGGGCGATCTCGTGCTGAGCGCCACGTCCCACCGCGCCGACCACGGCGCCGCACCCGCTCCCGGACACCACGAGCAGGGCGGCGCCCACCGCGCCCCGCGCAAGGGCCTTCTCGCGCGGCTGCTGCACAAGGGCTAACCCGCGCCCGACAGCCCGAGCTCGCGCACCAGGAACCCCAGCCACTCCACGTCCTGGGCGACGATGACGTCGTGCCCGGTCGCGGCGCCGTGCCCGGCGTTCTCGAAGACGTGCAGCAGGATCGGCGCGTCCCCCTGCTGCGCCGCCTGCATCCGCGCCGCCCACTTGCGGGCGTGCCAGGGCCGGCAGCGCGGGTCGTTGGCGCCCGCCTGCACGTAGACGGCCGGATAGGCCGCCGGCCGCACCAACTCGTACGGCGAGCGCCCGATCATCCGCCGTACGTCGGCCGGGTCGTCGGGGTCGCCCCACGCCTTGCGGATCACGAAGTCGAGATAGGGGTCGCGCATGCCGGCGACCAGGTCGAGCAGCGGCGCGCGCGGCAGCACCGCCCGCCACAGGTCGGGCCGCGTGGTCACCGCGGCGCCGCACATCAGGCCGCCGTCGGAGCCGCCCGTGAGAGCGAGCCGGTCGGACGTCGTACGGCCGGTGGCGACGAGGTGCTCGGCGACGGCGACCAGGTCGTCATCGCGGACGTGCTTGCTGGCGCGGTGGGCGGCGAGGTACCAGTCGCGGCCGAGCTCGCCGCCGCCGCGCAGGTAGGCCTGCACCAGGGTGCCGCCCGCGGCGACGAAGGCCGCCAGATCGGGCTGGTACGACGGCAGGGTCGGCACATTGGCCGCTCCGTAGGCGGTGATGAGCACCGGCGCCGGGACGGCGGGATCGGCGTCGGCCGGCCGCACGACGTGGAAGGGCACCAGCGCCCCGTCGGCTGCGGGCGCCTCCCTCACCTCGACGACGGCGTCGAGCGTGACGGCCGGTGGGATCAGCGTCTCGACCTCGGGTGATCCGGGGCGGTGCCGGTGGACGCTCCACGAGGTGGTGAGCGTGGAGAAGGCGAAGACCAGCTCGGGGGTCGGCGCGCCGACCGCGAGCCCGGTCAGGGCGAAGAAGGGCGCCGCGACGGCGCCCCTGCCCGGCAGCGGAACCTCGCCGACCGGCGTCCCGTCACGGTCGAGGACGCGGATCCGCGCGAACGTCCGGTCGAGCTCGCCGAGGTAGAGGTGCTCCCCCACCGGCGTCAGCGTCCGCAGCACGGTCGGCCCCTCGGGCAGCAGCTCGGCCCAGGAGTCGGGGTCGTCGGGCGTCGCGGAGTCGAGCGGGATCGCGACCAATCGGCCACGCGCGGCGCCGACGTCGGTGACGGCGACATAGCGGTCGCCCACGACATGGCCGGCGATCGTGCCGGCGCAGTCGGTGACGAAGGGGCGCCAGCCGCCGCCGGGCACCGTCAGGTCACGGACGGCGACCGGGATCGGGCTGCCCACGCGGTGACTGGCGACCAGCCAGCGGCCGTCGGCCGACGGCTGGACCAGTGTGTACTCCCGCGATCCCGCCGGCACCGGCACCGGCTCGACCACGGTCGCGGCGGTGGCCAGGTCGTGGTGGAAGGTCGCCTGCGCGAACTCCTCCGGCGTCCCGGTCAGCGCGAGGAACCAGAAGCCTCCGCTGTCGGCCCGCCACGCGACGCCGCCCGCCCAGGCGCTGTGCAGCAGCTGCTGCGGCGCCGGCAGCCGCTCGCCGGTGGCGACGTCGACGAGTCGGATCGTGTTGTGCTCGCTGCCGTCGGTGCAGACACCGATCGCGAGGATCCGTCCGTCGGGCGAGGGCGCGAGCCACGACAGCACCGCCCCGTCCTCCAGGACGGCGACCGCCGGTCCGTCGCCGTACGGCTCGCCGGCGACGACCACGGTGTCCGCCTCCGGCCGGAACCACCGGCCCGCGGCGTGCTTCGGCAGCGCGGGGCGCGCGCCGGCGTCGTACCGCTCGACGAGGGCGCGCAGCGCCGCGCGGTCCTGCCCGCCGAGGATGGTGCCGGTCGCGATCTCGGCCTGCCGCCGCTGCCACGCGTGGACCTCGTCGTCCTCGGCCTCCAGCCAGCGATACGGGTCGGCGACCCGGACGCCGGCCTGCGTGGCGACCACGTCGACCTTCCGCGTCGCGGGGTACGGCGAGCGCAGCTCGGCCCGCAGCCGCTCGAAGGCGCCCGGCACGCGGCGCACCTCGCCGAGCGCGAGCACCAGGTCGAATCCCCCGTCGGCCAGGGCCGGCGCGGGCACGCCCTCCTCGAGCGCGACCGCCCAGTCGAAGGGCCGGGGCGAGCGGTCGGTGATCCGCACCGCCGGCCCGGAGGCGTACGTCGTCCCCACCACGACGAGCTCGCCCCCGAGCACCGGTGCGAGCAGACCGCCCAGGACGGGCATCCCGTCCCAGGGCGTGCGCTGGACATGGCCGTTGTGGGCGCTGACGAGGATCCGCTCCTCGCGCTCCAGGATCCAGCGCACGGTGTCGGCCATGAAGGCGTCGCGGTCCTGGTCGTCGGCGAACGCGAGCACCGACGCGGCGAGCCGCTCCGCGATCGCGTCACCCGCCGCCCGGCCCCGTGCGGCCAGCGCCCGCAGGTCGGCACGCAGCCGCTCCCGCTCGCCGTCGTCGAGCCCGGCCCACCGGACCGCCGCCTCGACCCGCCCACCGAGGTCGGCGCGATCCCGCACACCGCCGTCCCCCACCTCGGGGGCGATCCGCTCGAGCAGCGCACGCACCGCCGGCCCCGGCGAGGTCGACGCCCCGGAGACGTCCATGCCGTAGACCCGCAGGCCGCCGTGCTCCCGCATCCAGCCGAGCTGGCGGTGCACCTCGACCGCGTCGCCGAAGCCGTAGGTGATGCCCTCCCGCGCAGCCTGCTCGACCGAGCCCGGACCGCCGGCGACCCACGCCTGGAGCCCGAGCCCCTCCGCGAAGCCGGACTCCAGCACCAGTGCGGTGAATCCGTGCTCCTCCACGAGCATCCGGAACACACGGTCCCGGAGCTCGTGGAGGTCGGCGACGTGGTGGGCCGCCTCGCCGAGCGCGACCACCCGCGCTCCGGCGGCGAGGTCGCGCAGGGCGCTCAGGTCAGGCAGATCGTGAGCTGTCATCACTCGTGGAAGTACCACAGCTCCGGCGAGTAGATGAAGCTCAACAGCGCCTGGAAGGACGACGGCGGGCCGGACAGCGTGTCCTTCCAGACCACCAGCGTGTGCGGCGTCGGGAAGAAGAGCACCGGCAGGTCCTCCGACAGCGTGGTGATCTCCTGCGACAGCGCCTTCGGGTCGGCGCCGAACGTGGAGTCGTCGATCAGCCGGTCGGCCTCCTTGCTGGAGTAGCTGCCGAGGTTGAAGCTGCCCGTCGTGTTGAAGACCGTGTTGCTCGTCGGGTAGCCGGCCGCCTGGTAGAGCGGGCCGTAGTCCTGCATCGCCCACTCGTTCTTCGTGGCCGGCGCGAAGCTGTTGCCGTAGTTGGCGTACATGTAGTTGAGCGACTTGGTGACGACCTTGACCTCGATGCCGAGCTTCTTGGCCTCGGAGACGAAGGCGACGTCGCGCGCGCCGACGTACGCCGGGGTGTTCGCGGAGGCGAGCGTGAAGCTGATCCTCTGGCCCTTCGGGATGCCCGCGCCGCACTGGTTCGCGCCGGTGCCGGGGCTCTCGCAGGTCGTCCTGCCGCCGGCCGCGACCTTCCAGCCGTGGTCGGTCAGCAGCTTCGCGGCGGCCTTCGGGTCGAAGGGGTAGGTCGGCTCGTCGCCGAACGCCGGCGGGTACGGCGAGTCCGCGCCCGCGGTGCTGTAGTTCGGCGAGGCCGCGCCGTTGTAGATGCCGCGGCTCTCGACGTAGCCCTGCTGGTCGATCAGCCGCTGCAGCGCCTCCCGCACGTACTTCTGCGCGATCACCTTGTCGAAGTTGTCGACGGTGTTGGCGAAGTTGATGGTCAGCGCGTCGAAGCGGGCCGGAGCGGGCGCGCCGTAGACGTGGTAGCCGTCCTTCTTCAGGGCGTCGATCTGGGTGATGTAGCTGGCGTCGAGCGTGCCGACGGTGAGCGTCCCGGCCCGGTACTGGTTGAACACGGCCGACGCCGACGTGAACGCCTTGAAGTCGACCTGGTCGAGGCGCTGCTCGCCGGGGCCGCTGTAGTCGCGGTTGGGCACCAGCGAGAACGAGCCGGTGCTGGGGTCGAAGCTCTTCAGCTTGAAGGGGCCGTTGACGATCTGCCACAGCGGGTTGGTGGCGAAGGTCGACTGGTCGGCCGACTGCTTCGTCAGGTAGCGGTAGATGGCGGTCGCGTTCTGCGGCTGGGTGAAGTCGAGGTGCGGCCCGCCGGTCTTGGCGACATTCCAGTCCTGCGAGGGCATCACGTAGAGCAGGGTGAGCATCGACAGCACGTACGACGCGTTGTAGGCCTTCTCGAAGTGGAAGGTCACCGTCCTGTCCGAGGTCGCCTCGGCGGTGACGCCGTCCGGGAACTGGCCCGGCGTGTAGAAGCTCCAGTTGCCGGGGCTCTCGGCGATCGCGGCCTTGAGCAGCGCGAGCGAGAAGACCACGTCGTCGGCGATCACCGGCTTGCCGTTGGACCACTGGAAGTCCTTGAGCCGGACCGTGACCGTCTTCCGGTCGGCGCTGGTCTGCGGCGGCTCGGCCATGCTCAGCGCCTGGTCGACGACCTCGGCGCCGGTGCTGCTCGGGCGGTAGAGCGCCCGCCACATCAGGCCGCGCGCGATGACCGTGCCACTCGCGGACGCCGGCGGGTAGGGGTAGATGTAGTTCGGGCTGAGGCCCGGCGTGAGCGCGACCGTGACCGTCCCGCCGTTCTTCGGGTGACCGGTCTCGTCCGGGATCGCGCTGTACTTCTCGGCGACGTCCCTCGTCGATCGTCCGTCGCCGGAGCACCCCGAGACGAGGAGGGCGACCACCGCGACGAGGGCCAGGCCGAGGCGGCCGCGTCGCTGTCCAGGCAGGTGGGTCATGTCTGGCTCCTTGGGTTTGTGGGCTTGCGACGAGGTTGCCGCAGGCCCCCCGGCCCCGGTTCGTCCTTGTCGACGATTCCGCACGGGCCGGTCGGTCCGCCTCGACAGGCCGTCCCGCGTCCCACCGATCCGTCAGTCGGCCTTGCGCCCCACGGCGTCGCGGAGCGCGTCCGCGAGCAGGTTGAGCGCGAGCACGGTGAGGATGATGCACCCGCCCACCGGGTAGACCAGCCACCAGTAGTCGGCGGAGATGTAGGTGACGCCGCTGGCGAGCTGGCTGCCCCAGTCGGTCGTCGGATAGCTCAGCCCGAAGCCGAGGAACCCCAGCGCCGCGACGACGAGCACCGCGTCGGCCACCTGGAAGGTGATGTTGACGATGATGACGCCCATCGCGTTCGGGATCAGGTGGGTGAAGATGATCCGCCGTCGCGAGGCGCCCATGACCCGGGCCGCCAGCACGTACTCGCGCACCCGCAGGGTGAGCACCTCGCCCCGCACCAGGCGCGCCGAGATCAGCCACGAGAAGGCGCCGATCACCAGGGCGAGCGTCCAGGCGTTGGCGTGGAAGCGCGCCGACAGGATGAGCACGAAGAACAGGAAGGGCACCGACAGCAGGACGTCGACCAGGCGCATCAGGATGCCGTCGACGACGCCGCCCGCGAGACCGGCCACGGCGCCGTACACGGTGCCGATGGTGGTCGCGAAGAGCGCCGCCAGCAGGCCGATCTGCAGCGAGACCTGGCCGCCCGCCATCATCCGGCCGAGGACGTCGAAGCCGTTGGTGTCGGTGCCGAGCGGATGGCCCGGCCCCGGCGGCAGCGCCGCGTCGAGCAGGTTGACGTCGGTCTGGTTGGTCTTCCAGAACAGCGGTCCCAGATAGCAGAACGCCGCGATCAGCACGAGCAGCCCGAAGCCGACCAGGCCGAGCGGATGGTGCTTGAGCCGCCGGAGCACGGTCAGGAGGGACGCCGGCGGCACCGGCGCGAGCGCCTGCTCCTCGGCAGCGTCGATGGCGGTGGGGACGTCGGGCGCGGTCATTTCGCGAGCTCGATCCTGCGGTCGGCGAAGGCGACCGCGATGTCGGCGATGAAGTTGCCGGCGACCGTGAGCACGCCGCCGATCAGGGTGTAGGCCAGCAGCACCGGGTAGTCCTCGCGCTGCAGGCTGTTGAGGAAGAGCAGCCCGAGCCCGGAGTAGTTGAACAGCGACTCCACGATCAGGTTGCCCGCCAGCAGGGCCGGGATCATCGTCCCCACCAGGGTGATCAGCGGCAGGCAGGCGTTGCGCAGCAGATGACGGATCAGGATCAGCCGCTCCGGCAGGCCCTTCGCCCGGGCCACCCGGATGTAGTCCTGCCCGAGCTGGTCGAGCGCCGAGGAGCGCTGGTACTGGCTGAAGATCGCGATGCTCGTCGCCGCGATCGTCACCACCGGCAGCGCCATCGAGCGCGGATCGGTGAACACCACCCACGGCGAGTGCGACTGCGACGCCTCCGCGGGGAACAGGTCGAGCTGCTGGCTGAACACCGCGATCAGCACCAGGCCGAGCAGGAAGGCCGGCGTCGCGTAGAGCACGTACGCCGCGCCCGTCGCGACCCGGTCGACCACGCTGTTGCGCTTGACCGCCTGCAGCACGCCGAGCGGGATCGCGACGAGCAGCGCCAGTACCAGACCGGACGCCGAGAGCATGGCGCTGCGGCCGGCGTTCTGGGACAGCAGCGTGCTGACGTCCTGGTTGAGCTTGTAGGAGCGGCCGAGGTCGCCGTGCAGCAGCTGGCCGAGGTAGCTGAGGTACTGGAGCACGACCGGCCGGTCGAAGCCGTGCTGCCGGTTAAAGTCGGCCACGGCCTGCGGCGACGCGCGCTGGCCGAGCACCACCCGGCCGGGGCTGTCGGAGACCAGGTGCAGCAGGAAGAAGACGACGGCGGAGATGCCGAGCAGGACGACGACCGAGATCGCGAGTCGGCGCAGGACGTACCAGGCCATGGCTCAGGCGCCTCCGTTCTGGGTCGTGGGCTGCAGCGGGAAGTGACAGGCCACCTGGTGGGTGGCGGACACCGGCTCGAGGACCGGCTCCACCTGCGCGCACCGGTCGGTGGCGAGCGGGCAGCGGGTCCGGAACCGGCAGCCGCTCGGCGGGTCGATCGGACTCGGCAGCTCGCCGTGGATCCGGGTCCGCTCCCGGGTGGAGTCGCCCTCGCCCTCGCCCGGGACGGCGGCGAGCAGGCCCGCCGTGTAGGGGTGGGCCGGGGCGGCGTACACCTCCTCGGCGGCGCCGGTCTCGACCAGCTTGCCGAGGTACATCACCCCGACCCGGTCGGCGAGATACCGGACGACGGCGAGGTCGTGCGAGATCACGACGCTGCTCAGCCCGCGCTCGCGCTGGATCCGCCGCATCAGGTTGAGCACCTGCGAGCGGATCGACACGTCGAGCGCGCTGACCGGCTCGTCCGCGACGAGGACCGACGGGTCGAGGGCGAGCGCGCGGGCCAGGCCGATCCGCTGGCGCTGGCCGCCGGACAGCTCGTGCGGGAAGCGCTCCAGCACCGTGGCGGGCAGGCCGACGTCGTACAGCAGGTCGCGGGCGCGCGAGGTCCGCTCGGCGCGGGTGCCGATGCCGTGGATGGCGAACGGCTCGCGCAGGATCGCGCCGACCCGCATGCGGGGGTCGAGCGCGGCGCTGGAGTCCTGGAACATCATCTGCAGCCGGGAGCGCCGGTCGCCGAGCTCGCGGGAGCGGCCGGCCGTGACCGACGTCCCCTCGAAGACCACGTCGCCGGCGGTCGGCCGGTCGAGCGCGACGAGCATCCGGCCGAGCGACGACTTGCCGCAGCCGGACTCCCCCACCAGGCCGAAGGTCTCGCCCGCGGCGACCTCGAAGCTGACGCCCGAGACCGCCTTGACGGTACGGCGGCCGCCGAACCAGCCGTCGTGCCCGGCGGGGTACTCGCGCTGGAGGTCGACGACCCGCAGCCGCGGCCCGGCGTCGGGTCCGCCGGCGTGGGCGTGGGCGTCCGGGGCGGCGACCTCGGCGAGCCGGACGGCGACCCGCTCGATGGGCCCGTCGGCCGGGTGCCAGCAGGCGAAGGCGTGCGCCTCGTGGGAGCCGTCGGCGGTCAGCGGCGGCTGCTCGGTGCGGCACCGGTCGCTCGCCATCGGGCAGCGGGCCGCGAAGCCGCACCCGACCGGCTCGGCGGTGAGGTCGGGCGGCGAGCCGCCGATGCTGAACAGCTCCTCGCCGCGGTCATGGGTGAGCGACGGGATCGATGCGAGCAGCGCCTGCGTGTAGCGGTGCCGGGTCTCGTCGAAGATCACCTGCGTGGGGCCGGTCTCGGCGAGCCGCCCGGCGTACATCACGCCGACCCGGTCGGCGTGCCGGGCGATGACGCCCATGTCGTGGGTCACCAGGATCATCGCCATGCCGAGGCGGCTGCGCAGGTCGTCGAGCAGGTCGAGGATCTCGGCCTGGATGGTGACGTCGAGCGCAGTCGTGGGCTCGTCGGCGATGACGACCTTCGGCTCGCAGACCAGCGCCATCGCGATCATCACCCGCTGCCGCATGCCGCCGGAGAGCTGGTGCGGATAGTCGTCCATCCGCTCGGCCGGGCGCGGGATGCCGACCAGCGCCAGCATCTCCGCGGCGCGTTGTCGGGCCGCCCGCTTCGACAGCCCCAGGTGCAGCCGGGCCGGTTCCGCGACCTGGTCGCCGATCCGGCGCGTGGGGTTGAGCGCGGTGAGCGAGTCCTGGAAGACCATGGCGATGTCGTTGCCCCGGATCCCCCGGTACCGGGCGGCGGGCAGGCCGACCAGCTCGGTGCCGTCGAACGAGATCGAGCCGTCGGTGATCCGACCGCCGGCGGGCAGCATGCCCATGATCGCCAGGCCGGTCATCGACTTCCCGGAGCCGGTCTCGCCGACGATGCCGAGCGTCTCGCCCCGGCGCAGGTCGAGGCTCACGCCGGTGACCGGGCGGACGACGCGGTCGTGGCGCCGGATCTCCACCGACAGGTCGCGGACGCTCAGCACCCGGTCGGGCGCCGGGGCGAGGTCGGTGCTCACCGCGGTGCTCGCGGCTGTGCTGGCTGTGCTGGCTGTGCTGGCTGTGCTGGCTGTGCTGGCTGTGCTGGCTGTGCTGTCGGGGGCCACGGAACGATGGTGCGACCCACGTCACCCGCGGTGTTGGTGCGGCCCGCCCGAGCTGGGGTGGGCCGTTCGTCGGCGGGGACGAACCGGCTCATGCGGGACGGCCGAGCTCGGCCCGGTAGAGGCGCCGTACGTTCTCGCCGAGGACGGCGACGACGTCCGGCTCCGCCCAGCCGCGGCGCAGCAGCGCCTCGGTGACCAGCGGCAGGCCGGCCGGCCCCTCGAGCCCGGGGAGGTACTCGTTCGCGGGCACGCCCTCGACGACGTCCACCTCGCAGCACGGCGGGGTGGTGTCGGCGAGCACCTCCTTGACGAAGTCCGGCCCCAGCCCGACGTGCTCGATCCCGGCGACGCCGACGATGTGCTCGAGGTGGTCGACGAGCCGGTCGATCGTGAAGTCGGTGGCGTGCAGGTAGGGCGCGAAGAAGTTCACGCAGACCAGGCCACCGCCGTCGGCGATCCCACGGATCTGCGCGTCGTAAAGGTTGCGGTGGTGGTCGAAGAGCGCGCGAGCCGAGGAGTGGGTCGCGATCACCGGGCGGGTGGCGAGCTCGAGGACGTGCTCGACGCCGGCGATGCCGAGGTGGCTGACGTCGTACAGCATGCCGAGCCGCTCCATCTCGGCGACGGCGGCGACACCCGGCTTGGTGAGCCGGCCGCCGGTCGCGTCCTCGCCGCTGCCGTCGGCGAGCGCCGTCCGGCCGAAGTGGGCGAGCGAGGCGACCCGGACGCCGAGCCGGAAAAGCGTCTCCAACAGCTCGACGTCCTCCCCCACCCCGGGTGCGCTCTCCAGCGCGAGGACCAGCGCGATCCGGCCGCCGCCGAGCGCGGCGTCGATCTCGGCGCCGTCGCGGCAGAGCGCGACGTCGTCCGGGTTGCCCTCGGCGAGCCGGTGGGCGGCCTCGACCATCCGCAGCGTGCGGCGCAGCGCGCCCTCGGGGCGGTAGGGGTCGTCGATGAACACGGGAAGCGTCTGCAGGTCGACGCCGCCCGCGCGCAGCTGCGGCAGCCACCGCTCGCGGAAGAAGTCGGACCAGACCTCCACCGGCCGCGACACCACGGCGCAGAGCAGGTCGTTGTGGGTGTCGGCGACCACCGATCGGCGGTGCAGGTCGTTCATTCGGCTCTCCTGTCGGCTCGTCCGGTGTGCAGGTAGGTCGCGCGGCCGGTCCCGTCGTCGCCGACGAACCCCACCGGCTGGTGGGCGCCGCCCTCCGGCGTGACCGGCCAGAGCACGTCCGGGCGCCAGGCCACCAGCTCGGTCCGGTACGACGGATCGAGGTCGGCGAGGACACCCCGCGGCGTCCGGTCGAGCCAGAGCCGGCCGGCGTCGTCTTCGCTGACGACCGTCTCGCTGACGACCGAGGTGTAGCGGCCGACGAAGCGGCGCGCGTCGGCGGGCGGCTTCGCCTCGGCGGGCGCGACGAGCGCCGGCAGCTCGATGCCGGCGAGCTCGCGCAGGACGTGCCCGCCGATCTCGCGCCACAGGCCCTTCGGCCGCCCGCCGTTGGTGAGGACGGCGACCGCGAGGTCGTGCTCCGGCACCAGTCGCAGGAAGGCCGACTGCCCGATCGTGTTGCCGTCGTGGCCGAGCAGCAGCGGCTCGAGCTGGAACAGCTCCCAGCCCAGGCCCCAGGCGGCGCCCTGGCCGAGGTCGGGCAGCTCGACCTGCGGCTCGCGCATCGCCGCGAGCCCGGGGTCGCGCAGGTGGTGGCGGGCGAACGCGGCCAGGTCGCGGGCGCGCATCGCGAGCATCGAGCCGGCGGCGGCATTGGAGCGGGCCAGGGCCCAGGTGTCGGTCGGGCCGTCGGCGAGGTGGCCGACGGCGACCCGGTGCAGCACCGCCTCGTAGGGATCGGTCGCGGCGTGGGTCAGGCCGAGCGGGTCGAGTAGGTGGGCGCGCAGGCACGCGTCGTACGGACGGCCGCGGAGCACCTCGACCAGGCGGCCGAGCACGCAGAATCCGGCGTTGTTGTAGGACCACATCTCCCCCGGCGCGAACAGCTGGGGGTCGTCGGCGAGCAGGTCGACGTAGCGCTCGAGGCAGTCGTCGCCCTTGCCGGTGTCGGTGAAGACGTCGCCCTCGAAGCCGGCGGTGTGGGTGAGCAGCTGGCGGACGGTGAGCGTGGCCGCGGCCTGCTCGTCGGCGAGCCGGAGGTCGGGCAGCCAGGTGCGGACCGGGCGGTCGAGGTCGACGAGTCCCTCGTCGACGAGCTGGTGGACGAGGGTCGCGGTGAAGACCTTCGTGATCGAGCCGATCTGGAAGATCGCGTCGGTCGTCGCCGTCACGCCGGTCGCGGTGCTGAGGACGCCGGCGGCCGCGTCGACCACCTCGTCGCCCCGGACGACGGCGACCGCCGCGGCAGGGACGTCGTACTCGGCCAGCAGCTCCGGCAGCCGCGCGCGCAGCCACTCGCCCATTGCATGCATGGGCCGCAGCCTAGGGGCGGCGCGGGAGCGGTCCTTCGTCGTCGGGCACCGGGTCAGGGGCGGCGTTTCGTCGCTCCGGCCAAGCCGGCCTCGATCACGGCGACCGCGGCGTCGGCGGAGGCGAGCAGCCGTCGCGCCAGCCGCGCGTCGAGGCTGCCCTCGGCGGCCGCCCGCTGGACCTGGCGGGACATGCCGCGGGTGGTGCCGACGAGCGCGGAGGCGACGGTCCAGCAGCGCAGCTCGTCGTCGAGCTCCTCGGCGAGCAGCTCCCGCAGGGCCTCGACCTCGCGGTCGGCCTCGAGCCGCTCGCGGGCCTGCAGGCTCGGGCTGTCACGGACGATGCGCGCGATGCGGGCGAGCGCGGGCACCACCGGCGAGGCCGGGTCGGCGAGGACGCCGCGCGGCTGGATGACATACACACGGAAGGCCTGGACGACGCTCACCCCGTCGGCGCGGTCGCGGATCGCGGCGAGGACGGACTCGTTGAAGGAGGCCATCCCGTCGTAGATCAGATCCTCCTTGGCCGGGAAGTAGTTGAAGACCGTGGCGGTCGAGACGTCGGCCGCGGCCGCGATGTCGGCGACGGGGACCTGCTCGAATCCGCGCTCGGCGAACAGCTCGATCGCGGCGTCGGTGATCCGACGGCGGGTCTCCTGCTTCTTGCGCTCGCGCAGCCCCAGCTCGGTCATGTCCGCACCCTACCTTGACTTCGGGTCACTCGAATCTTAGAGTCGATATAACTTTAGAGCAAACCTAGGAAGGGAAGGGCCATGAGCCAGACCGCCGCACCTCCCGCTGCGCCCGCTCCCCTGGACCGGACCGCACGCACCGTCATCGCCGTGGTCGTGCTCGGCATGATCACGACCGTCCTCGACGCCACGATCGTCAGCGTCGCCACCGACCGCCTGGCGGCCGAGTTCGCCGTACCGCTGACGACGGTGCAGTGGGTGATGACCGGCTACCTGCTGGCCTTCACCGCCACCATCCCGCTGAGCGGCTGGGCGATGGACCGGTACGGCGCGCGCCGGGTCTGGCTCACCGCCGTCGGCGTCTTCACCGCGGGGTCGCTGCTGTGCGGCCTGGCCTGGTCGGCGCCGTCCCTCATCGGGTTCCGGGTGCTGCAGGGCGCCGGCGCCGGCCTGGTGAGCCCGGTCGGCATGGCGATGGTCGCCCGCGCCGTCGGACCGCAGCGGATGGGCCGCGCGATGGCCGTCGTCGGCATCCCGATGATGCTCGGCCCGATCCTGGGGCCGGTGATCGGCGGCGTCCTGGTCGACAGCGTCGACTGGCGCTGGATCTTCCTGGTCAACATCCCCGTCGGGCTGACCTGTCTCGCGTGGTCGGCCCGCGCGCTCGCCGACGAGCGCGGCGCGGGCCGCGAGCGGCTCGACGTCCTCGGCCTGGCGCTGCTCTCCCCCGGCCTCGTCGCGCTCGCCTACGGCGTCACGTCGGTCGCCGCGCACAGCGACTCGACGACGGCCGTGGCCGGCGGGATCGGCCTCGGCGTCCTGCTCCTCGCCACCTTCGTCGCCCACGCCCTACGCACCCCGCGACCGCTCGTCGAGCTGCGCCACTTCGCCCACCGCGGCTTCGCGACCGCCACCGCGGTGCAGTTCCTCGCGGTCGGCGTCCTCACCGGCGCGGGCTTCCTGCTGCCGCTCTACCACCTGGTCGCGCGGGGCGAGACCGAGCTGACGACGGGACTCCTCCTCGTCCCGCAGGGCGTCGGCGCGGCGCTCGCGATGGCCCTGACCGGACGCCTGGTCGACCGCGGACGCGGGCGCACCGTGGTGGTGGCGGGCGTCGTCCTGCTCGCCGTCGGCTTCCTCGGCTACACCGCCGTCGGCAGCGCGCCGGGCCAGCTCTACCTCGGCATCGCCCTCTTCGCGATCGGCCTCGGCGCCGGCTGCATCTTCGCCCCGACCAGCGCGGCGGCGTACGCGGCCCTCGACCGGACCGCGATCGCCCGCGCCACCACGACCATGAGCATCGCCCAGCGGACCGGCGGCGTCGTCGCGACCGCCGTCTTCGCCACCGTCCTGCAGCACCACCTCGACGCGACGCGCCTGCCGGGAGACGCTTTCGGTGCGACCTTCTGGTGGCCGCTGGGCCTCGCGCTCGCGGCCGCCGTACCGGCCCTGCTGCTGCCCCGCCCCGCCTCCCCCGAAGGAGCCCACTGATGAGCGTCGAGCTCAACCACACGATCGTCCACGCGACCGACCGCGACGCCACCGCCGCCTTCCTGACCTCGGTCCTCGGCCTCCCGGACGCCCCTGCGTACGGCCCCTTCCGGGTCGTCGCCCTGAGCAACGGCGTCAGCCTCGACGTGATGACCGCCCGCGGCCCGGTCACCCCGCAGCACTACGCGTTCCTGGTGAGCGACGCGGAGTTCGACGCCATCCACGCCCGGATCGTCGAGCGCGGCCTGACCTTCTGGGCCGACCCGATGCGGCGGGAGGCGGGCCGGATCAACCACAACGACGGTGGGCGCGGGCTGTACTGGCCGGCCCCCGACGACCACAACCTCGAGATCATCACCGTGCCCTACGGCGGCGCCGGCGCCTGAGGCCCCTGCCGCGGCGACCGGGCATGTAACTCGGTGTCCATGTATCCACCACGGGGTCATGACCGGTAACGACGCCGTGGTGGATGCCAGAGCGCTGAGGTAGATACCGAACCCGGTGGTAGATGCCCCAACGCAGCGGTGGATGCCCGAACGCCGTGGTAGATACGCGAACACCGAGTTACAAGAGCTGCCGCGCCCGCGACGCGAAGTGACCGCGCATGTAACTCGGTGTCCATGCATCCACCATGGAGTCATGACCGGTAACAACGCCGTGGTGGATGCCCGAACGCTGAGGTAGACGCCCGGACACGGCGGTAGACGCTCGAACACCGTGGTGGATACACGAACACCGAGTTACAAGAGCCGCGGCACCCGGGCCGCGTCGGACCGCCGCACGGCCACACCCACCAGCAGGCGGCCGCGTCAGCGGCGGCGCGGACGAAGTCCGTGCCGGCAAACCGCGCCGCCCGCCGGTCGTCAGGGCCCCGCGGTCAAGGACGCCGAAGGCGCCGCGCAGCGGGCCGAGCGCAGCGAGGATCCTGGACGGCGGGAGACGACCGGCTACGCGCGGCCGCCCGACCAGCCCCGCGACACCGACCCCGCCCGACAAGCCCGACAAGCCCGACAGGCACGACAGGCACGACAGGCACGACAGGCACGACGAGAAGATCACCCCATGTGCGGGTACCGGTGGTCCACCGGCGGCACCAGGGTCTCCTTGATCGACCGCGGCGACGTCCACCGCAGCAGGTTCAGCGCCGAGCCGGCCTTGTCGTTGGTGCCGGACGCGCGCCCCCCACCGAACGGCTGCTGCCCGACGACCGCACCGGTCGGCTTGTCGTTGACGTAGAAGTTGCCGGCAGCGAAGCGCAGCTCGTTGCTCGCCCAGTCGACGGCGTGCCGGTCGGCGGCCAGGATCGACCCCGTCAGCGCGTACGGCGCCGCCGACTCCGCCTGCCGCACGACCTCCTCGAAGGCGCCGGGCCGGCTGTCGTCGTAGACGTGGACGACGAGGATCGGCCCGAAGTACTCGGTCGAGAACATCTCGTCGGTCGGGTCCTCGGCGACGACGATGGTGGGCCGCACGAAGTAGCCGACGCTGTCGTCGGCGGTGCCGCCGGCGACCACCGTCAGGCCGTCGGTCGACGCGGCCCGCGTCAGCGCGGCCTGGTGCTTGGCGAACGCGCGCGCGTCGATGACGGCGCCGGTGAAGTTCGCGAAGTCGGTCGGGTCGCCGACGGGGAGGGCGTCGGTCTGGGAGACGAGGTCGTCGCCCATCCGCGCCCACAGCGACGCGGGGACGTAGGCGCGCGACGCGGCCGAGCACTTCTGGCCGGAGAACTCGAAGGCGCCGCGGATGAGCGCGGTGCGGAGCACGTCCGGGTCGGCCGACGGGTGGGCGATGACGAAGTCCTTGCCGCCGGTCTCGCCGACCAGCCGCGGATAGGTCCGGTACGACGGCAGGTTGGCGCCCACGGTCGACCACAGGCGCTGGAAGGTCGGGGTGGAGCCGGTGAAGTGGATGCCGGCGAGGTCGGGGTGCGCGAGCGCGACCTCGGAGACGGCGAGGCCGTCGCCGGGGAGCATGTTGATGACGCCCGGCGGCATACCGGCCTCCTCGAGCAGCTGCATGGTCAGCGATGCGGCGAGCTGCTGGGTGGGTGACGGCTTCCAGATCACGGTGTTGCCCATCAGCGCCGGTGCGGTGGGCAGGTTGCCGGCGATGGCGGTGAAGTTGAACGGCGTGATCGCGTAGACGAAGCCCTCGAGCGGGCGGTGGTCGGTGCGGTTCCAGACGCCCGGGGCGTTGCGGATCGGCTGCTCGGCGAGGATCTCGCGACCGAAGTGGACGTTGAACCGCCAGAAGTCGATGAGCTCGCAGGCGGCGTCGATCTCGGCCTGGAAGGAGGTCTTCGACTGGCCGAGCATGGTGGCCGCGTTGAGCTTCTGGCGCCAGGGGCCGGCGAGCAGCTCGGCCGCGCGCAGGATGACGGCGGCGCGCTCGTCGTACGGCAGCGCGCGCCAGGCCGGGGCGGCGTCGCGGGCGGCGGCGATGGCGGCCTTGGTGTCGTCGGCGGTGCTGTTGCGCAGCACGCCGAGGACCTTCTGGTGCGCGTGCGGCTGGACGACGGCGATCTCCTCGCCGCCGCCGACGACCCGCTCGCCGCCGATGTGGGCGTCGAGCTGGTGGGTGGTACCGCCGATCGCGTCGAGCTGGACGACGAGCTCGTCGCGCTCCTTGCTGCCGGGGGCGTAGTGCAGGTTCGGCTCGTTGACGGGGGCCGGCGGGGTGGTGATGGCGTCCATGTCAGGTCCTCTCGGTCAGGTTCGGGTCGGCGGGCTCAGCGGTGCGCGAGGGCGCGCAGGAAGAAGGCGACGTTGGCGGGGCGCTCGGCGAGGCGGCGCATGAAGTAGCCGTACCAGTCGGTGCCGAAGGGGATGTAGACCCGCATCCGGTGGCCGTCGTCGACCATCCGCTGCTCGAGCTCGGGGCGCACGCCGTACAGCATCTGCGCCTCCCAGCGGTCGTCGCCGCGACCGGCCTCGCGGGCCTTGCGCACCGCGCGGTCGAGCATCGCCGGGTCGTGGGTGGCGATCATCGGGTAGCAGTCGGACGCCATCAGCGCGTCGATCGCGAGCTCGTAGGCACGGTCGACGTCGGCCTTGCGCGGGTGCGCGACCGACGCCGGCTCGCGGTAGGCGCCCTTGACCAGGCGGATCCGCGCGCCGGTGCCGTCGAGGGCCGCGATGTCGCCGGGGGTGCGGAACAGGTTGGTCTGCAGCACGTTCCCGACGAAGGGGTACGTCGACCGCAGCTCGGCGCCGATCGCCAGCGTCGAGTCGACGGTGGTGTGGTCCTCCATGTCGAGACTCACCGTGCAGCCGAGCGCGGCGGCCGCGGCGCAGATCTCGGCGGCGTGCTCGGTCGCGATCGCGGTGCCGTCGGGCAGTGCCTGGCCCATCGCCGAGAGCTTGAGCGAGACGTCGGAGCCGACGGCGACGTTGGCCTCGCCGAGGGCGGTGAGCAGGGTCAGGTAGGCGTCGCGCATGGCGCGCGCACCGGCGAGGTCGAGGACGTCCTCGCCGAGGACGTCGATGGTGACGACGCGGCCGGAGTCGACCAGGCGGCGGGTCGCGGCGACGGCGTCGGCGGTGGTCTCGCCGGGCACGAACCGGTCGACGACGCTGCGGGTGAGCGGGATCGACTCGACGGCACGGCGGGCCCGGGCACTGCGGGACGCACGGTTGAGGGTGGCGCTGAGCATGCTTCCAAACTAGGAGCGTCGCGGGTCACACGGAACGGACATCTGTCACACGTTCTCCGCCGTCCGGTGAGACACTTGTCAGGTGAGCTCGTTGGACGACCTGGTCGAGGACATGGCCCGCCTCACCGACGCGCCGTGCACCCTCGAGGACCCCGACTTCCGGCTGATCGGCTTCTCCGACCACCGCGGCGACGACGTCGTCGACTGGATCCGCCAGCGCTCGATCCTGGAGCGCCGTTCGACCGACGAGGTCCGCTCGTGGTTCCGCGCGCAGGGCATCGAGGACTCCCCCGGGCCGCTGCGCACCCCGCCCGACCCGGGGCTCGGGATCGTCGGCCGGCTCTGCGTCCCCGCCCGCCACCTCGACCGGGTCCAGGGGTACTTCTGGCTGATCGACCCCGAGGGCCGCATCGACGAGGCGACCTGGCCGGAGGCGATGCGGATCGCCGAGTCCGCCGCCCGGCTGCTCAATGTCGGCGAGCGCCGCCAGGCCCACCGCGACGCGCTCTTCCGCGACCTGGTGGAGGGTGGCCGGCTCGCGGCGCGCGAGTCGGCGTCCGACCTGGCCCAGGCGGGCGGGCTCGACCTGCAGGAGCCGGTCACCTGCGTCCTCGTCGAGCGCCCCGAGCTGCTCGACCAGGTGGCCAGCCGGCCCTCGCGCCCGGGCGTGGTGTGGGTCCGCTCCGGCGCCGGTACGGCGGCCGCGGTCGCCCGCGCCGGTCTGGTCGCGGCCGCCCCCGAGCTCGACGACCTCCTCGCCGCGCTCGGCCTCGGCCGCCGCCTCGACGCGCTCGACCGGGTCACCCGCGCCGCGATCGGCCCCACCGTGCCGGGCATCGACGGCCTCGCCGCGGCCCACCGCGGCGCCCGCGTCGCGCTCCGCGTCGCGCGCACCCGCCCGCCCGGGTCGGTCGTCGCCTGGAGCGACCTCGGCCCGCTGGCCCTGCTCGGCGTGGCCCGCGACGACGACCTCGCCGGCGCCGTCCTCGAGCCGCGGCTGCGCGCCTTCCTGGACGGTGCCGCGCCCGACGTCCTGGAGACGGTGCGGGTGTGGCTCGACGAGGCCGGCAGCGCCTCGCGGACGGCGTCGCGGCTGGCCGTGCACCGGCAGACGGTCTATCACCGGCTGGGGCAGGTGGAGCAGGCCACCGGGCTCGACCTGGCCCGCGGCGCCGACCGGCTCCGGCTGCACCTGGCGGTCGAGCTCGCGCCCTTCCTGTAGGGCCTTCTGGAGAGCCCGCGCGACAAAGCGGTGGAGCGGCGGCCCGGTGCCGACGTACCGTGGAAGGGTCGGACCTCGCGCAGAGGTCTTCTGCCCTTCATGCCTTCGTGGCCGAACGGAAATACGGACCTTGTAGGAAATCCGACAGGCGCCGTAGGACGACACGAGGGTTCACGAAGGAGGTGACCGCAGCCATGACCACGGTGATGCTGCTCAACGCCTCCTACGAGCCGCTCGGCACGGTGACCTTCCAGCACGCCGTGCGGATGCTCTTTCGCGAGGTCGCCACCGTCGAGGAGGCCCACGACGACCGGATGATCGGGCCGCATCCGTGGCCGCGGGTCATCCGGCTGGTGCGCTACGTCGCGGCCAAGTGGATGTACCGGCCGGCGTCCTACTCGCGGACCAACGTCCTCAAGCGCGACCACAGCCGCTGCGCCTACTGCGGCCGGCACGCCTCGACCATCGACCACCTGCTCCCCCAGAGCCGCGGTGGCGCCTGGACCTGGCTCAACACGGTCGCGGCGTGCAGCGCGTGCAACGGCCGCAAGGCCAACCGGACGCCGGCCGAGGCCGGGATGGCGCTGCGGATCCAGCCCTATGTGCCGACGCGTGCCCAATTGGCCGCGGGCTGAGCCGCCGACGCCCTAGATGTTCTGTCCACGCAGGTTGGGCACGAGGTCGGCTGGTGACTTGCCGCCGAGTGCGGTGT
>NZ_BAABAC010000025.1:0-157055 GCF_039537225.1 Nocardioides ginsengisoli
GGCCGGCCCACGCGCCCGGCGAGCCGGCCGTGCAGCCGGCGGACGCGGGCCAGTGCCCGCGACCGGTGGCGGACGACGCCCGGCGACACCGCGAGCAGCAGCGGCAGCAGCCACCCGACCGCCGCGAGGACGACGTCGAGCGCGGCGCGGTCGAGCCCCGCCGCCACCGCGTCGGTGGCGGCGACGACGAGCAGGTGCAGTCCGAGCATGGCCGGCGTCACCGCGCCGCCCGCACCGGGGCCGGAGGCGTGGTGGTGCTGCCCGCTCGGCGCGAACATCAGGCAGAGGTGCCCGAGCGCCTGCGCGACCAGTGCGACGCCCGTGAGCCGGGGCAGGTCGACGGCGTCGCGCGGCGTCAGCGCGACCGCGAGCGGGAGGGCGACCGCGGTGACGACGAGCCCGGGGACCAGCTCGACCGAGCCGCCCGCGGCGACGTGCGCGACCAGCGCGCCGAAGGCGGCGACGCACCCCGCGAGCGCGCCGCGGGCCTGCCCGAAGCGCCGGGTCATGGAGCCATCACCGGGTGGTCACGGGGTCGTCGCGAGGCTCAGGCGTCCTTGGACGCCCGCAGCGCCTTCCAGCCGAGCGAGCCGAGGAGGCCGGCGATGATGAAGTTCACGACGATGAGGACGGTGTGGGCGACCCAGTAGCCGGTCGGGCGGTCCTCGCCGGTGTCGTAGGCGTGGTAGAGGTTCTTGGCGAAGTTGCCGAAGGAGAAGACGTTCCAGGCCGCGACGGCGAGGAGCAGGATGGCGTGCTTGCGCTCGAACTTCACCCCGCCATTGTCCCAGACGGCTCCACCTCGGCCGGACGCGGCTCCTCGCGCCGGCTGGTGTGCGCCCAGGCGGCGGCGTACAGGATCACCTGCGAGAAGTAGTTGATCCAGACCAGCAGGATCAGCGCGATCCCGAACGCCTGGAAGGCGGGCTGTCCGCGGGTGGCGGCGAGCAGCAGCCCCGAGAGCTGCTTGAGCACCTCGAACCCGATCGCGCCCAGGATCGCGCCCGACCACAGCGCACCCGCCGGCAGGTCCGGGCGCGCGAGCAGCCGGAACATCAGGAAGAAGAGCAGCGCCGACGCGGCCATGCCGACGACGAGACCGAGCAGGGCGACCAGCCAGCCGAGCTCGCCGCCGAGGTGGAGCAGGTCGAGGACGGCGCGCGAGGTGCGGGTGAGGACCGCGGACGCGACCACGCTGAGCAGCAGCACCACGCCCAGCACGGCGAGGGTGACCAGGTCGCGGATCTTGCCGACGACGAAGCTCGGCCGCATCCGCTCGGGCAGCGCGAACAGCACGCCCAGCGCCGACTGCAGCGACGACAGCCAGCCGAGGCCGGCGTACAGGACGCCGACCAGGCCGATCAGCCCGACCGTGCCCGAGGCCTGTTGGACGTCGGCGAGGTGGACGTCGTGCGGCCCGTTGCCCACCAGGCCGGGCAGCACCTCGTCGATGGCCTTGATCAGCGCGTCCTGCGCGTCGGGGAAGACCTTGGCGATCCA
Source organism: Nocardioides ginsengisoli (assembly GCF_039537225.1). NCBI lineage: Bacteria > Bacillati > Actinomycetota > Actinomycetes > Propionibacteriales > Nocardioidaceae > Nocardioides > Nocardioides ginsengisoli. The sequence goes on from NZ_BAABAC010000025.1 coordinate 1,501, forward strand.
GCCGACCACGAAGAAGGCGAGCGCGAGGATCGGGAAGACGGAGAGGAAGCCGAAGTAGGTGACGCCGCCGGCCTGCTGGCTGCCCTGGACGGCGCTGTAGTGCTCCTGCGTGCGGACCACGTGATCGACGAGCGGCCACCGGTCACGGGCCTCCGTGACCTTCGCCTTCACGCGATCGACGAGCCTCATGTCAGCGGGAACGTCCGGCGGGACCGCCAGCCCACCTGCTCGTCGTGCACGTACAGGTGGAAGTCGGTGACGTCGAAAGCACACTCGAAGCCGGCCAGCTCGTCGAACGCCCGGTCGAGGGTCGGGTCGTCGAGGTGGTGCGCGATCGTGACGTGCGGGTGGTAGGGGAAGTGCAGGTCGACCCCGAGCGGTCCCCGTCGTACGACGTCGGCGAGCTGCTCGCACTGGGAGATTCCCTCGGCGAGTCCGACGAAGACGACGGGTGACACGGGCCGGAAGGTACCCGTCCCCCGCAGGTGCACACGGAAGGGACCGACCTCGCCCGCCGCCGACGCCAGGTGCGCCTCGATCTCGTCGAGGCCGTTGTCGATCTCGGTCGGCGGGATCAGTGTGATGTGGCTCGGCACGCCCTCGGCCGTCGGGTCGCCGATCGAGAGCCGGTAGTCGTAGAGCTCGGAGGCCCACGGCTCCGGGATCGCGACCGCGACGCCGATCACCGGCATCAGTCGACCTCCGGACGACGCTCCACCGGTGCCACGAACCCGATCCGCTGGTAGACGTCGCGCAGTGTCGCCTCGGCGACCGCACCGGCGGTCTCGGCTCCCTGGGCGAGCACCTGCATCAGGTGGTCCTGGTTGTCGAGCAGCTCGAGGGTGCGCTCGCGGAACGGGGTGACGAAGTCGACCACGACCTCGGCGAGCTCCTTCTTGAGGTCGCCGTACATGCGGCCGACGTACTGCTCCTCGAGGCTGGTGACGCTCTCGCCGGTCAGCGCGGAGTAGATGGTCAGCAGGTTGCTGACGCCCGGCTTGTCGGCCTGGTCGAAGCGGATCTCGGTGCCGGAGTCGGTGACCGCCGAGCGGATCTTCTTCGCGGTGAGCTTGGGGTCGTCGAGCATCTCGATGATGCCGTTGGGGCCCGAGCTCGACTTCGACATCTTGCGGGTCGGCTCCTGCAGGTCGTAGATCTTCGCGGTCGCCTTGAGGATGTAGGGCTCAGGCAGGCGGAAGGTCTTCTTGAACCGGCTGTTGAAGCGCTGGGCGAGGTCGCGGGTCAGCTCGAGGTGCTGGCGCTGGTCCTCGCCGACCGGGACGTAGTGGGGCCGGTAGAGCAGGATGTCGGCCGCCATCAGGATCGGGTAGGCGAACAGGCCGACGCTCGCCGCGCCCTCGCCGCCCTTGGCCGACTTGTCCTTGAACTGCGTCATCCGGCGCGCCTCGCCGAAGCCGGTCAGGCCGTTGAGGACCCAGCCCAGCTGCGCGTGCGCCGGCACGTGGCTCTGCACGAAGATCGCCGACCGCGCCGGGTCGACGCCCGCGGCGATCAGCTGGGCCGCGCTGCGCAGGGTGCGCTCGCGCAGCAGCTTGGGGTCCCAGTCGACCGTGATCGCGTGCTGGTCGGCGATGAAGAAAAACGGCTGGTGGTCGCGCTGCAGGTCCACCCACTGCCGGACCGCGCCCATGTAGTTGCCGAGGTGGAAGGAGTCGGCGGTCGGCTGGATCCCGGAGAGGACGCGCGGGCGCGCCCCTCCCTCGGGCGTGGCCGGCTGCGCGGTCTCCGGCACGGGCGGGTGCTCGGTGGTGGCGGACATGGGAGGGATTCTCTCAGGACACGGTCGATCTCCGTAAAGCCCCCGCCCTCGGCGGACGTCCGACCTAGCATCGGGACATGACGCCCCCTGCTCCCCTGCGGCGCGCACCCCGGGCGCTGGCCACGGCCAGCATCGCGCTCGCCGTCGTCCTCACGGCCCTGCAGGTCGCCCTTGCGGTCGCGGCCCTGAAGGATCGCGGCTCGGTCGACGAGCTCTTCGGCACGGGCGCGACGGCGACGCAGGACTGGATCGCGACCGCCACGGTCGCGGCCATCGTCGCGGGGTATGTCGTCTCGTGCCTCTGGCTGCAGCGCGCACGCACCAACGCCCGCCTGATCAGCCCCGACATCCCCCTCCAGCGCAGCTCGGTGTGGGTGTGGCTGGGCTGGATCGTGCCGGTCGTGAACCTGTGGTTCCCCTATCAGGTGGTGCGCGACATCCGCAACGGCAGCGTTCGCTTCGGGCAGACCGTCGGCGTCGGGCTGTGGTGGACCGCGTGGCTGGTCTACCTCCTCGTCCCGCGGGGGATCGATCGGGTGCGGGACGCTGACGCCAGGGCCAACCTCGACCTTCAGCTCAACCCGGACTTCGACGCCTTCCCGACGGCCGAGGTGGTCGCCGCGGTCGCCGTCGTCGTCGCATGCGCGCTGTGGTGCGCGCTGGTCGGCCAGATCACGGCCGCCCAGAAGGCTGCGCTCAGTGAGGCGACGCCGCCGGGCTCTCCGTCGGGCTCTCCGTCGGGCTCTCCGTCGGGCTCTCCGGCCGGCCCACCGTCGGCGGGAGCTCCGAGGCCGGGGTCGCCGGCGCTGCCGCCGGTGCCGCCGCGGTGGTCGCCGCACGGCGATGCGTGAGCGCCGAGACCACCAGGATCGCCGTACCGACGGCGGCGAGGACGGCGCCCACCAGCGCCGGCGCGCGGTAGCCGTGGCCGGCCGCGATCACGATGCCGCCGAGCCAGGCGCCCAGCGCGTTGGCGATATTGAGCGCCGCGTGGTTCATCGCCGCGCCGAGCGTGACCGCTCCCCCGGCGACGTCCATCAGGCGCAGCTGCAGGTTGACGACGAGCACTGACCCGGTGGCGGTGACCAGGAAGGCGACCGGCAGTAGCAGCCAGCCGTGCGGAGCGGCGACGTAGTAGACGAGCATCAGCACGATGCCGGTCGAGCCCGCGAGCAGCAGGCTGCGGAAGACCGACCAGGCGGCGAGCTCGCCCGCGAGCCAGGTGCCGACCACCATGCCGAGACCGAGCGCGAGCACGAAGAACGGGACCGTGCCGCGGTCGAGGCCGCCGACGACGGTGACCGTCTTGGCGATATAGGAGTAGACCGCGAACATCCCGCCGAAGCCGACCGCGCCCACCGCCATGGTCAGCCACACCTGCAGGCTGCCGAAGAACTCCCGCGCCTCCTTGCGTCCGCTCGCCTCCGGGTCGCCCGGCACCGACGGCACCAGCGCCAGCACCATCGCGACCGTCGCCAGCGCGAGCAGCCCGCCGAGCAGGTACGTCGTGCGCCAGCCCACCTGCTGGCCGAGGAAGGTGGCCAGCGGCACGCCGACGACATTGGCCACCGACAGCCCGAGCATCACGCTCGCGACCGCCCGCCCGCGCCGCTCGGGCGTCACCAGGCTCGCGGCCACCAGGCTCGCGACCCCGAAGTAGGCGCCGTGCGGCAGTCCGTCGAGGAAGCGGGCGAGCGCCAGCACGTCGTACGACGGGGCGACGGCGCTGAGCAGGTTGAACGCGGCGTAGGCGCCCATGAAGCCGACGAGCATCGCCCGCCGCGGCAGCGCCGCTCCGAAGAAGGCGAGGATCGGGACGCCGACCACGACACCCAGCGCGTACGCCGAGATCACATGCCCCGCGGTCGGGACCGACACGTCGACGCCGCGCGCGATCTCCGGCAGCACGCCCATCGTCATGAACTCGGTCGTGCCGATCGTGAACCCGCCCACCGCGAGCGCCAGGATCGCCAGCGCGGGACGGTGGTGGGACACCTCGGGTCGGACGTCGGCGGTGGTCGTCGTCGGCGCGGAGGTCACGTCAGGGTGCAACCCGGCCGTGGCCCGCGGGTATTCCTCGCTCACGCGAGGATCTCGGCACGCGCACCCGTCGCGCTCGGCACGCCGATCGGGGCCGGCTCGGGCTCCGCGGCGGGCCTGTGGCGTCCGCGCGCGGCGTTCATCGCCGGACGCTCGATGAGGAGCCAGCTCGCGGTGGCGAGCGCCAGCGTGCTGGGCAGCGCCAGGGCCGCGTGGACGTACGGGCCCCACGCAGTGCCGCCGAGCGCGGCGACCAGCTGCTGGCTCGGGAAGGCGTAGACGTAGGTGCCGAAGGAGATGTCGTGGCGCCGGAGCAGGCCGGGGCACGGCAGCACCTTGCCGAGCCACAGCAGCGCCAGGGTGAGCAGCGGGGCGGCCGCGCCGGGCCCCCAGACGCCGTCGAGCCGGACCAGGGCGACGAAGCCCGCGAACGCCGGGATCGCCGACCACCAGGTCAGCGGGATCACGTCCTGGAAGGCGTAGACCACCGCGCCGCCGAGGAAGAACGGCAGCAGTGGCACCAGTCGGGCCACCTCGCCGTTGCCGCCGAAGTAGCCGAGGGTCGTCGACGTGTGCGCGACCGCGAGGACCGACAGCCCGAACAGCGGCAGCAGCAGCTGGGGACGGCGGCGCAGGAGGGCGATCGACAGCAGGGCGCCGATGCTCAGGTAGCAGAGGAACTCGTAGTAGAGCGACCACAGCGAGCCGTTCCATGCGAGCGGATAGGGGTTGTCGGCGAGCGTGCCCGCGACGCCCCACTCGCGCATGCTCAGCCCGAGGTTGGAGACCAGGGCGTGCAGCGGCTGCGGCGCGGTGGTGAGGAAGCCGTTGAGGCTGCCGTTCTCCTTGAGGTACGCGATCGGCGCGAAGCCGAAGGTGACCACGATCAGCGAGACCAGGAAGCCCGGGTAGATCCGGCCGATGCGGTGGCTGAGGTACTCCATGAAGCGGGTGCGCACCCGGCTGCCGGTGATCAGGTAGCCGCTCAGGCAGAAGAAGCAGAAGACCGCCCAGGTGCCGAGATGATCACCGTTGAAGGTGAACCCGTAGCCGTTGCCGGAGAGCGTGAACGAGTGCGCGACCAGCACCAGGAGCGCCAGCCCGAGGCGGACCAGGTTGAGCGCGTTGCGCCGGGGGTCGAAGACCTCGCCGATGCTGTGGTCACGCCAGCTGCGCACCGGCGCCGCACGCCGACGTGCGCCAACCGAGAACGTCCCCACGCTCGCCAGGGTAGGCGCTCGTGGGGACGATCCGGGAAATGTCGGCCTCAGCCGGCCAGGTGTCCCCACTCCGCCGCCAGCCCCGACCAGGGCCCCACTGCCGCGACCCTCCCGTCGACCAGGACGACGACGCGGTCGGCCTGCGCCAGCGCCGCCCGCTTGGAGGTGGCGCCGATCACCGTGGTGTGCTGCTCGCGCAGCGCCGCCCACAGCTCGATCTCGGTGGCCGCGTCGAGCGCGCTCGACACGTCGTCGGCGAGCAGCAGCTCGGCGTCGGCGGCGAGGGCGCGGGCCAGGGCGAGCCGCTGGACCTGGCCGCCGGAGAGGCGGACGCCGCGGTGGCCGATGATCGCGTCGGGGCCGCCGGCCTCGGCGACGTCGTCGGTGAGGCGGGCGGTGGCGAGCGGCCGCTCGATGGCGCGGTCGTGGCCGAGCAGGATGTTGTCGGCGAAGGTGCCGGACAGCACCCGCGGGACCTGGGCGACGTGGGCGACCTGGCTGGGGCGCAGGAAGGTCTCGGCGTCGGTGACCTGGTCGCCGTTCCAGCACAGCGAGCCGCGGTGGTCGATCAGGCCGGCCAGCGACGAGAGCAGGCTGGACTTGCCCGAGCCGACCTGGCCGACGAGCAGGATCAGCTCGCCGCGCTCGACGGTGAGCGTGACGTCGCTCGCGCCGACGGTGCCGTCGTCGTGGACGGCGCCGTAGCCGGCCAGCTCGAGCCGGTCGAGCCGGACCCGCTCGGGCTCGGCGGGAGCGGGCGCGTCGCCGCTGACCAGGTCGACGCCGGCGGGCAGGTCCATCAGGTCCTTGCCGCCCGCAAAGCGCGCGGTCGCCCGCTGCCAGGCGCGCACGCCCGGCGCCTCGGTGACGACGGCGCCGGCCACCCGGCCGAACCAGTCGAATCCGTTGACCGCGGTCGCCACGAGCAGCGCGGTCGCGAGCCCCCAGACGTCCCAGAGGTAGAGCGCCCACGCCGCGACGACACCGACCTGCACCATCACGATCGGGACGCCGTCGAGGACCGCCTGCACCCGGTGCTCGAAGACGGCCGCCTCGACGCGACCGGCGTCGACGCGGCGCAGGTGCGCGTGGACCTGCGGCGTGCGGCCGGCGAGCTTGACGGTGCGCGCGGACTCGACGGCCGAGACCACCGCCCGGCCGAAGCGGGCGCGGGCGGCCGAGGAGCGCGCCGCCGAGCGGCCCGCGATCGGCCGGCCGATGGACGACGCGAGCGCGCTGGTGACCATCACGACGATGAGCACGCCGCCGGCGAGCCAGGTGCCGCCGGCGACCATGGTGATCGCGGCGATGAGGAGGCCGTTGGTGAAGTCGACCCAGCGGTCGGCGTAGCGGGCGTAGCGGTCGGCGTCCATCGACCGCGCCACCACCTCGCCCGGAGGCGTGCGCGGCAGCCGACGCGGCGCGACCTGGCCGAGGAGCACGCTCATCCGGACGCGGAGCATGACCTCGATCCACCAGCGCGGATAGCGCCGGAAGGCGTCGGCGAGCAGGAAGGGCGCGACCAGCAGGGTCAGCACCAGCACCGCGGTCAGCGCGGTGACCGACTCGCCCCGCTCGAGCCGGACGACGACCTGCCCCCACACGAAGCCGGTGATCGCGCCGAGCGGCGCGAAGATCGTGCCGCCGAGGAACAGCAGGACGGAGTAGGCGCCCCACCACGGGCGCACCCAGAAGGCGTTCCAGGTGCCCCGCGCGAGGGAGGAGCCGACGCCGACCTCGGGGCGCTCGGGCGGCGTGCCGGTACGGCGGCGCCCGCCGACGGCGCCCTCGACCTCGACTGCCTCGGCGTCGTCGAAGCCCTCGGTGTCGCTGGCCTCGAGCAGCCGCCGGAACGGTCCGTCGACGACGGCGAGCTCGTCGCGCAGTCCGTGCTGGATCACCCGGCCGTGGTCGAGGACGGCGACCGCCTCGGCCCGCTCGATGGTGCTCAGCCGGTGGGCGACCAGGATGCCGGTGCGGCCGCTGATCAGCCGGTCGGCCGCCGCGACGACGCGCGCCTCGGTGACCGGGTCCATCCGCGCGGTCGCCTCGTCGAGGACGACGACCTGGACGTGCCGCACCAGCAGCCGGGCGAAGGCGACCAGCTGCTCCTCACCCGCCGACAGCGTGGTGCCGCCGGGGCCGAGCAGTGTGTCGAGCCCGTCGGGCAGGCCGGCGACCCACTCGGTCAGGCCGAGCTCGTCGACGGCCGCCTCGATCTCCTCGCGCGGCACCGGCGCGAAGAGCGCGATGTTGTCGGCGAGCGAGCCGGCCAGGATCTCGGTGCGCTGGGTGACCACGCCGACCCGGCGGCGCAGCTCGTGGAGGTCGATGCCGGTGATGTCGGCGCCGCCCAGGAAGATCGCGCCCGGCGGCGGCTCGACCGCGCGCGAGAGCAGCGAGGCGAGGGTCGACTTGCCGGAGCCGGTGCGGCCGACGAGCGCGAGCGTGTGGCCGGCCTCGACGTACAGGTCGACCTCGCGCAGCCCGAAGGACCCCTCGGCGTAGGAGAAGTCGAGGTGGCGGATGCGCAGGTCGAGCGCGCCGGCGGGCACCGGCGCGCCGCCGACCGGCTCGGCCTCGACCGAGAGCAGCTGGCGCAGCCGCAGGACGGCGCCCAGGCCGGCCTGGATGTCGGGCAGCTGGTGGGCGAGGTTGTTGATCTGGCCGACGAAGATCGTCGTCACCAGGAAGAGGGTGACCAGCCGGGCGACGCCGAGGTGGTCGCCGCTGACCAGCACCACGCCGGCGACGGCGATCGCCGCGAGCAGGCCGTGGAGCAGCAGCCCGACCCGGACCGCGAGCCGCGCCTCGACGTGGAGCACCCGCCGGAACTTCTCGTGGACGTCGGCCGACAGCCGCGCGAGCCGTCGTACGGCGAACGCCTGGCCGAGGCTGGTGCGCAGGTCGTCACGACCCGCGATGCCCTCCTCCAGGGCGGCGGCGTGGTCGGTCCAGGCGGCCTCCTCGATGACCTTGCGGCGCGCGATCTCGACGAGCGAGGGCCGCATCACCACGACCGTCACCGCGCCGACGACCGGGAACAGCACGAACGCCGGCCACCAGGTGAAGCCGGCGACCAGCCACATCGGGAGCGCGGCGAACGCGGTGCGCATCGCCATCCAGATCTGCTGGCGCAGCAGGGTGCCGACCTCGTGGGTGTCGTCGTCGACCCGGTCGAGGACCTCGCCCACCGCCTGCTCGGTGAGATGGGCCAGCGGCTGCTGCAGGGCCGCGCTCAACAGGTCGCCGCGCAGCCGCCCCTCGGCACGGTCGACCACGCCGGCCCACACGACGCGGCCGGTGGTGTCGATCGTCGCTGCGCCCACCACGAACAGCGCCAGCCAGCCGACCAGCGCCGTGGTCGGGTGGTCGGCGAGCCGGCCCGCGACGACGGTGCCGAGCGCCTGCCCGAGCGCCGCGATGGCGACCGCGGCGACCGCGAACCCGGCGGCCGGCGTACGCATCCGGCGCCAGTCGACGCGGCGGCTGGGGTCGTCGGCGCGCGCGGCCGGGTCGGTCGTGTCAGCGGGGCGGGTGAGCGTCGAGGTCATCGCCCGCCAGCGTATGTTCCGGCACCGACACTTCGCCTCCGAGTTTCTTCCGGCCGGAGACGGCAGGCGCCGGATGTCCGCGGGCTCAGAGGTGCTTGAGCGCCTCGCGGCGACTGAGCGGGCTCAGCGCGTGGTCGTCGGCGTAGGCGCGGACCCAGTCGGGGTCGACCCGCGCCGCCTCGCGCAGGGACCAGCCGACCGCCTTGCGGATGAAGAACTCGCCGTCGCCGAGGTTGGGCTCGAGGACGGCGGCGAGCAGGTCGAGGTCGATCCGGTCGCGGCGGCCGAGCTGGCCGAGGATCGCGAGCCGGCGTACCCAGAGGGACTCGTCGCGCGACCAGCGCCGCACGATGGCGGCCGTCTCGATCGGGTGGACGTCGTGCAGGTCGGCGATCCGGTGGGCCGCCTCGTCGACGTGGTCCCACCAGGCGCCGGTGCGGGCGACGTGCTCGTGCAGGGGCACGAGCGACAGGTCGCCCCGCAGGGGGCGGAGCCCGAGCAGGGCCGCGGCGGCGTAGCGCTCCTCGCGATGGGTGGCGTCGTCCCAGAGCTCGCGCGCGGCGGCGACGAGGACGGCGGGCTCACGCTCGCCGCGCTCCTTCACGAGCGCCCGGACCAGCCGCCGTACCTCGGGCACGCGGACGCCGAGGAAGGGCATCGCCGACTTCATGTACGCCTGCTGGCCCGGCGCCAGAGACGCGTCAGCCGCGGCCCGCAACGAGGTGCGGACCGCGGCTGACAGGGTCACGTCGCTCAGAAGGCGGCCAGCGCCTCGTTGAGCGTGGCGCTGGGACGCATCACGGCCGAGGTCTTCTCGGCGTCGGGGCGGTAGTAGCCGCCGATGTCGGCCGGGCTGCCCTGGACGGCGATCAGCTCGGCGGCGATCGTCTCCTCGTTGGCGCGCAGCGTCTCGGCGAGCGACTTGAAGGCGGCCGCCAGGTCGGCGTCGACGGTCTGGTTGGCCAGCTCCTCGGCCCAGTAGAGCGCCAGGTAGAAGTGCGAGCCACGGTTGTCGGTCGTGCCGAGCTTGCGGCCCGGCGAGCGGTCCTCGTTGAGGAAGGTGCCGGTGGCGCGGTCGAGCGCGTCGGCCAGGACCTGCGCGGCGGGGGCGCCGGCCTGCTCGGCGTACTTCTCCAGCGACGGGACGAGCGCGAAGAACTCACCCAGGCTGTCCCAGCGCAGGTAGTTCTCCTCGACCAGCTGCTGCACGTGCTTGGGCGCCGAGCCGCCCGCGCCGGTCTCGAACAGACCGCCGCCGGCGATCAGCGGGACGACGGAGAGCATCTTCGCCGAGGTGCCGAGCTCGAGGATCGGGAACAGGTCGGTGTTGTAGTCGCGCAGCACGTTGCCGGTGACCGAGATCGTGTCCTCGCCCTTGCGCATCCGCTCGAGCGAGTACGCCGTCGCGAGCGTCGGCGCGAGGATCTCGATGGTAAGGCCCTCGGTGTCGTGCTGCGGCAGGTAGGCCTTGACCTTCTTGATGAGCTCGGCGTCGTGGGCGCGCGACTCGTTGAGCCAGAAGATCGCCGGCGTCTGCGACGCACGGGCCCGGGTGACGGCGAGCTTGACCCAGTCCTGGACGGGGATGTCCTTGGTCTGGCAGGCGCGCCAGATGTCGCCGGCCTGGACGTCGTGCTCGATGAGGACGTCGCCGTTGGAGGCGAGGACCCGGACGGTGCCGGCCTCGGCGATCTCGAAGGTCTTGTCGTGCGAGCCGTACTCCTCGGCCGCCTGCGCCATCAGACCGACGTTGGGGACGGTGCCGATGGTGGCCGGGTCGAGCGGGCCGTTCTTCTTCACGTCGTCGATGACGGCCTGGTAGACGCCGGCGTACGACGAGTCCGGGATCACCGCGAGGGTGTCGTCCTCGCCGCCGTCGACGCCCCACAGCCGGCCGCCGTTGCGGACCAGCGCCGGCATCGACGCGTCGACGATGACGTCGGAGGGGACGTGCAGGTTGGTGATGCCCTTGTCGGAGTTGACGTAGGACAGGCGCGGCCCGGCGGACAGCGCGGCGTCGAACGCCGCCTTGATCTCGGCGCCGTTGTCGAGCGCGTCGAGGCCGGCGAGGATCGCGCCGAGGCCGTCGTTGGCCGAGAGGCCCGCGGCGGCGAGCTGGTCGCCGTACTGGGCGAAGACGTCGGCGAAGTAGGCCTTGACGACGTGGCCGAAGATGATCGGGTCGGACACCTTCATCATGGTCGCCTTGAGGTGGACCGAGAACAGCACGTCCTGGGCCTTGGCCTCGGCGAGCGCGTTGCGCAGGAAGGCCTGCAGGTGCGCGGCGTCCATCTTGGTGGCGTCGATGATCTCGCCGGCGAGGACCTTCAGGCCCTCCTTGAGGACGACGGTGTCGCCGGCCTCGGTCTCGAGCACGATCGACAGCGTGTCGTCGGCGGCGAGGGTCACGGACTTCTCGTTGCTCGCGAAGTCGTGCTCGCCCATGGTGGCGACATTGGTCTTCGAGCCGTCGGCGAACGGCTTGTTGGTGTGGGGGTGCGTCTTGGCGTAGTTCTTCACCGACGCGGGCGCGCGACGGTCGGAGTTGCCCTCGCGCAGGACCGGGTTGACCGCGGAGCCCTTGACCTTGTCGTACTTGGCCCGGATCTCCTTCTCCTCCTCGGTCGCCGGCGCCTCGGGGTAGTCGGGGACGGCGAAGCCCTGCTCCTGCAGCTCCTTGATCGCGGCCTTGAGCTGCGGGATGGAGGCGGAGATGTTGGGCAGCTTGATGATGTTGGCCTCGGGCGTCTTGGCGAGCTCGCCGAGCTCCGTCAGCGCGTCGTCGGCGAGGCCGAACTGCGCGAGGATGCGCGCCGCGACGGAGATGTCGCGGGTCTCGAAGGCGACCCCGGCCTTGGCGGCGTACGCCTCGACGATGGGGAGGAAGGAGTACGTCGCGAGCAGCGGCGCCTCGTCGGTGTGGGTGTAGATGATGCTCGACATGTTCCGGCGTCACTCCTGAGCGTGGGTGAGATTGCTTGACATCAAGATATCTGACGGGGCCAGCTCGACGGAACCCGCGGCCCCGGTCAGCCTCGCCTCCGCTCGATACGGCCGTCAATGGCTAGGGTTGGGACGTAGCCCGGCTGGTATTTCGGGAGCCGAACCGAGGAGATGACATGACTGAAGACGCTGCGGCCCTGACCGCGACACCCCCCAACCTGACGCAGAAGCTCCTCGCGGAGCTCGTCGGCACCTTCGTGCTGGTGTTCGTCGGCTGCGGCGCCGCCGTCACCACCGGCGCCGACCTCGCCGCCACCGGCCTCGCGTTCGGCATCGCGATCGTCGTGATGGCCTACGCCTTCGGCCGGATCTCGGGCGGCCACTTCAACCCCGCCGTCTCCGTCGGCGCGGCGCTCGCGGGTCGCATCGCCTGGCGCGAGGCGGGCCTCTACTCCGCCGCGCAGACCGTCGGCGCCCTCATCGGCGGTCTCGCCCTGGCCACCACGGTCGCGGCCAGCGACGTGGGCTGGAGCTTCGGCGACCCGCTCGGCAGCAACGGCTTCGGCGGTGTCGGCCAGGTCGAGCTGCTCGGCGCGCTGCTCATCGAGATCATCTTGACCTTCATCTTCCTGACCGTGATCCTGGGCGTCACCGACGAGCGCAACGACACCGTCGCCTTCGCCCCGCTGGCCATCGGCCTGGCACTCGCGGCGATCCACTTCGTCGCGATCCGTGCGACCGGTACGTCGGTCAACCCGGCCCGCTCGATCGGCGTCGCCTTCTTCTCCGGCTCCGAGGCCATCAAGGACCTCTGGCTGTTCATCGTCGCCCCGCTCATCGGCGGCGCGCTGGCCGGCGTCCTCTACCCGCTGCTCTTCGGCCGCGGCTCCGAGCCGGTGCCCGGCTCGGGCTTCGGCGGCGGCGCCCGCCCGGTCGCCGTCCCGGGCTTCGGCGCGCCGAACGCGTTCGAGCAGCAGTGGAACCAGCAGCAGGGCTACGGCCAGCAGGTGCAGTCGCAGCCGCAGCAGGTCCCGTCGCAGCAGCAGCCGATCATCCAGGACGGCTGGCAGTGGGACCCGGCCACCCAGCAGTGGATCCCGGCCCAGCAGCCCGCCGCTCCGGCCGCTCCCGACCCGCAGCAGGGCGGTCAGTCCGGCTGGGCGCCGCCGCCGGGTGAGCAGACGCAGGTCCGCCCGCCGCAGTAACGGCCGGACTCTCTCGTCAACGGGGCGTCAACGGGGCTCGTCGTACGCGACGAGCCCCGTTTCGTTCGTCCTGACCAGCCCGACGCCCTTCGCGTAGACCTCCGTGCGCAGGCCGCCGCCGTCACGGACCTCGACGGTCACCGTGTCGTCGTACGTCGCCAGCGGGACCTCGGTCTCCTGCCCCAGGTCCTCGACCGTCACCACCGTCTCCGGCCCGGCGCGGAAGCCGTCGCCGACCCGCGGGTGCGCGGGCATCGCCAGCCCGGCCTCGGCACCGCCGACACCGGCCGTCCACTCCCCCTCGCGCCCGAACCACCACACGTTGCCGGCGCGGTCCTGGGCGAAGTGGTCGCGGGTCGGCGTCCCGCCCTCGACAGTGCGGACCAGCGTCGTCGTACGGATGCCGAGGATGGTCGGCCCGGCGACGACGTCCGCGACGATCTGCGGCGCGGCGGCGCTGTCGCCGTACGTCCAGCGGGCGCCGGGGCGCAGCGGCAGCCACGGGTTGTCGACGGCGGCCACGAAGTCGGACGGGTGCGGGTCGGGCGTCGGGATGACCAGCGTGTCGACGCCGGCCGGCGGGCTCGGCTCGGCCGCGGAGCCGCAGCCGGCGAGCACCAGGACGGCGCCCGCGGCGACGGCGGCCAGGGCGGCGCGAGGAGGGATCCGCATGGCGCTCATCGTCTCGCACCCGTGCCCGGGTCCCCGCGGCGGCCCGGGCGCTGCTAGCGTCCCTGGGAGTCCCACCGCAACCCTCTTGAGGAGACCCAGTGAGCACCACCCCGCTCAAGGTGGCCGTGACCGGCGCGGCCGGCCAGATCGGCTACAGCCTGCTCTTCCGCATCGCCAGCGGCGCGATCGCGGGCGACCGTCCCGTCGAGCTGCGTCTGCTCGAGATCGAGCCGGCCCTGAAGGCCCTCGAGGGCGTCGTGATGGAGCTCGACGACTGCGCGTTCCCGAACCTCGCCGGCGTCCAGATCGGCTCCGACCCGGAGAAGATCTTCGACGGCGTCAACCTCGCCCTGCTCGTCGGCGCGCGCCCGCGCGGCCCGGGCATGGAGCGCGGCGACCTGCTCTCCGCCAACGGCGCGATCTTCACCGCCCAGGGCCAGGCCCTCAACAAGGTGGCGGCCGACGACGTACGCATCGGCGTGACCGGCAACCCGGCCAACACCAACGCGCTCATCGCCGCGAGCAACGCCCCCGACATCCCCAAGGAGCGGTTCTCGGCGCTGACCCGCCTCGACCACAACCGCGCGATGTCGCAGCTGGCCGCCAAGACCGGCGCCGCCGTGACCGACATCAAGAAGGTCACCATCTGGGGCAACCACTCGGCCACCCAGTACCCCGACATCTTCCACGCCGAGATCGCCGGCAAGAACGCCGCCGAGGTCGTGAACGACCAGGCCTGGATCGCCGACACCTTCATCCCGACCGTCGCCAAGCGCGGCGCCGCGATCATCGACGCCCGTGGCGCCTCCTCGGCCGCCTCCGCCGCGTCCGCGACCTGCGACGCCGCCCGCGACTGGCTCAACGGCACCCCGGCCGGCGACTGGGTCTCGATGGCCGTCGTCTCCGACGGCTCCTACGGCGTCCCGGAGGGCCTCGTGTCGTCCTTCCCGGTCACCACCGCCGACGGCGACTGGAGCATCGTCCAGGGCCTGGAGATCGACGACTTCTCGCGCGGCAAGATCGACGCGTCGGTCGCCGAGCTGGCGGACGAGAAGGCCGCGGTCACCGAGCTCGGCCTGATCTGAGCCCGACGCACCTCGCACCGACGACGAAGCCCCGGCCGGACGGCCGGGGCTTCGTCGTCTCTCGGCTACGAGCGCGCCGGGTGATCGAGCAGCTCGACCCGGCAGAAACTTCCGCCGGGTCAGTGCATTTCGCGAGCTAGTTTGTGCCGGGTCGGCGCAGATCGCGAGCTTGTTTGTGCCGGGTCGGCGCTCAGACCGGCTGCTCCGGGATGCTCCCGGCGAGGAACACCAGGGCGATCGCCACCCCGAGCAGAATCCCCACGTCGAGCAGCCGATGGCGCACGGCCAGCATCCCGGCGTCCTTCTCCGGCAGGCTCAGCCGCAGCAGCGCAGCCACACCGAGCGCCCCGGCGATGATCCGCAGGCCCAGCCGCCACTCGGTGAGCGCGACCACGACCAGTCCGACGCCGACCCCGAGCAGGACGACCAGGTAGCCGACCCCACCGATGGTGGACGGGTAGCGGCGTGGCTGCGCGGGGGGCGGTGGCTCCGGCGGCGAGGCCGGCTCCGGGGACTCGTCGTTCAGTGCGCTGCCTTCCCGCTCTCGCGCGCCGCCTGCTTCTCGGCCATGGTGACGACGTTCGCGAGCAGCATGGCGCGGGTCATCGGGCCGACGCCACCGGGGTTGGGCGAGACCCAGCCCGCGGTGTCCCAGACGTCGGCGGCGACGTCGCCGGCGATCTTGCCGTCGACCCGACTCACACCGACGTCGAGGACGGCGGCGCCGGGCTTGACCATGTCGCCGGTGATGATGTCCGGTACGCCGGCCGCGGCGACCACGATGTCGGCCTTGCGGACGTGCGCGGCGAGGTCGACGGTGCCGGTGTGGCACAGCGTGACGGTGGCGTTCTCGCTGCGGCGGGTGAGCAGCAGCCCGAGCGGCCGGCCGACGGTGATGCCACGGCCCACGACCACGACCTCCGCGCCGGCGATCGGCACGTCGTGGCGCCGCAACAGCTCGACGATCCCGTACGGCGTACAGGGCAGCGGCGCCTCGTTGCCGAGCACCAGCCACCCGAGGTTGGTCGGGTGCAGGCCGTCGGCGTCCTTGGCGGGGTCGATCAGCCCGAGGACCCGGTTCTCGTCACGCCCGCGCGGCAGCGGCAGCTGGACGATGTAGCCGGTGCAGGCGGGGTCGGCGTTGAGGCCGGCGACGGCCTCCTCGATCTCCTCCTGCGTGGCGACCTCGGGCAGGTCGACCCGGATCGAGGCGATGCCGACCTCGGCGCAGTCCTTGTGCTTGCCGTTGACGTACCAGCGCGAGCCGGGGTCGTCGCCGACCAGCACCGTGCCGAGACCGGGGGTGATGCCCTGCTCGCGGAGCTTGTCGATGCGGACGCGCAGCTCGTCCTTGATGGCGGCCGCGGTCGCGTTGCCGTCGAGCTTCTGTGCAGTCACGGGAGGAATCCTTCCAGATCAGAACGAACGACCCACGCGGAGCCGGGCGGCCGGGCTGCGAGCCCGGCACCCGGACCCTGAGCCACGGGGCGAATCAAGTCGGCTGACGTGGGGACGCCGAGCGACGGAGCGGAGAGAGCGAGGCACGAGCGACCGGAGCGCAGGAATCGGCGTTCCCACGCGCCGACCGTCTGGCCGCCAGACGTTCCCCGCACCGCGCGAACCTCGACCGCGAGGCCGGCAGCGTGGCGCGAGGAACGAGCGACACGCTCGGCCCAGACGACCGTGGCGCGAGGAACGAGCGACACGCTCGGCCCAGACGACCGTGGCGCGAGGAACGAGCGACACGCTCGGCCCAGACCAACTCAGTGGGCGAAGTGCCGGGTGCCGGTGAAGTACATCGTCACGCCCGCCGCCTGGCACGCCGCGATGGTCTCCTCGTCGCGCACCGACCCGCCGGGCTGCACGATCGCCTTGACGCCGGCGTCGAGCAGGATCTGCGCGCCGTCGGCGAACGGGAAGAAGGCGTCCGAGGCGGCGACCGCGCCGCGGGCGCGCTCGACGCCCTCGACCAGCCTGTTGGCGCGCTCGACGGCGAGCTTGCAGGAGTCGACGCGGTTGACCTGGCCCATGCCGATGCCGACCGAGGCGCCGCCGGAGGCGAGCAGGATGGCGTTGGACTTGGCGGCGCGGACCGAGCGCCAGGCGAAGGCGAGGTCGGCGAGGGTCTGCTCGTCGGCGGCGTCGCCTGTGGCGAGCGTCCAGGCGGACGGGTCGTCGCCCTCGGCCTGGAACTGGTCGGTGTGCTGCATGAGCAGGCCGCCGCTGATCGGGCGCGTCTCGACGCCGCCGACGGTGAGCGGCTCGGCGACGAGGATCCGGATGTTCTTCTTGCCCTGGAGCACCTCGACGGCGCCCTCGTCGTAGCCGGGCGCGACGATGACCTCGGTGAAGATCTCGGCGACCTGGCGCGCCATCTCGACCGACACGGAGACGTTGGTGGCGATCACGCCGCCGAAGGCGGAGACCGGGTCGCACTCGTGGGCGCGGCGGTGGGCCTCGGCGACGTCGGCGCCGACGGCGATGCCGCACGGGTTGGCGTGCTTGATGATGGCGACGGTGGGCAGGTCGCCGTGGTCGTACGCCGCGCGGCGGGCCGCGTCGGTGTCGACGTAGTTGTTGTAGGACATCTCCTTGCCGTGCAGCTGCTCGGCGGCGGCGAGGCCGCCCGGGCCGTGGCCGGAGCGGTAGAGCGCGGCGGGCTGGTGCGGGTTCTCGCCGTAGCGGAGGACGGCCTGCTTGTCCCAGGTGCCGCCGATCCACGCCGGGAAGCCGGTGCCCTCGGACGAGTCGGTCAGCACCGAGCCCATCCAGGACGCGACCTGGACGTCGTAGGTCGCCGTGTGCACGAACGCCTTGGCGGCCAGCGCCTTGCGCTCCTCGTAGGTGAAGCCGCCGTCCTGCGCGGCCTCGAGGGTGCGGGCGTAGTCGGCGCCGTCGGTGACGATCGCGATCGACGGGTGGTTCTTGGCGGCTGCACGGACCATCGACGGGCCGCCGATGTCGATCTTCTCGATGCAGTCGTCGATGCCGGCGCCGGAGGCGACGGTCGCGGCGAAGGGGTAGAGGTTGACGACGACGAGGTCGAACGGCTCGACGCCGAGCTCCTCGAGCTGCGCGACGTGCTCGGGCAGGCGGCGGTCGGCGAGGATGCCGGCGTGGACGCGCGGGTGCAGCGTCTTCACGCGGCCGTCGAGGCACTCGGGGAAGCCGGTCAGCTCCTCGACCTTGGTCACGGGGAGGCCGAGGCTCTCGATGAGCGCGGCGGAGCCGCCGGTGGAGACGAGCTCGACACCGGCCTCGTGCAGGCCGCGGACCAGGTCGTCGAGACCGGTCTTGTCGAAGACGGAGACCAGCGCGCGCTTGATCTGGACCTTGTCAGTCATGACGGTTCACTTCCTCATCGGGTCGTTGCATCTCGATGAGGGCACCCAGGCGATCGATGCCGACTCGTCACTCCCTGGTGGTTGCCCACCTGCGCCAGTCGTGTGCCGCCGATTCTACGGTGGGGTCAGCCGCCGAGGCGAACTCGCCGGCCGTCGACGGCGAAGCCCTCCCGGGCCATCCGGCCGACCGCGTCGACGAGCATCGCCCGCTCGGCGACCTTGATCCGCTCGTGGAGCGTGTCGACGTCGTCGTCGTCCTCGACCGGTACGACGGTCTGCGCGACGATCGCGCCCGTGTCGACGCCCGCGTCGACGACGAAGAGCGTCGCGCCGGTGACCTTCACCCCGTACTCCAGCGCGTCGGCCGGCCCGTGCATCCCCGGGAACGACGGCGACAGCGCCGGGTGGGTGTTGACGGTCATCCCGCCGAAGCGCTCGAGGAAGGTCTCCCCCACCAGCTTCATGAAGCCCGCCAGGACGACGAGGTCGGGCTCGAACGCGGCGACCTTGTCGGCGAGGGCGCGGTCCCAGTTCTCGCGCGCGGAGTAGTTGGAGAGCTTGGCGACGAAGGTCGGGATCCCGGCGCGCTCGGCACGCGCCAGCCCCTCGATGTCGTCGCGGTCGGCGCCGACCGCGACCACCCGCGCGCCGTACGACGGGTCGGCGCAGGCGTCGAGCAGGGCCTGGAGGTTGGTGCCGGAACCCGACACGAGGACGACGAGGCGAGGGCGAGCGGGCACGGCCCGGATTCTAGGGCGTCCCGATCGTCAGGACCGACGCGGCAGCCGGTCGCGGACGGCGCAGGCCGGCAGCGCGGCGGGAGGCGCACCTCCGGCAGCTTGCTGCCTCCTCAGCGCCGGAGACGCGCTCGGCCCAGACCTGCAAGCCGCACACGCACCCATGAGTCGGCGTCGCGCTGCCACCAGCAGACCACCACCGCGCCGACGACCCCGCCGATGCCGAAGGAGGTGATCGAGTGGAGCAGCACGTCGAAGGTGTAGGGACCGACGTCGCGCATCCGGCCCGGGCCGACGGCCCCACCGGCGAAGGCGGTCAGCAGGGTCAGCAGCACGCCCGCGGTGATGCCGCCCGCGCAGCCGCGGATCGCGGCCTGGTCCCACGCGAGCGTCGGGCGGTCGCGCTGGACCCGCCCGGCGACGTACAGCGCGATGAGCACCGGGCTGAGCATCAGCCAGTCGGTCCACCACGGCTGCGCGCCCTGGTCGGGCAGCGCGGCGAGCAGCGGGAACATCGGCAGCGGCCCGAGCACGACAGCGGTCGTGGAGACGGTGGTGCCGGCGCCGACGGTGAAGCCGGGGCCGAGCAGGTAGGCGCTCGAGAACAGCAGCGCGTTGGGCAGCACGAGCAGGGTCAGCACGGTCATCAGCAGGACGCCGCCCGCGTCGGCGTGCAGCTGCGAGACCACGTTGGCCGCCGTCGAGAAGTCGAGGACGAACGCCGCGACCAGCGCGACCAGGCAGGCCAGCGCCCACAGACCGAGGATCCGGCGCGCGACGAGCAGGACGTCGCGCACCATCGCGGGCACGCTCGGCAGCCAGATCGAGGCGCGACCGGAGCCGTAGGCGATCGCCGGTGCGCCGACGCCCGCGCCGAGGACGATCGACCAGAGCACGACCCGGGCCGAGGACGGCGTCGACGCGGCCGTGGCCGCGACGGAGCAGGTGAGGACGCCGACGACGGCGTAGCCGACGGTGAAGAGGGCCGCGGCGAGCGGCACGGTCCAGTCCCGGGCGCCGTCGGCGATCCGGTCGGCGTCGGGGCCGTGGCCGGAGATCGACTCCCCGACCCGGTGTCCGACCCGCCAGGTCGTCCACGCGCAGATCAGGGTGAGGCCGAGCGGGATGGCGGTGAGCCGGATCCCCTCGACCGCGACCGTCGAGCCGTGCGCGACCAGCCAGCCGTGGGCGCCGACGCGCAGCGCGCCGCTCGGGCTGCCGGCGCCGCCGGCGTCGGTGAGGAACCAGCCCACGACGGCCAGGGCCAGGCACACGAGCAGCGGACCGCCCGCGGCAATCGCGCCGCCGATGGTCGCCGTCGGCACCAGCGGCCGGGTGGTGGCGAGGTCGCGGCGCAGGTCGGCGTCGGACCGGGCGGATCCGCGACCCGATCCGGTACGGCGCGACGGCGGGGACTGCAACGACGTCATGGTCCGTCCATCTTCACGCGCCCGCGCCTCCCTCCCGGCTCGCCACGCCGGACGGGCCCCGGACTGTGGGGACCGTTACGGTCCTGACATGCCGACCCTGCGCCTGGAGACCCGGATCGCCGCGCCGCCCCGGGCCTGCTTCGACCTCTCCCTCTCGGTCGACGCCCACACCGCCTCGATGGGCGACGCGGGCGAGCGGGCGGTCGGCGGCCGCACCTCCGGGCGGCTCGAGCTCGGCGAGCGCGTCACCTGGCACGCGGTCCACTTCGGCGTGCCCTTCACGATGACCGTCGCCATCACCGCGTACGACGCGCCGCGGCGCTTCGTCGACGAGCAGGTCCGCGGCCCGTTCGGCCGCTGGCGCCATGAGCACCTCTTCGACGAGCAGCCCGACGGCGGCACGCTGATGACCGACCTGATCGCCTTCGCCTCCCCGCTCGGCCCGCTCGGCCCGCTCGGCCCGCTCGGCGCCGCCGTCGACCGGCTCGCGCTCGGCCGCTACCTGGAGCGGCTGATCGTGACCAGGAACACCTGGCTGCGCACCACGCTCGAGGCCTGAGGTCCGCCGGACACGCCGTCCGCGGCCGACCCGTGATTCCGGACGGGGTTGCGCGTCGTCGTACGGTGTCCCGGTCATGACCGCGGACGCCCCCGAGAGCCACAGCAGCGCGCAGCCACGGTCCGCGTACGTCAGCCACGCGGACCTCGCAGCGAGCTTCGACGCCTTCTACAAGGACACCCGCGAGCGCCTGCTGCTGCAGACGTTCGCGCTGACCGGCGACCTCGCGGTGGCGCGCAGCGCGGTCCGGGAGGCGTACGTCGTCTCGTGGCACCACTGGCGCAAGACCGGCCGGCTCGACGACCCCGAGATGGCGGTCCGGCCCGACGCCTGGCGCAAGGCGCTGCGGCGGGCGAGCCACCGGCCCTGGCACCGCAAGAAGGACATCGACGAGCGCAGCCGCGCGATCCTCGACGCGCTCGCCGCGCTGCCCGTCGTGCAGCGCAAGGCGCTGCTCCTCACCCAGCTCGCCGCCGTGTCCATGGACGAGATGGCGCAGGAGATCGGGCTGCCGGTCGAGGCCGCCGAGCGCGAGCTCCAGCAGGGCGCGGCCCAGTTCGCCACCCAGCTCGCGCTGCCGACGTCCGCGATCCCGTTGTCGCTGAGCTCGCTCGGCGACGCCGTCCGCTCGGCCACCTGGCCCCGGGTCACGATCATCCGCCGCGCCGGCGCAGCCCGGCGCCGCGCGCACACCGTCCTCGGCGGCGCGGCCGCCGTCGTCGCGCTCGTCGCGGGCGGCGCGGTCGCCCACGACGCCACCGGCGTCCGGCCCACGCTCGACCGCGAGGGGCGCCCGGCCGCCACCGCGCCGCACCCACCGAAGATGCCGACGGCGACCCTGCCCGACAGCGCCCTGCTGACCGTCGCGTCGGTCCAGCAGCAGCTGCCGGGCAAGCGCTGGCAGGAGGGCACCACCTCCGACAACTCCTCCGGAAACGGGCTGGTCCTTCCCTGCCAGGCGGAGCGGTACGCCGACCCGCAGGGCACCGCCGCCTGGGTCCGCAGCTTCCGCGACAGCACCCGGCCCAAGGCGCCGCGGACCGTCGTCCAGCTGGCGGAGGCCTCCTCCGCCGAGCCGCGTGCGGTGCGCACCTACCGCCGGGCGCTGCGCTGGTTCGCCACCTGCCCGACGCCCGCCGAGAAGGACGCCGCCCCGCTGCGGATCCAGCTGCTCAGCACCTCGTCGCTGGCCGGCGTCGGCGACCAGTCGGCGCTGCTGACGCTGCGCTCGCGCGGCGACCGGACCTCGTACGTCGTGGGCG
This sequence comes from Nocardioides ginsengisoli, assembly GCF_039537225.1. NCBI lineage: Bacteria > Bacillati > Actinomycetota > Actinomycetes > Propionibacteriales > Nocardioidaceae > Nocardioides > Nocardioides ginsengisoli. The sequence goes on from NZ_BAABAC010000025.1 coordinate 23,332, forward strand.
TCGCGCGCACCGGCCAGTACACGACCGTCACCTCGCTCACCGACACCCAGCCGTCCAACCCCGCCACCCGCACCGGCGTGGCCCGCCTGCTCGCCGGCTCGGTCGAGCAGCTGTGCGCGCTGCCCGACGGCGGCGCCTGCGCGACCCCGAAGCCGAAGGCGACCCCGCGGGCGCCGTACCGGACCGGGGCGGTGGCGTGGCTGCTCTCCGAGATCGACCTGCCCCCGCTGGTGACCGACCAGGGACCGTGGGTCGGCACCCCCGCCGCCAAGCTCGGCGAGGACCGGATCGACAGCGGCGCGGTCGGCTGCTCGACCGTGCACCTGTTCGGCAGCTTCCGCGGCCAGTCGGTCCAGGGCAACCAGTTCCGGACCTTCGTGGTCAACAACCCGCAGCTTCCGCCCGAGGTCGGCCTCACCCAGACCGTCGGCTCGCTGCCGACCGCGTCGGCGCGCGGCTTCCTCCAGCGCTTCCGCGAGCAGATGGGCGCCTGCCCCGACCTCGACGCCACCGCCGGAACCGACGTCGAGGAGCTCGCCCACGACAAGGACACGCTCTCCGCGTGGCACCTGAGCACGGCCCTGCCCGGCAACCGCACCGTCGAGTACGACGTCGCGGTGCTGCGCCGCGGCACGTCCGTCTCGGTGCTCGTCTACGTCGCGTCCCCGCGCGCCCGGATCACCAACGCCGACTTCGTCGCCCTCGCCCGGCGCTCCCTCGAGCGGCTGGCCCTGATGGAGCCCTACGCTCCCTAGCGGGACGCTCACGAAGGCCTCGGAAAAAGATCCGGGATCGGTGCAACCGACCTCCCGCTCCCGGCGTATCCCTCCCGAGAGTCCCGCACCGGGACCTGTTCGGTCGAGAGGAGGTACGACGTGGAAGCCGCAGAGTTCGACGAGTTCTACGCAGCGTCGTTCCGCCGGGTCACCGGACAGGTGTACGCCATGATCGGCGACCTCGACGAGGCGACCGAGTGCACCCAGGAGGCGTTCGCCCGGGCCTGGGCCCACCGCCGCAAGCTGGACCGGGCGGAGTACCCCGAGGCGTGGGTGCGGACGACGGCGTACCGGCTGGCCGTCAGCCGCTGGCGCCGCCGCAAGCGCGGTGAGCGCTCCCCCGACCGCGCGCTGCAGGACCTCGGCGTCGCCGCCGCCGTCGACGAGTCGCACGTCGCGCTCGTCGCGGCCCTCAAGCAGCTCCCGGAGGCGCAGCGCCAAGCGCTCGTCCTCCACCACATCGCCGACCTCCCCGTGCAGCAGGTGGCGGCCGAGGTCGGCGTTCCCGAAGGAACCATCAAGGCCCGGCTCAGCCGGGGACGCGCGGCGCTCGCCACACTGCTGGCCGACGAGACCGGCCTCGCGGGAGGAGGGGTGACCCATGCCTGAGCAGCACGACCCGATCGAGGACCTCGCGCGGTTCGGAGCCGGCTTCCAGGCCGGAGGAGGTGGCGAGATGCCGCGGACGGCAGCCGACGTACGACGTCGCGGGGACCAGATCCGCCGCCGGCGTACCGCCCTGGTCGCGGGTGCCGCCGCCCTCGCCGTCGCCGCCATCACGGTGCCGGTCCTGACCCTCACCCACGGCTCCGCCCGCAGCGACCGCGACGACCTGATCACCAACGACCCGACCCGGGCGCTCAGCCAGGCCGACCTGCTCACCGACGGCGACACCGTCTACGGCCAGGGCAACGACTGGTTCGCGACCGGCACCTTCGAGGGCGACGGGCAGGCGAGCTTCCAGCTGTGCGCCGAGCAGAGCATGACCGGCCTCGGCGCGACGGCGACCTTCGGCCGCACCTTCGAGCTGCGCGGCACCCTGCCGGACGCTCCCGCCGGCCCCGCCGCGGGCAGCTTCCTGCAGGAGACGGTCGCGGCCTTCCCGAGCCCGGCCGCCGCCCGCAAGGCCTACAACCAGGTCGTGGCGTGGGTGCAGAACTGCGGGCCGCGGGCCAAGGGCCAGGGCTACCCCGACTACCGGACCTTCGACCCGCGCTCGGCCGACCCCGCCGTCCCGGACGGCGAGGCGACCATCATCGAGAGCCAGTACGGGCCGCTGCCGGACAACCTGGCCGACGGGATCTCGAAGTTCATCGGCGAGACCGGCCTGGTGCTGGTCGGCGACCGGCTCGCGGTCATCGACTCGGTGGTCGTCGGGTCCGACTACAACTTCCTGCCCGAGGACGGCGGCACGCCGGTCGAGCGGATGGTCCCGAAGGCGGCCGCGCGGCTGCTGCCCGGCGCCGACCTGCCCGGCAACCCCTCGCCGGACACCTCGAACCCGCCGACGCCGAGCTCGGGCGGCGTCGGTGCGACCGCCATCCCCGACGACTTCCCGCTGGCCGCCGGCTGGCCGGAGATCGACGGCGACGGCAGCACCGCCGGCCCGGCCCGCGACCTGCCCGCGTTCACCTGGTCGGTGTGCGGCGCCGACGTCCCCGACTCCCCCGCGCCGGTCGACCGGATGATCGCCAGCTGGCAGGAGCCCGAGGACGGCCGTGGCCGCCAGCTCTCCGTCTACGCCACCGAGGCGGACGCCGTGGCCGCCGCGAAGGCCGTCGTGGAGGCCCACCGGGCCTGCCCCGAGGAGCCGGCCGACGACAGCGGCCAGACGCCGCACCACGTCGTCCAGGACGGCACGGCCGGCGACGAGTCCTGGGTGATCGGCACCTGGTACACCTACCAGGGCTCGCACGTGCCGGCGCTCGGCGTCGACTACGTCATCCGCAGCGGCCACACCGTACTCATCCTCACCGCCGGCAACGAGGGCGGCGCGGCCGACCCGCAGGGCGACATCGCGACCACCGCGGGCAGCCTGCTCGACGACGCCGCCGAGCCGGTCGCCCAGCTGCCGACGCTCTAGCCGCAGCCTCCCCTCCCCGCCTCACTCTCTCTGACTCTCCCTCCCTCGCCCGCACCACGTCCCGCGCTCCGCGCCGAGTCGTGTGCCTGAGAACGCGTGTACGCGGGTTCTCAGGCACACGACTCCTCCTCGACGACCCCTCGATGCCCCCTCCACCCCGAGAAAGAGACACCGCCATGAAGCTTCTCCTCGCCGCGGCCCTGCTCGCGACGCCCGCCCTCGTCCTCTCCGGCTGCAGCGGCGACGCCGCCGCCCGCGACGGCGGCGCCCCCGCCGCCGGCGCCCCGCGGCCGGCACTCTCGACCGAGACGCTGCTGACCGACTCCGAGACCGAGTACGACTCCGGCGCCGACTGGTTCCGCACCGGCTCCGGCGAGGGCGACGGCCAGGACGCCTTCAACCCCTGCGCCGCGCAGAGCCTGACCGGCACCGGCGCGACCACCGTGGTCCGCGCCGACTACGAGCTGCGCAACTCCGGCGCCGGCGCGCCCGAGGTGACCGGTGACTACCTGGTCGAGGTCGTCGGACAGTACGACGACGAGGCCGCCGCCACCCGGGCCTGGACCACGATCAACGGCTGGCTCGAGGAGTGCGCGGCGCGGCCGGCCGACCTGACGTCGTACCGGACGCTGCAGACGCGCAAGGTCGCGATCCCCGAGACCGACGCGGTGATCACCGAGGCCCACGTCGGCCCGGTGCCGAAGGAGGTCGACCCGAACGGCGACGCCGCCTACCTCGTGGAGACCGGCGTGGTCCGCAAGGGCGACCGGGTCGTCGTGCTGACGTCGGTCGTCGTGGGCCAGGACTACGACTTCCTCGGCGGGACGCCGGTCGAGCGGATGCTGCCGAAGGCGGCGGCACGCCTCTGAGCCGGTCCGGACGGCTCTTGCGTCATGAAATCGACGAAGGCCCGCCACCGTGGGGGTGGCGGGCCTTCGCTTCGTGCTCAGTGCGTCACAGCGACTGCAGGATCTCCCGAGCCAGCGCGGCGGTCTCGGACGGCGTCTTGCCGACCTTGACGCCGACGGCCTCGAGCGCGTCCTTCTTCGCCTGGGCGGTGCCCGCGGAGCCGGAGACGATGGCGCCGGCGTGGCCCATGGTCTTGCCCTCGGGGGCGGTGAAGCCCGCGACGTAGCCGACGACCGGCTTGGTGATGTTGGCCTTGATGTAGTCGGCCGCCCGCTCCTCGGCGTCGCCGCCGATCTCGCCGATCATCACGATCACCGAGGTCTCCGGGTCCTCCTCGAAGGCCTGGAGCGCGTCGATGTGCGTGGTGCCGACGATCGGGTCGCCGCCGATGCCGATGGCGGTCGAGAAGCCGAAGTCACGCAGCTCGTACATCATCTGGTAGGTCAGCGTGCCCGACTTCGACACGAGACCGACCGGGCCCTTGCCCGCGATGGTGTGCGGCGTGATGCCGGCCAGCGACTCGCCCGGCGTGATGATGCCGGGGCAGTTGGGGCCGATCATCCGGGTGGACTTGCCCTGCAGGTAGGACCACACCTCGGCGGTGTCCTGGACCGGCACACCCTCGGTGATGACCACGATCAGCGGCATCTCGGCGTCGATGGCCTCGATCGCGGCGTCCTTGGTGAACGCCGGCGGGACGAAGAGCACGGACACGTTGGCGCCGGTCTCCTTGATCGCCTCCGCGACGGTGCCGAAGACCGGGAGCTCCACGTCGGCGCCCGCGGCGTCCTTGTGGGTCACGGTGGTGCCGGCCTTGCGGGCGTTGACGCCACCGACGATCTGGGCGCCCGAGTCGAGCATCAGGGCGGTGTGCTTGGCACCCATGCCGCCGGTGATGCCCTGGACGATGATCTTGCTGTCCTTGTTGAGGTAGATGCTCATTGTTCTATCGCTCTCTATCTCAGGCGTTCGCCAGCTCGGCGGCCTTGTCGGCCGCGCCGTCCATGGTGTCGACCTGCGTCACGAGCGGGTGGTTCAGCTCGTTGAGGATCGCGCGGCCCTGCTCGACGTTGTTGCCGTCGAGGCGGACGACGAGCGGCTTGGTGGCCTTGTCGCCGAGCAGCTCGAGCGCGCCCTTGATGCCGTTGGCGACCTCGTCGCACGCGGTGATGCCGCCGAAGACGTTGACGAACACGGACTTGACCTGCTCGTCGTTCAGGATCACGTCGAGGCCGTTGGCCATGACCTGCGCGTTGGCGCCGCCACCGATGTCGAGGAAGTTGGCGGGCTTGACGCCGCCGTGGTTCTCACCGGCGTACGCGACGACGTCGAGGGTGCTCATGACGAGACCCGCGCCGTTGCCGATGATGCCGACCTGGCCGTCGAGCTTGACGTAGTTGAGACCGAGGTCCTTGGCCTTCGCCTCGAGCGGGTCGGCCTCCTCACGGATCTCGAACTCCTCGTGGTCGGGGTGGCGGACCTCGGAGGCGTTGTCGTCGAGCGACACCTTGCCGTCGAGCGCCTCGAGCTTGTCGCCGGCGAGGCGGGCGAGCGGGTTGACCTCGACGAGGGTCGCGTCCTCCTCGACGAAGACCTTGTAGAGGGCCTCGATCATCTCGACGGCCTGCTCGAAGACGGCCTCGGGGAACTTCGCCTCGGTGGCGATCTCACGGGCCTTCGCGGCGTCGACGCCCTTGCCGGGGTCGATGCCGATCTGCTTGACGGCGTCGGGGTTGGTCTTCGCGACCTCCTCGATCTCGACACCACCCTCGACCGACGCGATGCAGAGGTACTGGCGGTTGGAGCGGTCCAGCAGGAAGGAGAAGTAGTACTCCTCCTCCGGCGGGGTCGCCGGCGTCACCAGGACGCGGTTGACCGTGAGGCCCTTGATCTCCATGCCGAGGATGTTCGACGCGTGCTCGAACGCCTCGTCGGGCGTCTTCGCGAGCTTCACGCCGCCGGCCTTGCCACGGCCGCCGGCCTTGACCTGAGCCTTGATCACGGTCACGCCGCCGATCTGCTCCGCCGCGGCCTTGGCCTCTTCGGCCGTCTCGACGACCGTGCCGAGCGTGGTGGCGACACCATGCTTCGCGAAGAGCTCCTTCGCTTGGTACTCCATCAGGTCCACTGATACGTCCTCACATCTGGGTCAGAGGTTCGGTGCGCACAGCGGCACACCCCCGGGCACGATAGTCCTGACCCACCAGTAGGACGAGACCGGAGGCGACTTCGTGACAGGCGTCACGCGCCGTCGCGGGTCAGTGCGGCACCCGCCTGGCCGCCCGCATCTGCCGGCCGGCCGTCCTCATCAGGCGGGACGGTCGATTTCGGGGCGGTCCGGGCATCGGCTATGGTCCTTACGCATGTTTCACCCGGTCGCCATCCGGCGGCCACCTCGGTCGGAGCCACTCGGGCGCCTCGGACGAGAAGGTGCGGGCGAAACGGGCCTGCACGAATCGTCCCCCCAAGGAGAGTCAGCAGTCGATGGGTAGCCACCGAGCGGATCACCGCGCGCCGCGACCCGCCACGACGACCCCTGACTCGGGCTCCGCCTACGTCGGCAAGCGGGTCGCCCAGCGGGTCGAGACCGAAGCCCCCGCCACCACGTCGTCGTACGTCGGCAAGCGAGCCGCCCGCCCAGCCGCCTCCCCCGAGATCCCCACGGCTCCCGCCTTCGAGGCGCCCACCGTCGAGGCTCCCGTCGTGATCGCCCCGGTCGTGACCGCTCCGGTCGTCGACCGCGCGCCGACGGTCGAGCTGCCCGCGCTGCGCGACATCCCCGCGCCCGACCTGCTGACCGACTCCTCGGCCGGGCTGCGCGCCGTACCGGCCGGCGGTGGCAAGCGCCGCGCCGTCAAGCACGCCGGCTCCCGCGGCCCGCTCTTCCGCGGCCTCCCGACCCTGCCCGTCGCCGCCGGCGTCGCGACCCTCGCGATCGCCGTCACCGGCGTCGTCACCTCGGCCGACCCGCAGCTCGCGTCGGCGTCCGACCACGTCACCGCCGCCAACGCGCTGACCGGCTCGTTCGGCAACGCCTCCGTCGGCACCCGCGGCGAGACCGTGAGCCGCGACTCCGACCGCGACACCCTCGCCCAGGCCGCCGGCACCGACCTCGTCGCCGAGGCCGAGCGGTCCGCCGCCGAGCGCACCAGCGCCCTCGGCAACCTCGCGCAGGCCGCCGAGAAGGAAGCCGCCGAGATCGCCCTCAACCGGTGGGTCCTCCCCATCGCCCCGGGCGCCTACCACCTCACCGCGCGCTTCGGCGAGTACGGCCTGTGGTCGCACTACCACACCGGTCTCGACTTCGCGGCCCCCACCGGCACCCCGATCCACGCCATCACCAACGGCGTGGTCACCTCCGCCAGCTTCGACGGCGCCTACGGCAACAAGACCGTGCTCACCCTCGACGACGGCACCGAGCTGTGGTTCTGCCACCAGAGCGCCTTCAACGTCTCGGTGGGCGACAAGGTCCGCGCCGGCGACCTGATCGGCTACGTCGGCGGCACCGGCCACGTCACCGGCCCGCACCTGCACGTCGAGGTCCGCCCCGGCGGCGGCGACCCGGTCGACCCCGACGCTGCCCTCCGGCAGCACGGCGTCACGCCGTAGTCACTCCCGAGCCTCCCGACCCCGCGGCACCGTCGTACCGGACGTCTCGGTCGCGATGTCGGCTGTTCCGCGACCGATACGTCCGGTACGACGCGGCTACAGCTTCTCCACCGGCGCATACCGCAGCAGCAGCCGCTTCACCCCGTCCGACCCGAAGTCGATCGACGCGACCGACTTCTCCGCGGCCCCCTCGACCGCGACGACGGTGCCCAGCCCGAACGAGTCGTGCGTGACCTTGTCGCCCGGTGCGAGCACGGGAATCGGACGCGACGGCTTCGACTTGGCGGCGGCGTCGGCGCGCGCGGCGGCGGAGCTGAAGTTGCGGCGGCCGGCGGCGTTGGGGGCGCCGAGGCGGTTGCCGGAGTAGTCGTCCGAGGAGCCGTACGACGGCCGGGTCCAGCGGGTCTGGTCGGCCTCGGTACGGCGCCAGTCGACGAGGTCGATGGGGAGCTCGCCGAGGAAGCGCGAGCCCGGGTTGTGGGCGGGTGCGCCCCAGGCCGAGCGGACGACGGCGCGCGAGATGTAGAGGCGCTGGCGGGCGCGGGTGATGCCGACGTAGGCCAGGCGCCGCTCCTCCTCGAGCTCGGGCTTGTCGCCGAGCGCACGGGAGTGCGGGAAGACGCCGTCCTCGAGGCCGGTGAGGAAGACGACCGGGAACTCCAGGCCCTTGGCCGTGTGCAGCGTCATCAACGTGACCACGCCCTGGTCCTCGGGCGCGTCGGGGTCGGCTGCGTCATCGGCGGGCGCGTCGGGGATCTGGTCGGAGTCGGCGACGAGGGCGACCCGCTCGAGGAAGTCGGCGAGGCCGGGCTCGACCAGGCCGGCGTCGACGTCGGCGGGGTCGGCGGACGGCGCGGCGACGGGGTCCTCGGCGAACTCGCGCGCGACGGCGACGAGCTCGCCCAGGTTCTCGACGCGGGTGGCGTCCTGCGGGTCGTCGGATCCCTCGAGGCTGGCGAGGTAGCCGGAGCGGTCGAGCACCGTCTCCAGGACGACGTCGGGCCGCTCACCGGCCGCGACCATCTGCTGCAGCTCGACGACCATGGCGACGAAGCCCTCGATATTGGTCTGGCTGCGCGTGGCCAGACCGGGCGCCTCGGCGGCGCGCTGCAGCGCCTCCCAGAAGGTGATCCGCTCGCGGTCGGCGAACATCGTGATCGCGAGGACGGCGCGGTCGCCGATGCCGCGCTTGGGGGTGTTGAGGATCCGGCGCAGCGACACCTGGTCGTCGGGGTTGACCAGCATCCGCAGGTAGGCGAGCGCGTCACGGATCTCGCGCCGCTCGTAGAAGCGGACACCGCCGACGACCTTGTAGGGCAGGCCGGTGCGGATGAAGATCTCCTCGAACACCCGCGACTGCGCGTTGGTCCGGTAGAAGACGGCGACGTCGGAGGGCTTGAGCCCCTGGTCGGTCAGCGCGTCGATCTCGGTGGAGACGAAGCGCGCCTCGTCGTGCTCGGTGTCGGCGACGTAGCCGACGATCTTCTCGCCGTCGCCGGCGTCGGACCACAGCCGCTTCGGCTTGCGCCCCTCGTTGCGCTCGATGACCGCGTTGGCGGCGGTGAGGATGGTCTGGGTCGAGCGGTAGTTCTGCTCGAGCAGGATCGTCCGGGCGTCCGGGAAGTCCTTCTCGAAGTCCATGATGTTGCGGATGTCGGCGCCGCGGAAGGCGTAGATCGACTGGTCGGCGTCACCGACCACCATCAGCTCGGCGGGCGGCACCCGGTCGGCCGGCAGCCCGTCGAGCGTCGTCGGGTCGTGCTCCTCGAGGTCCTGGCCGCAGAGCTGGTGGATGAGCGCGTACTGCGCGTGGTTGGTGTCCTGGTACTCGTCGACCAGGATGTGCCGGAACCGCCGCCGGTAGGTCTCGCGGATCTCCGGCTTCAGCTGGAACAGCCGGACCGTCTCCATGATCAGGTCGTCGAAGTCGACGGCGTTGGCCTCGCGCAGCCGCCGCTGATAGGACTTGTACGCCGCGGCGTAGGTCTCGTCGATCGAGTTGCGCGCCTCGGCGGCGACCTCGTCGGGGCCGCGGAGCTCGTTCTTGTGGTTGCTGATCCAGTGCAGGATCGGCCCCGGCTGGAAGCGGCGCGGGTCGAGCTCCATGTCGCTGCAGACCAGCTGGATGAGCCGCTTCTGGTCCTGGGCGTCGTAGATCGAGAAGTTCGACTTCAGCCGCTCGTAGCCGAGGTGCTCGACCTCCTTGCGCAGGATCCGCACGCACGAGGAGTGGAAGGTGCTGACCCACATCATCCGCGCCCGGTTGCCGACCAGCTCGCTGACCCGCTCCTTCATCTCGGCCGCGGCCTTGTTGGTGAAGGTGATCGCGAGGATCGAGCCCGGGTGGGCCTTGCGGACCGCGATCAACCACGCGATCCGCCGGGTGAGCACCCGGGTCTTGCCGGAGCCGGCGCCGGCCACCACGAGGAGCGGGACGCCCTCGTGCCGGACTGCCTGCTGTTGCGGGTCGTTGAGCCCCTCGAGGAGCGTCTCTGCGGTGAGTGCCGTGGGCGTCGTAGTCATGCTCCGTCCAGGGTACGGCGTCGCACCGACGCCGTACCTCTCGGCGCGGTCAGCCGGCGACGATCAGCTGTGGACGGGCGACCACAGGACGGCGATGCAGACCTCGGCCACGGACAGCGCGAGCAGGCCCGCCCACAGCCCGTTGGGGATCTTCGGCTTGCGCAGGTTGGCCATCACCAGGACCAGCAGGACGAGGCCGATCACGAGCTTGACCGCGATCTTGGCGTGGTTGACGGTGACGCCGTCGGTGCCCTCGAGGACGCCGACGAGCAGCAGGCCCGCGAGGAACGCCGTCCCCACGCCGTCGCGCATCACGCCGGTGACCTTCTTCTCCCCCGGGCCGATCTGCGCGAGCAGGCCGCCGATCAGGGCCGAGAAGCCCAGGATGTGGAGGATGAGCAGGATCAGGCGCAGGGTCTCCATGGCCCGCACCCTAGCGGTCAGCGTCCGGTGGCGGTGAAGTGCTGGTAGTCCTGCAGCGACGTCCACGCGCCGCCCCAGCTCCAGCCGATCCGCGCGAACTCGCGCACGATCAGGTCGCCGGGGTGGATGATCCCGGGCTGGGTGCGCGTCCGGTCGAGGTACGCCGACGCGCGCTCGGGCAGCACCAGGTCGCCCTTGTGATAGGGGTTGAGGAACGGGTTGACGTCGATCGCCAGCCCGTAGGCGTGCGCCGACCACGCCGTCGTCCCCCGCGTCGCGCGACAGACCAGCGCGGCGGTGTCGTTGCCGTCGCCGGTGGGCGGCGCCTCGAGGTCGGCGGTCGTCGGCAGCCGCATCTCCTCGATCGGGTAGTCGGCCGCGAAGAGCGCACGGAACACCGACACCACGTCGGCCGCCCGGCTGCGCGCGAGCACCAGCTCGCCGGTGTGGGCCTTGCCGTCGAAGCCCCGGAAGGAGACGGTGACATAGGCCAGATCGGCCAGCCCGACCGGGCACGCGGGTGACCAGGACTCTCCCATCCGCTGCCGGATCGCGGCGGTCACCGGCCCGATGCTGGAGTGGAACCGGCCGTCGGCGGGCGGCGGGAGCCGGTCGGTCGTCGGGTAGCGCCGCACGCGCAGCGCCTTGGGGGTCGGCAGGATCTCGCCGAAGCCCTGGGCCGTCCGGGGCAGCACGTGCACGCCGAGCTGCCACGCCGAGTACGACGGGCCGTCGCTCGCCGGCGCGCTCGGGGTCGACGTGCTCGGGCTCGACGTGCTCGTGGCAGGGCTGCTGCTCGGCGGCGGGGCCGGCGTACTGGGCGCCGGCGAGCTCGAGACGGGCGCGGGCGCCGGCTGCCCGCTCGGCGCCGCCGTCTGCCCACACCCGGCGAGCAGCATCGCCGGAACCAGCGTCGCCGCGAGCAGCGCGGCGACCGGCCTCACAGCAGCCGCCGGTCCGAGGCCCATCGGGTCAGCTCGTGACGCGAGGACAGCTGCAGCTTGCGCAGCACCGACGACATGTGCGTCTCGACGGTCTTGATGGAGATGAAGAGCTCCTTGGCGACCTCCTTGTAGGAGTAGCCGCGGGCGATCAGGCGCATCACCTCGCGCTCGCGCTCGGTGAGCCGGTCGAGGTCCTCGTCGACGCTGGCGAGGTCGGCGGAGAGCCCGGCGCCGGCGAAGGCGTCGAGGACGAAGCCGGCCAGGCGCGGGGAGAAGACGGCGTCGCCGTCGGCGACCCGGGCGATCGCGTCGACGAGCTCGGGGCCGGTGATGGTCTTGGTGACATAGCCGCGGGCGCCGCCGCGGATGGTGCCGATGACGTCCTCGGCGGCGTCGGAGACCGAGAGCGCGAGGAAGCGGACGTCGGAGTCGTTGACGCGGCGGATCACCTCGACGCCGCCGCCCCCGGGCAGGTGCACGTCGAGGAGGACGACGTCGGGCCGGTGCGCGACGACCGCGGCGACGGCCTCGTCGACGTCGGCGGCCTCGGCCACCACGGCGACCCGGCCCGCGCCCGTCGTCCCCAGCTCGGCGCTGACGCCCCGTCGGAACATCGCGTGGTCGTCGACGACGACCACGCGCACCGGCTCACTCATGGGTCTCCTTCACGGTCTGGTCGGCATGATGGTCGGAACGGTGGTCGGCATGGTGGTCGAGGTGCAGGCGCACCTCGGTGCCCTCCCCCGGCGCGGACCGGATCTCGGCCCGTCCGCCGTGACGCTCCATGCGGTCGATGATGCTGCGCCGTACGCCGAGCCGGTCCTCCGGGGTGGCGTCCGGGTCGAAGCCGACGCCGCGGTCGCGGACGAAGACGTCGATGCCGGCGGGCGTGATCTCGGCGTAGACGTCGACCCGCGGGACGCCGGCGTGCTTGGCGGCGTTGGTCGTCGCCTCCCGCGCGGCCTGGACGATCGGGCGGGCGTGCTCGCCGTAGTCGCAGTCGCCCACGGCGACGACGTCGACGGTGATGCCGTAGGCGTCCTCGATCTCGGCGGCCGCGGCGCGCAGCGCGCTGGCGACGGTCGCCTCGTCGAGCGACTCGCCGGCGTAGAGCCAGGCCCGCAGGTCGCGCTCCTGGGCGCGGGCGAGGCGGGCGGCGTCGCCGGGGTTCTTCTGGATCAGGGCGAGGGTCTGCAGCACCGAGTCGTGCAGGTGGGCGGCGACGTCGGCGCGCTCCTGGGTGCGCACCCGCTCGGCGCGCTCGTCGCTGAGGTCGGACATCAGCCGGTAGACGAAGGGCCCGACCACGATCGCGATGCCACCGCAGGCCAGCAGGATCGCCAGCGTCGCGTCGCGGGCCACCGAGAGCGAGCCGTCGCGCAGCGTGAACAGCACCAGCGCCACCACGATGAGGAGGACGCCCGCGCCGATGCGCGCCCAGGCCGCCCAGCCGCCGCGGCCGACCACCAGCCGGACCGGGTCGACGCGCCCGGTGGCGTCGAGCCAGCGCTCGCGCTGCACCTCGTCGGCCTGGCGCCAGATCAGCGCGACGCCGACCACGGCGATGCCGACCGGCCAGAGCCACCAGCCGGTGCCGAGCAGCGCCTCGATCATGAAGACCGCGCCGATGCCGAGCACGCCCAGCGTGATCACCGGGCCGACGTCGGACAGTCGCCGGCCCCGGCGCCCGGGACGACGGCCGCCGCGCAGGGCGCTCTCGAGGCCGGGCGCGAGGTACTCCGGCGGCGGCCCGGCGGGCAGCATCACCCACAGGGCGGCGTACGCCATGATCCCGGAGCCGCCGACGACCGTGGCGATCACGAAGGCGGCCCGGACGGCGAGCACCGGCACGCCGAGGTGGGCGGCCAGACCGGACGCGACGCCGCCGATCATCGGCTCGCGCAGGTCGCGCCAGGCCCGCCGTACGTCGCGGGGCGGCGCCGGTGGAGCCGACAGGGTCGCAGTGCTGGTCATGATGGATCCATCGTCACACAGGGCCCCGCGCGTCAGCAGGGGGAAGGACCCTGAGCCGACCCTGATGCTCACCCCCGGGGGATGCGGCAGGATCAGGGCTGTCCCCGATGGTCCGGACGACCGCCACCCACCAGGCTTGAGGACATGAACGCACCGACCGACACCGAGCAGCCCGAGCCGCGTGACTCCGGCCCCCGCGTGACCCGTGACGAGGTCCGCGACCTCGCACGACTGCGCCGCAGCCGCGACGACCGCAAGGTCGCCGGTGTCGCCGCCGGCATCGCGCGCCACCTCGACATCGACCCGCTGCTGGTGCGCATCGCGTTCGTGATCCTGACCTTCTTCGGCGGCGGCGGACTCATCCTGTACGCCGTGTGCTGGCTCTTCGTGCCCGAGGAGGGCACCGAGGACACGGTGATCCGCGTCGACGAGGGCATCCGCACCGCGGCGCTGATCATCGGCGGCGTGGTCGCCATCGCCTCGGTCATCGGCGACACCGTCGGCGGACCGGGCTTCCCGTGGCCGATGCTCGCGATCGGCGGGATCGTGATCCTCGTCCTCGCCGGCAAGAACGCCATCAAGCCCGGCGGTCCACCGCACCCGTGGCTGCGCACGCCCCCACCCCCGCCACCGGCATCCGGCGCGCCTGAGTCTGGCGAGCCGGTCACCTACTCGGCCTACCGCAGCACGCCGCCGGCGTACCGCCGTCCGCGCGACCCGCGCCGCCGCGGCCCGCTGCTCTTCCCGTTCGCGTTCGCCCTGGCCGTGCTCGGCGTCGGCACGCTCGCCACCCTCGACCTGGCCGGCGTCCGGGTCATCCCGTCGGCCTACCCTGCGACCGTCCTCGGCGTCGTCGGCGTGATGCTCCTCGTCGGTGCCTTCTACGGCCGGGCCGGCGGCCTGATCCTCATCGGCCTGCTCGCGGCCGGTGCCACGGCGATCACGTCGGTCGCCGACAACACCGACATCGGGCAGACCAAGCCGACGCTCGAGCACGCCTCGCAGCTGCTGCCGTCCTACGAGCTCGGGGTGGGTGAGATCGTCATCGACCTGCGCGGCATCAAGGACCTGCCCGACCTGAACGACCGCACCCTCACCCTCGACCTCGACGTGGGCCACATCGAGGTGATCGTCCCCAAGGAGGGCCTCAACGTGCAGGTCACGGGCGACGTCGACGCCGGCGAGATCCTGATGTTCGGCAAGAACCGCGGCGACCGCACCGCCCATGGCAGCTACGGCTCCTCCCCCACCGACCCGACCCTGACCATCGACGCCGACATGAAGCTCGGCCAGATCGAGTTCCGGAGCGCAGCATGAGCACCTTCGACGACACCACGGCCTTCGCCGAGCAGCCTCCGCCCCCGCGGCGCCGCAGCGGCATCCACCCCGTCAACACCGGCCACCTGGTGATGGGCGTCGCCCTCTCCGGACTGGTCGTGGTGTGGGCGCTGCTGTCCAGCGACACCGTCCAGCTGGACAACGCGCGCTGGATCCTGCCGCTGCCGTGGCTGGTCGGCGGCGCCGTGGGCGTGATCGCCTCACTCCTGCGCGGGCGCCGGTACGACGAGCAGGACGGGGACCAGCCCTGGGACCACCAGGCGTGGAGCCGGCAGCCGTGGGACCAGCAGCCCTGGGACCAGCAGCCCTGGAATCACGACAAGCGGATGCAGGGGTGGCAGTGACGCTCCCCGCGCTGACCGGCCTCACCTCGCTCCCCGCCGTGGAGCACCCCGACCTCGTCGCCGCGCCCGTCGCGGCGGCGTTGTCGCGCTGGCCGGGCGCGGAGCGGATCGCGGTCGTCGAGATCGACCCCGAGCTCGCCGACACGGCCGCGATGAGCGCGGCGTACGACGTCCCGATGGCCGCCGGCGCCAACTGCGTGCTGATCGCGGGCAAGCGCGAGGGCGACGAGCGGATCGCCGCCTGCCTGGTGCGCGCCGACACCCGCGCCGACGTCAATCACACGGTGAAGCGGCTGCTCGACGTCCGCAAGCCGTCGTTCCTGCCGCTGGAGCGGGCGGTGGCCGAGTCCGGCATGGAGTACGGCGGCATCACGCCCGTCGGCCTGCCGGCGGGCTGGCGGCTGCTGGTCGACGCGCGGGTGCCGGAGATGGAGCTGGCCGTGATCGGCTCGGGGCTGCGCCGCTCCAAGCTCCTCGTGCCCGGGGACCTGTTCGCGCTGGCGCCCGGGGCCGAGGTGGTCGAGGGGCTGGCCGGCTGACCATGTAACTCGGTGTCCGTGGATCTACCACGGCGCTGTGACACGTCACAGCACCGTGGTAGATGTTGTAACACCGAGTTACAAGCCCGCTCGGGGACGACGCTCAGTGCCCCCCGAGCCCGGTCACCCGGATGCCCGAGTGGGTCTTGTACTTGCGGTTGATCGAGATCAGCACCGCGGTGAACGGCTCGAGCACCCGCGCGAGCCGCAGCTTGCCGCCGTCGACGCCCGGGCGGCCGGTGACGGACGCGGCGAGGTCGATCGCGACCTGCTTGCCCTCGACCGAGTCGCCGACGACGATGACGTCCTCGTCGAGGAACTCGTCGTCGCCCCAGAGCGCGGGCGCGGCGACATTGTGGAAGGCGCCGACGATGGTCGCGCCGGGCACCAGCTCGGCGGCCGACTCGGCGGCCGAGCCCTCGCCGCCGTTGATGACGCGGCCGTGGGCGCCGCGCTTGTCGAAGGCGAGCGGGTTGACGCACGAGATGACGGTCTTGCCGTCGAGCGCGCCACCCTCGGCGAGGGAGGCGACCAGCTCGTCGTGGCCGTCGTACGGCACGGCCAGCAGGACGACGTCGGCGGCCGCGATCGCGTCGGCGTTGGCCGCGCCGGTGGCCTTGCCGGCACCGGGGACGGAGGCCAGGCGCTCGGTCACCTCGGCGGCGACGGCCTCGGCCTTCTCGGCCGCGCGCGAGCCGAGCACGATGTCGTGCCCGTGGCGGGCGAAGCGGTAGCCGAGGCCCTTGCCCTGGGGGCCCGTGCCGCCGATGACGGCGACGGTGTAGCGGGCGGGCTCGGTGGTGGTGGGGTCAGAAGTCACGGACACCTCCTATCACGATCACCCCGGTCGGGGTCTCGGGCCGTCTCACGGGCGTCCACCATGGACATTGTGACAGTATTACTGTCACAGTTGCGCTGCTGCGCAGGGCACCGCCCCTGCCACCCCGTCGCACCGGCCCGCTCGGGCCAGAAGGGACTGCCATGAAGCTCTCGATGCCCCTCGTCTACGCGGGCAACCCGCGCGAGTCGGCCGACCAGGTCGTCGCGCTGGAGAAGGCCGGGCTCGACACCGTCTGGGTGGCGGAGCCGTACGGCTTCGACGCCCCGACCCTGATGGGCTACCTCGCCGCCAAGACCGAGACGGTCGAGATCGGCGCCGGGATCCTCAACATCTACTCCCGCACGCCGGGCGCCCTGCTGCAGACCGCCGCCGGCCTCGACAACGTCTCCGCAGGCCGTGCGGTGCTCGGCCTCGGCGCCTCCGGGCCGCAGGTGATCGAGGGCTTCCACGGCGTCCCCTACGACCGCCCGCTGACCCGCACCCGTGAGCTGATCGAGGTGCTCCGGATGGGCCTGCGCGGCGAGCGCCTCGACTTCCAGGGCAAGACCATCCAGGTCCCGCTGCCCGCGGGCCAGGGGCTCGGCCTCGGCAAGCCGCTCAAGCTGCTCAACCGCCCCGAGCGCGCCGACCTGCCGATCTGGGTCGCGGCCCTCGGCGACAAGAACGTCGCGATGACCGCCGAGGTCGCCGACGGCTGGCTGCCCTTCCTCTACTACCCCGAGAAGGCGAAGGAGGTCTGGGGCGACGCCCTGGCCCGCGGCGCCGCGAAGCGCTCGGCCGACCTCGGCCCGCTGCAGATCTCGGCCGGCGGCATGGTCGCCATCGGCGAGGGCCCCGAGACCAAGGCGCTGCTCGACTTCATGCGCCCGATCTACGCCCTCTACGTCGGCGGCATGGGCGCGCGCGACAAGAACTTCTACAACCAGCTGGCCTGCGAGTACGGCTTCGAGAAGGAGGCCAAGGAGATCCAGGACCTCTACCTCTCCGGCAAGAAGAAGGAGGCCGAGGCGCTGGTCCCGCTCGAGTGGCTGGAGGCGGGCAACCTGGTCGGCCCGGCGTCGTACGTCCAGGAGCGGATCGCGGCCTTCCGCGAGTCCGGCGTGACCAATCTTTCCGTGACCCCCGCGTCGGACGATCCCGCCGCGACCATCGCACAGATCAAGGAGTGGGTGAGCTGATGCCCGAGCGTCCCAGCATTCTCGAGACCGAGCACGAGGACTTCCGCGCCACGGCGCGGACCTTCCTCGAGCGGGAGGTCGTGCCGCACCACGAGCAGTGGGAGAAGGACGGCATGGTCGACCGCGAGATCTGGCGCAAGGCCGGTCGCACGGGGCTGCTCGGGTTCGACGTACCCGAGGAGTACGACGGCCCCGGCATCCGCGACTTCCGCTACAACATGGTCCTCACCGAGGAGATCGCCCGCGTCGGCGCGAGCGGCCTCGGCTTCGCGCTGCACAACGACATCACCGTGCCCTACCTGGTCGCCCTCGCCAACGACGAGCAGAAGGCGCGCTGGCTGCCCGGCACCGTCTCCGGCGACCTGGTCACCGCGATCGCGATGACCGAGCCGGGCGCCGGCTCCGACCTGCAGGGCATCCGGACGACCGCCGTCGACAAGGGCGACCACTACGTCCTCAACGGCTCGAAGACCTTCATCACCAACGGCATCCACGCCGACCTGGTCATCGTCGTGGCCCGCACCAACGCCGACGCGGGCGCCCACGGCATCAGCCTGTTGGTCGTCGAGAGCGGCATGGAGGGCTTCACCCGCGGCCGCAACCTCGACAAGCTCGGCCTCAAGGCGCAGGACACCGCCGAGCTGAGCTTCGACAACGTCGTCGTGCCGAAGGCCAACCTGCTCGGCGAGGAGGGGCAGGGCTTCATCTACCTGATGCAGAACCTCCCCCAGGAGCGGGTCTCGATCGCCACCATCGCGATCGCGGCGATCGAGCACGTGCTCGACCTGACCCTCGACTACGTCAAGACCCGCGAGGCCTTCGGCAAGCCGATCGGCAAGTTCCAGAACACCCGGTTCGTGCTCGCCGAGATGGCGACCGAGGCGTACGTCGCCCGGACCTTCGTCAACCACTGCGTCGAGATGCTCAACGCCGGCCAGGTCGACACCTCGCTCGCGTCGATGGCGAAGTGGTGGACGACCGAGCTGCAGAAGAAGATCGTCGACCAGGGCCTGCAGATGCACGGCGGCTACGGCTACATGCTGGAGTACCCGATCGCGAAGGCCTACGCCGACACCCGGATCCAGACGATCTACGGCGGCACCACCGAGATCCAGAAGGAGATCATCGGCCGCTTCCTCGGCCTCTGACTCCGACTCTCCCCGATATTTTCACCGATATTTTCACCGATATATTTCACCGATATATTTCACCGATATGTGGTCGCATTCGGCGCGATAGCCGCTCGCTCGACGGCCCCGGGATGTCACATCCTGGGGCCGTCCGGTGTCGAAGGAGCGCGGGTTCGTTCGTCGTACGGGCGAAAGTTCCCGTGCGGCGATGAATCAGGGGCGATCTCAGGGTCGGACCCGGAGGAATCCCGATGCCACCGCCCCCGGCCCGAGTGAAGAGTGAGAGCCATGCACCGTCAGATCGCCGGCAAGCTGACCGGCCCCGTCACGAAATGGATCGTCCTGCTCGTCGTCTTGGTGGCGGCGGGTGGACTCGGCGGCTTCGCCGGCAAGCTGACCGACGTCCAGGACAACGAGGCGTCGTCCTGGCTCCCGGCCAGCGCGGAGTCGACCAAGGCGTTCAAGGAGCTGGAGAAGATCCAGGACACCCAGGACGTCACCACCACCGTCGTCTACTACCGCAAGGGCGGCCTCACCGACGCCGACCTCGCGGCCATCAACAGTCAGGGCGCCGAGATCGCGAAGGTCCGCGGCGTCGTCAAGCGCGGCAACGACCAGTTGCCCGCGGTGATCACGCCCGCGATCGCCGCCGGCATCGCCGCCCAGAGCCCCGACGCGGCCAAGGCGCTCGGCCCGTTCGTGTCGAGCGACGGCACGGTCGCGAAGGTCGAGCTGACCCAGAACTTCGGCGACAAGCTCTGGTACGAGCTGCCGAAGACCGCGAAGGACATCCGAAAGCTGAGCGCCATCGACGGCGTGCAGGTCTACGTCGCCGGCTTCGGCGGAAGCATCGCCGACCAGGCGTCGATCTTCACCTCCTTCGACGGCAAGCTGCTGTTCATCACGCTCGGCGTGGTGATCCTGATCCTGCTGTTCACCTATCGCAGCCCGATCCTGTGGCTGCTGCCCATCTTCTGCGCCGCGGTCAGTCTCGGCATCTCGATGGGCCTGCTCTACCTGCTCGCCAAGTACGCCGGCCTGACCGTCAACGGGCAGACCCAGTTCATCCTCACCGTGCTGGTGATCGGCGCCGGCACCGACTACGCGCTGCTGCTCATCGCCCGCTACCGCGAGGAGCTGCGCCGCCACGAGAACCGCCACGAGGCGATGGCGTTCGCGCTGCACCGCGCGGCGCCGGCGATCTTCGCCAGCTCGGCCACGGTCGTGGTCGGCCTGCTCTGCCTGCTGTTCGCCGAGCTCAACTCGACGGCGGGCCTGGGCCCGGCCAACGCGATCGGCGTCGCGGTCACGTCCGTCGTGATGATGACGCTGCTGCCGGCACTGCTGGTGATCTGCGGACGCTGGATCTTCTGGCCGCAGCGGCCGACCTACGGCTCGTCCGAGCCGACCGCCGCGGGCTTCTGGGCCAAGGTCGGCGACACCGTCTCCCGCCGTCCCCGTGCGGTCTGGCTGGTCACCGGCGGCGTGCTGCTCCTGCTCTGCCTGGGCGCGCTGCGGCTCGACACCGCGGGCCTGGCGAGCGACGACACCTACACCAAGAAGGTCGACTCGGTCACCGGCCAGAAGGTCATGCAGGAGCACGGGCTGGTCGACGCCACCTCGCCGATCCAGGTCGTCACCAAGGCCGACCAGGCCGACGCCGTCCGGCAGGCGATGAGCGGCGTCGACGGCGCCGCCGACCCGTCCGACCCGTTCGTCGTGGGCGACCTCGCCCTCATCACGGCCAACCCGACGAACCCCGACCCGCTGAGCACCGAGGCGTTCGACGCCGTCCGGTCGATGCGGGACGCCGTCCACGCGGTGCCGGGCGCCGATGCCAAGGTCACCGGATCGTCGGCGCTGACGCTCGACGTCGAGCACGCCAACTCGCGTGACAGCAAGGTGATCGTGCCGATCGTCCTGGTGGCGGTGTTCCTGATCCTGATGCTGCTGCTCCGGGCGCTCCTGGCCCCGCTGCTGCTGATCGGGACCGTGATCCTGTCGTTCGCCGCGGCCTTCGGCCTCTCGGGGCTGGTGTTCGACTTCATCTACGGCCACCACCACACCGACTCGGGCTATCCGCTGATGGCGTTCGTCTTCCTGGTCGCCCTGGGCATCGACTACAACATCTTCTTGATGACCCGGGTCCGCGAGGAGGCGCTCGTCCACGGCACCCGCCGCGGCAGCCTGATCGCGCTCTCCTCGACAGGCGGCGTGATCACCTCGGCCGGATTCGTCCTCGCCGCCACCTTCGCGGCGCTGGCGACGATGCCACTGGTGTTCACCCTGCAGCTCGGCACGACGATCGCGCTCGGCGTCCTGCTCGACACGATGATCGTCCGCTCGGTCCTGGTCACCGCGCTCAACCTCGACCTGGGCGGCAAGATCTGGTGGCCGAGCCGCCTCGACCGCGGCCCCGGCAGCACGGACACCGCCGCGCCCGAGGCACCCGAGGCCGACCGCGTGCCGGCCGGGGTTTGAGCAGGGCGCACGCTGCCTACGATGCTCCTGCGGGCCGACCCGGCCGCCCGCAGGAGCAGAGGGGTACGACGTGAGCCAGCCGCCGACACTGGGACCGCCGCCTGCCTGGCGCCCGCCGAGCCCGCCCCCGCGGCCCGGCCCGCCCGGACCCCCGCAGGGCCCGCCGCCCGGCTGGGGGCCGCCGGCGTTCCCGCCGCCGCCGCGCCGGCGTCGTACCGGGCTGATCGTGGCCGGCGCCCTCGCCCTCGTCCTGGTCGCCGGCCTGGCCGTCGGCGGCTGGCTCTACGCCACCGGCCGGCTCGGCTTCGGCCCGCTCAGCGCGGCCGACGAGGACGCCGCCCAGGCCATCGCCGACGGTGTCGACACCCCCGCCTGGGCCGACGACGACCAGGTCGGCTGCGCGGCCGACGACCTGGTCCGCGAGCACCGCTCCGGCGGCCTCGAGAAGCGCGGGATCGTCTCCCACGAGGGCGACGCGTGGTCCTACACCGCGCAGTGGCGGGCCGCCGACGCCACGGCCTTCTACGCGGGCATCCTCGACTGCGCCGACGACTGGGCCGACCGGGTCGGCAAGGAGTGGAAGATCGACGACACCTCCTGTCTCGACGACATCGGCAGCGCCACGATCGGCGCCTTCTTCGCGCAGCAGGCGCTGCCGCTGGCCGACGGCGAGAAGTACGACGACGCCGACCGCGACGACGCCGTGAAGGCGCTCGACAAGTGCTACCTGAAGCAGCCGGCGCCGCCGGGCGCACGGGTGGCGAGCGGCTACCGCTCAGTGAAGTTCGTGCTCAAGCCGGCGCCGGCCGACGGGCCGGGCGAGCTCACGCTCAACACCGGCGGCGACGGCGCCTGGACGGCCCTCGCCGGCACCACGGCCGAGGTCGACACCGAGGAGGGCGGCAGGCGCGGGTGCCTGCAGGCGCAGACCGTGGCGACGTACCCGTGGGGCTCGACCGCCCACGCCGAGGCGCAGTTCTGCGGCGAGGCCAAGCCGAAGCGGATCTGGTGGACGCGCGCTAAGTGCACCCGCGAGGCGGGCTGCTCCGCCTTCCAGCTGCACTACGAGGGCTTCCGCGACTTCGCGCAGGTGCGGGCGACGTACACGAGCAACGGCGGCAGCTGCCTGTCGACCAGCGGCAGCTGCACCGACACCGTCTCCGCCGTCCCCGGCGGTCGCGGGACGGTCGTCACGTGGACCTTCCCCGGGTCCTACCACGGCGCCTTCGTGGCGCGGGTCGGCTCACTGAAGGCCCGGATCCCCAACTGATCCCCGCCCGGATCGTTCGGGTCCTGATGGACGGACGTCCGATGAGTGAGTAGAACTTGTTCTACCTCAACCCTGCAGGCGTTAGCCTTGTGCCGATGTCCGAGCCGACCCCCACGCCCCCGACGCCCCAGCAGGTACGACGCGCCCTGGCGCGCGCGGAGCGCGGAGCCGCGCTCGACGTGGCCGAGGCGGCAGCGCTGCTCGCCGCGACCGGCGAGGAGCTGGACCGGCTGACCGCGGCGGCGGCCAAGGTCCGCGACGCCGGGCTGGTCGCCGCCGGCCGCGAGGTCGACGGCCGGGGGCTGGTGACCTACTCCCCCAAGGTGTTCATCCCGATCACCAAGCTGTGCCGCGACCGGTGCCACTACTGCACCTTCGTCGAGACACCTCAAAGTGGGCGCAGGCAGGCGGCGCGGGAGGGCCGTGCTGATTGGTCGCCGTACCTGTCGCCGGACGAGATCCTCGACATCGCCCGCCAGGGCGCCGAGCTCGGCTGCCTGGAGGCGCTGTTCACCCTAGGCGACCGCCCCGAGGACCGGTGGCCCGAGGCGCAGGAGTGGCTCGACGAGCAGGGCTACGACTCGACGCTGGCCTACATCCGGGCGATGGCGATCCGGGTGCTCGAGGAGACCGGGCTGCTGCCCCACCTCAACCCCGGCGTGATGTCGTGGGAGGAGCTCAACCGGCTCAAGCCGGTCTCGCCGTCGATGGGGATGATGCTCGAGACAACCTCCCGGCGGCTGTACGAGACCAAGGGCCTGGCCCACTACGGCTCGCCCGACAAGGACCCCGAGGTCCGGCTCCGGGTCCTCGAGGACGCCGGCCGGCTCGGCATCCCGTTCACCACCGGCCTCCTGGTCGGCATCGGCGAGACCCTCGAGGAGCGCGCGGAGGCGATCTTCGCGCTGCGGGCGACCTCCCGCGCCTACGGCGCCGTCCAGGAGGTCATCGTCCAGAACTTCCGCGCCAAGCCCGACACCGCGATGCGCCACGTCGACGACCTCGACCTGGCCGAGTACCGCGCGGCGATCGCGGTCACCCGCCTCGTCCTCGGCCCGAAGGCCCGGATCCAGGCCCCGCCCAACCTGGTCGACCACTCAGTCGGCGCAGAGGAGTGCCGCGCCCTGCTCGACGCCGGCGTCGACGACTGGGGCGGCGTCTCCCCGCTCACGCCCGACCACGTCAACCCCGAGCGGCCCTGGCCCTCGCTCGACCGACTCCGCTCGATCACCGCGGCCTGCGGCTTCGAGCTGCGGGCGCGGCTGACCGTGCACCCGGAGTACGTCCGCGGCTCGCTCGAGCGTGGTGAGGCGTGGATCGACCCGCGCCTGCACGCCCACGTCGCCGCCCTCGCGGGCCCGGACGGCCTCGCGATCCCCGAGGTCCGGCCCACCGGGCTGCCGTGGCAGGAGCCCGACGGCGGCTTCGACGCCGTTCATGGCCGCGGACGCACCGACCTCCACGCCGCCGTCGACACCGAGGGCCGCACCGACGACCGCCGCAGCGACTTCGGCTCGGTCTACGGCGACTGGGCCGCCGTCGGCGAGGCCGCGCAGATCACCTCCCAGATCGACGCCGCCCCCGCCGTCCTGCACGCCGAGGGCGGCGACGCCCTGCGCGCCGCCGAGGCAGCCGCCGCAACCGGCCTGGTCGACCTGTCCGACGAGCACGCGCTCACCCTGATGACCGCCGAGGGCGACCTGCTCCGCGAGGTGGTGCGGCTCGCCGACGAGCTGCGCAAGCAGGCGGTCGGCGACGACGTCACCTACGTCGTCAACCGGAACATCAACTTCACCAACGTCTGCTACGTCGGCTGCCGGTTCTGCGCGTTCGCGCAGCGTCGTACCGACGCCGACGCCTACTCCCTGTCCTACGCCGAGGTCGCCGACCGCGCCCAGGAGGCCTGGGACCTCGGCGCGACCGAGGTCTGCATGCAGGGCGGCATCGACCCCGAGCTCCCCGCGTCGGCGTACTTCGACATCGCCGCCGCCGTCAAGCAGCGGGTGCCGGACATGCACGTCCACGCCTTCTCCCCGATGGAGGTCGTCAACGGCACCGCCCGCACCGGCCTGTCGATCGAGGACTTCCTGATCAAGGCCCGCGAGTCCGGCCTCGGCTCCCTGCCCGGCACCGCCGCGGAGATCCTCGACGACGAGGTCCGCTGGGTGCTCACCAAGGGCAAGCTCCCCGCCCGGACCTGGATCGAGATCGTCTCCACCGCCCACCGGATCGGCCTGCCGACCACGAGCACGATGATGTACGGCCACGTCGACAACCCACGCCACTGGGTCGGTCACCTCAACGTCCTCAAGGGCATCCAGGACACCGCCCGCGCGAACGGCGACAGCGGGTTCACCGAGTTCGTTCCCCTGCCGTTCGTGCACACGTCCGCGCCGATCTACCTGGCCGGCGTGGCCCGCCCCGGCCCGACCCTGCGCGACAACCTCGCCGTCCACGCGATGGCCCGGATCCTGCTCCACGGCCGCATCGACAACATCCAGACCTCCTGGGTCAAGCTCGGCATCGACGGCACCCGCGCCATGCTCAACGCCGGCGCCAACGACCTCGGCGGCACCCTCATGGAGGAGACCATCTCCCGGATGGCCGGCTCCGAGCACGGCTCCGCCAAGACCGTCGCCGAGCTCGAGGAGATCGGCGCCGGCATCGACCGTCCGGTCCGCGAGCGCACCACCCTGTACGGCGTGCCGCCCGCGCGCTGACCCGCGGCCGGCCGCCGGACGCCCGTCGGGCGCAGGGTAAAGCGTTGCCGGATCCGCTCGCGGCGGACCCGTCCGGCCCCTATCCTCGTGCCGCTCCACGAGGAAGGCGGCGTCCGATGACCCGAAGCAGCGTGCGTGAGATCCGGCTCCCGATGACCGTGGTGTTCGCCGGGTCGGCGGGGCTCTCGCTGATCCTGTTCAGCGCGCTCGCGCTCGCCGGCGTCAACCTCGGCACCAATCTCAGCATCGTGGGGCTGTTCCTGGCGCTGCTGCTGCCGCTGGGCCTGGAGATCCGCAACCGCTCCTCGCGTCCGCGCAAGGTGTGCATCATCGACTACCGGACGCACCACTTCGGGCAGGGCATCGCGTCGAGCATCGTCAAGAGCCTGCGCAACGACCGTGCGGAGTGGGAGACCGAGATCCTGGTGCCGGGCGACCACGACAACGCCGTCCAGTGGCAGATCCGGCAGCTGCAGTCGGCGATCATCAACGCGGTCGACGCCGTCGTCATCCTGCCGGCCGGCGACGAGGACGACCTCTGGCACGCGATGGCGGCGGTGACCCGCAGCGGATGCTTCATGGTGGCTGTCGACAGCAAGCCGCCCAACAGCGTGTTCCGGCGGATCAACGTCGAGCCGCCGCGGTTCGTGTCCGCGAAGTACAGCGCCACCGGCACCGAGATCGCCGGCTGGCTGCAGCCCTGGCTCGCCGCCGACCGGCAGCGCTCGGCGCTGCTCTGGGTCGGCCCCACGGGCAGCTGGCCGGGCGAGGAGCGCAGCCGCAATGTCGTCTACCCGCTGCTGGTCGCCGGCCACGCCGCCCAACTGCACCTGATGACACTGTCCGACTGGGCGCCCGATCCGGTGCGCTGCGCCGAGACGCTGGCGTGGATCCGCCGGCAGCCCGGGGAGTGCGCCGTCTACTGCGCCGACGACGAGAACGCCCTCGCCCTGCACCTGCTCTGCATCTCGCAGAGCCCCGAGCTGCGCAGCCGGGTCACGATCATCGGCTGCAACGCCGCGGCCGACGAGTGGGGCAACGTCCCCGTCCTCGACATGCACGCGGCCGACGTGACCATCGACATCCAGGTCCGCGAGCAGGGCAAGGCCGTGGCGCAGATGCTCGTGCGCGAGCGCCGCGGCAAGCTGTCGAGCGGCGAGCGCAGCGTGTTCATCAAGCCCAAGGTCGTGCTCGGTAGCGAGACCGACGGGTGGCTCAACCGGGTCATGCGCCGCCAGCAGGGCGCCGTCGCACCCGCCGACGCCCTCGACGCCGCCGACGCCGCCGACGCCGCCGACGCCGCCGACGCCGCCGCCGGGGGGCCGCTCACGGCCGCGAAGGAGCCCGCCGGCGCCGACGTGCTCCCGCTCGGGGTCAACCACGTCGCCGTCCCCGCCGCGGACGTGTGAGGCTTTACCTGGCATTGCCGGATTCGGGGCGCGGACCTCGCGCGCCGGCCCTATGCTCGGCGCGCTCCGGTTGTCATCCATGGGGGGAGACACAGTCATGCGTCATCGCCGTACCGTCCGCGCCTTTGCTGGCATCGCCGGCATCGCCGTCCTCGCCGCCCTGACCGCCGGGTGCGGTGGGGGCGACAAGTCCGAGAAGGCGAGCGCCGACACCTTGCCCAGCAGCTCCACCGCCGCGTCGCCTTCGACGACCGAGAGCGTCGGGACGATGCCCGACCTCAGCGGCCTGACCGAGGACGAGGCGCGCGCCCAGCTGCTCGACCTCGGCGTCGACGACGCCGACATCGTCACCGCCGCCCAGGAGAGCCTGCTCGATCCCGGCCTGGTCGTCGGCTCGGTGCCGGGCGCCGGCAACGCGATCACCGGCACGATCACGCTCAAGATCGCCGGGCCGGTGGGCCCGGTCCCCGACTTCGCGGGCCAGCAGGTCTCCGACGTCCAGGCCTGGGCCGAGGAGCGCGGGATCACCTTCACCGAGGAGGCCGTCCCCGACGCCGAGAAGGCCGACGGCGAGGTGCTGTCCTCGACGCCGTCCGCGGGCCAGGAGGCGACGTCCGAGATCGTCGTCAAGGTCGCACGGACGCCGAGCACGAAGTCGGTCTACCTCACCGAGGACCTCAACGGCACCTACTGCAACGGCGACGCCGGTGAGACCTTCATCGACGGCGACCCCTACGACGGCAGCTATGCGCAGCCCGAGGGCGACAACTGCGTCTTCGAGTTCGACCTCGGCCGGGACTGGAGCCGGCTCACCGGCATCGTCGGCTTCACCGACACCTCCGACAGCGGCACCCGGATGCGGGTCCAGATCAAGGTCGACGGCACGTCCAAGCTCAACCAGGTGATCGACTTCGGCAAGAAGCCGTTGCACCTCGACGTGGACGTCTCCGGTGGGCTGCGGCTGAGCATCGAGCTGAGCGACGTCTCGGGCAGCGGCACCGTCGGCTTCGGCGACCTGCAGCTCGTCGGCGCCGGCAAGGGCGCCGACCTCGGCTCGACCGAGAGCGCCGGCTAGGCGCCGTGCTGCACCGGACGCTGCGCGAGCTGGTCGGCGTCCACGGGCCCGGCTGGCTCGAGGACGCCGACGACCTCCGCGGTGTGCTCGAGGACGTCGTCGGTGAGGGCGACGCGACGCCGGCCGAGCTGCGCCTGCTCGTCGACACGGTCCGGTACGGCGCCCTGCCGCGCCTCGCCGGACTGCTCGCCGACCACGCCGCCCCGGCCGCCGCGATCACCGCGGCCACCGACCTGCTCGTGACCCAGACCGGCGCGGACCGTGACCGGGCGCGCTGGGCCGTCGCGACCCTCGGGTTCGCGCGCGGACTGGTCCCCGAGGAGCTCGTGGTCGTCGACCGCCCGGTCGACGAACCGGCGCCGTCACCTCCGCCGCCCCCACCGCCCGCACCGCCGCCCGCGCCGGTGACCCGACCGACGCCGAGGA
This sequence comes from Nocardioides ginsengisoli, assembly GCF_039537225.1. Lineage (NCBI taxonomy): Bacteria > Bacillati > Actinomycetota > Actinomycetes > Propionibacteriales > Nocardioidaceae > Nocardioides > Nocardioides ginsengisoli. Next base: position 51,324 of record NZ_BAABAC010000025.1, read on the forward strand.
CCGTCGTCCCCGTACCGGAGCCCGAGCCCGGTCCCGAGCCGGCACCCGTGCGCCGGCGCCGTGGGCGCTCGCTGCTCGCCGGCCTGGTCGGGCTGCTCCTTCTCGCCGGCGCCGTCACCGCGCTCTGGCTCGGAGGCTCCGGCGACCCCGACCCCGACCCCGAGGCCGGCCCCGGCCCGACGTCGCCGACCACCTCCCCGCCGACCGCGGCATCGACCGGCCCGACCGGCCCGACCGTCCCCACCGATGCTCCCCCGCCCGCGCCGACCGGCTTCGTCGCCTACGCCACCCGCACCGGAGCGACGTCCACCGTCCGCGTCCTCGACCTGTCCACCGGCCGCAGCCGGCTCGTCGCCAGCGAGGGCAGCGCGAGCGAGCCGAGCGTGTCGGCCGACGGCCGCACGGTCGCCTACGTCCGCACCGACGGCGACGGCCGCCGGATCGTGGTCGACCACGGCCACGGCACACCGCAGGTCCTCGACGTGGGGCGCGATCCCCGCTCACCGGCCATCGCGCCCGACGGGCGGGCGGTCGCCTATGTCGTCGCGACCGCCGGCGGCCAGGACGTCGTCCTGCGCGACCTGGGCGCCACCGTCGCGCGGCCGGTCGCCGCCGGGTCCGCCGACGAGCGCGACCCCACCTGGTCCGCCGACGGCGCCCGGCTCGCCTACGTGCTCTCCGGCTCGACCGACGACACCGTCGTCACGCTCGACGCCACCGACCTCACCGAGATCTCGCGGACCGTGACCGCCGGCCACGCGCGCTCCCCCGCGCTCTCCCCGGACGGCGACGACGTCGCCTATGTCGCCGGCGTCCAGGGCAACGCCGACGTCGTGGTCGCGCCGCTCGGGTCCGCCGACCCCGACGCCGGTCGCAATCTCAGCCAGAGCGGCGAGACCGAGCTCGGCCTGATCTGGCTCGCCGACGGGCGGCTCGTCAGCTCGGCCACCGGCCGCGGCCTGGTCGCCATCGAGCCGGGCACCGGTGCGACGGAGCCGCTGACCTCCGGGGCCACCGACGCGCTCTGACCCGAGACCCCGGACCGGCGCGGGCGGGCCCGGGTAGGCACACGAGCCCCCGGGTACCGCGAGTCGATGAGCACCCACGACCCGGAAGACTACGAGGGCTACAGCGTCGACGACGAGGACCAGCTCCAGCCCGAGGACACGCTCGCCGACCCCGAGCTCGACGACGAGCTCGACCGCGGCTACTCACCGCCGGAGAAGTACTCCGCGGCCCAGGGCTACGGCAACACCCCGTGGGAGCAGGCGCACCCGCGACCGCTGGAGGACCGGCTCGCCGAGGAGGTCCCCGACCAGTCCACCGGCGCCGATCCCGACGATCCCGATGCGGCGGACGACGACGGCCTGCCGCACGACGCCGACGAGCGCACCGACGAGGTCGGCGACGCCCGCTCCGGGCGTCTGGTCGAGCCGGACGCCGGCGCCGGCGAGGACGTCGAACCGGACCTGGTCGCCCAGGACGTCGGCATCGACGGCGCCGCCGCGAGCGCGGAGGAGGCCGCGATGCACGTCGTACCGGACGAGGAGGAACCGGAGGATCAGGACATGGAGGGCTGATCCTGCGGACCTGGGGTACCTCTCGACCAAAGCCGAGAGGCATGAAGAAGGAGGAGCATCGTGGCATTCATCTTGTGGATCTTGGCCGTCATCCTGGTCGTCGCCGGGATCGTGAGCCTGTTCCGAGGCCAGTTGCTGTGGGGGATCGTGCTGATCGTGGTCGGCCTGCTCGTCGGACCGGGAGGCGTGAGCATCTTCACCTGAGCAAGGCCTACGGGGCTCCAGCCGAGCGGCTGGAGCCCCGTAGGCTCATTTTTCGGCGGTGATCAGGCGCTCAGCAGGTGAACTGACGCACCAGGCCGTCCAGCTCGGCCGCCAGCTCGGCCAGCGAGGACGCCGCGCCGGAGGTCCCGTCAGCACCCACCTGGGTCGACGCGGCGGCCTCGGCGGCGACAGCCGCGTCGGCGGCGATGCCGTTGGTGCCACTGGCCGCCTCGGTCACCGACCGCGAGATCTCGTTCGTCGTGGCGGTCTGTTCCTCCACCGCGGCGGCGATGGTCGCCTGGATCTCGTTGATCGTCACGATCACCTCGCCCACCTCGGTCAGGGCCGCCGCGGCGCCGGCGCTGTCGCGCTGGATCGCCTCGATCAGCTGCCCGATCTCGTCCGTGGCGGTCGCGGTCGCCGCGGCGAGGTCGCGGACCTCGTTCGCCACGACGGCGAAGCCCTTGCCGGCCTCGCCGGCACGCGCGGCCTCGATGGTCGCGTTGAGCGCGAGCAGGTTGGTCTGCTGGGCGATCGAGGTGATCACCTTGATGACCTGGCCGATCTCGACCGACGACGTCCCGAGCGCCTCGACGGTGCCGGTCGCCGTCCGCGCCCGCTCGACGGCCTCGGCCGCGACGGTCGACGCCCGGGACGCGCTGCGCGCGATCTCGGCGATGCTGGCACTCATCTCCTCGGCGGCGCTCGCCACCGTCTGGACACTGCCGGAGACCTGGGCCGCGGCGGCGGACACGCTGCCCATCCGGCCCGACGCGTCGTCGGCGCTGCGGCCCATGTCGGCGCTCACCGCGGTGAGCTCCTCCGAGGCGGCCGCGACCGACGAGGCCGTCTCACCGATCCGCGTCATGCTGCTGCGCAGCGAGGTCACCAGCGCGCGGACCGACTCGGCCATCGCGCCCACGTTGTCGTCGCCCGACAGCGCGAGCTCACGAGTCAGGTCGCCGCGCGACACGGTCGCCAGGTAGTCCTTGACCACCTCGACGCGCGCCGCCGTCTCGGCAGCAGCCTCGGCCGCGGCACGCGACCGCGCCGCCTCCTCCTCGAGCCGGGCCCGCTCCTGGGCGGCCCGCTCGTCGGCGATCTCGCGCTCGCGCTGCTCCTCGGCCTGCTGCGCCGCGCGCCGCTCCTCCTCGCGCCGCGACTCGGCCTCCGCCGCCTCGCGCTCCATCCGGGTGCGCTCCTCGAGGGCGCGCTTCTCGTCCTCGGCGCGTGCGATCCGCTCGGCCTCGGCCTGGCGGGTCGCGGCGTCGGCGGCGTCCAGCGCCTCGATGACGTGGTCGACGGCGACCGCGATCGCGCCGATCTCGTCGTCGTTCGGGTGCTGGACCCGCTGACTGCGGTCACCCGCGGCGATCGCCGCGAGGGAGGTGACGACCTTGCGCAACGGCGCCGCGATCGACCGGACGACGGCCCACCCGGCCAGCACGAACATCAGCAGGCCGAGGAAGGCGACCACGAGCATCAGGGTCCGCAGCACGCCGGCCGCGCCCTCGACGTCGTCGACCTGCGACGCGACACTGGCGTCGGTGAAGTCGTCGGCCTCGTTGTAGAAGGTGTCGATCGCCGTGGCCGGGTCGGCCTCGGCCTTGAGCATCAGCGCGACCATCTTGTCGACGTCGCCCGCCTGAGCGGCGGTACGGATCCTCTCCAGGTAGGAGTGGTACTCCTTGGTCCGGTCGACCAGCTCGCCGAGGTACTTGCCGGCGACGTCCTGGTCGTCGAGCTCGAGCCCCTGGCGGTACTTCTCCAGCGCCGTGTCGTAGTGGCCCTCCGCGGCCGCGTACACCTTGTCGGCGGCGTCCTCGCTCGCGCCGGTGGCCACCGTCGCGACGTACTCACCGGTCTTGGCGCGCTGCAGCAGCCACTCCTGGTAGCCGGCGTTGAGCTTGCTCGAGACCGCCGCGCCCGTCCGGTTGGCACCCGCGTGGTGGACGACGTCGGAGACCTGCATCGCGGCGGCCACGGCGACGACCAGCAGCACGACCACGCCGAGACCGACCATCGCCCAGAGCTTCTGGACGAGGGTGATCCGGCGGCGCAGCGGCGGTCGGTGGGAGTCCTGCCGCCGGCCGGGCGCACTCACCGGTGCGGACGGAGGGACAGGGGAAGGGGCGGGGCGTTCGCGCACGGGGGCGGTGCGCTCGAGCATCGTCGTCACGCGGGCCGTATCGGCTCAGCGACCCGAAAGTAAAGGACAACTCCCATAAGTCCCGGTCAGGGCAGGACGGCTCCTCCCCCAGCCGGGTCAGGCGGCGCCCTGCGGACGCGTCCGCGGCTCGTCGACGAACCACACCTCGTGCACCGGTGCCGGGTCACCCAGCGTGTTCAGCGGCGCCCGCGCGATCACCCGGCGGGCGCGCCGGCGCAGCACCGAGTCGCGCTGGCCGCGCTCGTCGATCAGCACCAGCCGACGACCGTGCCGCAGAGCCGGCGCCGCCTCGATCCCGGCCGCCTTCAGCGCCACCAGGATCGCCGACGGGTCCTGCCCGTCGGGCACCTCGTAGGCCAGCACGTCACGGTCGCGACTGGCGAGCTCGTCCTCGCGCCTCATCTCGGCCTTGACCCACGGCACCATCAGGAGGACGCCGGCGCACGCCAGGACGACGGCCACTCCTCCGAAGACCATCCACGGCAGACCTGCTCCACCCATGGCGCACCTCCTGCTCGTCCCGGGAGGTACCCGAACGGCCGGGCTACACCGGGCGATGCCGAAATTCTACGCCGGGGGCGGTCAGCGACGGCGGCGCCGCTTGGCGTCGTACATGCGGACGTCGGCGAGCCGGAGCAGCTCGTCGGCGCCCGTCCCGTCGGCCCCGACGAGGACCGATCCGACGCTCACGCCCACGCCCACCTGGAGCGCGAACGGGTGTGCGTCGAGGGCGTCCTGGACGCGCGCGCGGAGCCGCTCGGCGACGACCAGGTGGCTGTGGGCGGTGGTGTCGAGGCGGACGACGAGCACGAACTCGTCGCCGCCGACCCGCGCCACGGTGTCGGCCGGCTGCACGGCCGCGGCGAGGACGTCGGCGACCGCGCACAGGACGCTGTCGCCCGCTGCATGGCCGAGCTCGTCGTTGACCGACTTGAAGCCGTCGAGGTCCATCATCACCAGCGCGAACGGCGGCCGCCCCGGCGCGAGCGCGGCGGCGAGCGCCTCCTGCAGGGCGATCCGGTTGGCGACGCCCGTGAGCGGATCGATCCGGCTCTGGGCGCGCAGCCGGTCCTGCTCCTGGCGGTGCGGCGTGACGTCGATCAGCGAGTGCAGGCGCATCGGCTCGCCCTTGGGCCCGGTGAGCTCGCGGACCCGCGCCTCGACCAGCCGTACGTCGCCCGCGCGGGTCACGACCGTCGCCGTGAACGCTCCCCCGTCGCTCGCCGGATGGTCGCGGGTCGACAGCCAGCTGCTGACGCTCTGGCCGGGCAGCGAGTCGACGGGGACGCCGAGCAGCGCGGCGGCCGCCGGGTTGGCCCGGCGCACCTTGTCGTCGGCGTCGCTGACCAGCACCGGCGTCGGCGTGGCGCCGAGGATCGAGGTGAGCCAGGCGTTCGATCTGCGCAGGTCGGCCTTGAGCCGGCGCCGGCGCCGGTCGGTGCCCAGCCACAGCAGCACGACCACGAACCCGGTGCCGAGCAGCAGGCCGGTCATCACCGGGTCGTTGCCGCCACCGCCGTTGCCGACCGCCGCGTCACGGTCCTGCTCGACGAGCAGCCAGCCGCCGATCGACGACACCTCGGCGACCGCCCACAGCCGTCCGTCGCGCTCTCCCTCCGCCTCGCCGTCGGTGGTCACGACGTGACCGGTGAGCCGCGGGTCGTCGCTCGGCGTGCCGACCCGGCCGCTGGAGTCGGCGAGCGTCGTCCCGTGCCGGTCGGCGACCTTGACCGAGACGCCGTACTGGCGGAAGAGGGCCTTCATCTCGGCCTGGATGCCGGACAGCGCGACGGTCGCGACGACATAGCCGCGGATGGTGCCGTCACGGTCGCGGATCGCCGCGGCGACGGCGATCGCCCAGGTCTTGTCGGCGGTCATCAGCTGGTAGGCCTGGGAGACATAGGCCGAGGCGGACCGGCCGGCGGGGCGGTACCACTCGCGGAAGGAGAAGTTGCGGCCGATCACGTCGGGATGGCTCTGCGGCGGCGACAGCTCGAGCATGGTGCCGCTCGCGTCGTAGAGCGAGGTGTTGAAGGCTCCGGTCGTCGACGACGTCAGCGTCTCGAGCGCGAGGACCATCCGCTCGCGGTCGCGGGTGACCACCGCGCGCCGTACCGACTGGCTGCGGCTGAAGGTCGTCACCACGTCGCGCAGCGCGGCCAGCCGCGAGTCGACCCCGCGGGCGGCGAGCGTGTCGATGGCGGCGAGCCGGTTCTCGGCGGCGCCGGTGAGGGAGGCGTCGGTGTCGGCCCGGCCCTCGAGCGCGAGGACGGCGACCAGGACGAGGACCAGGCTGACCAGTCCGGCCAGGACCCGCGGGACGACGCTCTCGCGCGCCGGCGCCCGCGTCGCCTCCGGGTCGGTGGCGAGCGCGGGCAGCACGACCGGGTCGGCGGCGTAGGCGAGGGCGGGCGGGACCACCTCGTCACGCAGCAGCGTCTCGACCGCCTCCGCGTCGAGCGGCCGGCTCATCAAGAAGCCCTGCCCGAACGGGCAGCCGAGCCGGCGCAGCGCGGTGATGTGCCGCGGCCGCTCGATGCCCTCGGCGACGACGTGGACCCCGAGCGAGAGGCAGAACCGGACCAGCGACTCCGACATCCGCTCGTGTGGCCCGCCGCCCCCGAGGAACTGCACGAACGAGCGGTCGATCTTGACGCCCTGCACGTCGAACCGGCGCAGATAGTCGAAGCTCGCGTTGCCGGTGCCGAAGTCATCGAGGGTGACATTGCAGCCGAGCGCCGAGAGATCGGCCAGCACCTGCTCGTGCCCCTGCCCGGTGCGCGAGAGCAGCGTCTCGGTCAGCTCGACGATCACCGCGTCGAGCGGCAGCCCAGCCGACTCCGTCGCGTCCCGGAACCGGGTCGGCAGCAGCGGGTCGTCGAGGTCGGCCGGCGACAGGTTGACCGCCAGGCACAGCCGCCGTCCCGCCGGCAGCTCACGCCACCGCGCCACCTGGTCGGCCGCCGCCGCGAGCACCATCTCGTCGAGGTGGACGATCAGCCCGCTCTCCTCGAGCACGTCGAGGAAGACGCTCGGCGGGATCAGCTCGCCGGTGTCGCGGTTGCGCAGCCGCGCGAGCGCCTCGACGGCCACCATCTCGCCGGTGCGCAGGTCGTAGCAGGGCTGGTAGTGGACGACCACGTCGCCCTGGGCGAGGGCGCGCGCCACCTGCTCCGCAGAGATCGTCTGCGCAGCACTCGACGCCATGGCAAACCTCGCTCCCCAAGACCACCGCCCTGCGTTGCGGCAGCACGACGGGCCCCTCCCCAGCCGCCATGGTACGTACGACGGTCTCGGGGCGGGGTAGAAACGCGGGCGTCAGCCCCCGTTCACTCCCACTCGATGGTGCCCGGCGGCTTCGAGGTGATGTCGACGGTGACCCGGTTGACCTCGGCCACCTCGTTGGTGATCCGGGTCGAGATCCGCTCCAGCACGTCGTACGGGAGGCGGGCCCAGTCGGCCGTCATGGCGTCCTCGGAGGTCACCGGGCGCAGCACGACGGGGTGGCCGTAGGTGCGGTGGTCACCCTGGACGCCGACCGAACGGACGTCGGCGAGCAGGACGACGGGCATCTGCCAGATGTCGCCGTCGAGGCCGGCGGCGGTCATCTCCTCGCGGGCGATGGCGTCGGCCTCGCGCAGGATGTCGAGGCGCTCGCGGGTGACTTCGCCGATGATCCGGATGCCGAGGCCGGGGCCGGGGAAGGGCTGGCGCTGGACGATGACGCTGGGCAGGCCGAGCTGGGCGCCGACGGCGCGGACCTCGTCCTTGAACAGCTCGCGCAGCGGCTCGACGAGCTCGAACTCGAGGTCCTCGGGCAGGCCACCGACGTTGTGGTGGGACTTGATGGTCGAGGTGCCGGCGCCGTGGCCGGACTCGACGATGTCGGGGTAGAGCGTGCCCTGGACGAGGAAGCCGACTTCTGCGCCCTCGGGGGCGTCCTTGACGACCTCGAGCTCGGCGCCCTCGAAGGCGCGGATGAACTCGCGGCCGATGATCTTGCGCTTGGCCTCCGGCTCGCTGGTGCCGGCGAGCGCGTCGAGGAACTGCTTCTCGGCGTCGACGATGACCAGCTTGGCGCCGGTCGCGGCGACGAAATCGCGCTCGATCTGCTCGGTCTCGCCCTTGCGCATCAGGCCGTGGTCGACGTAGACGCAGGTCAGCCGGTCGCCGATCGCCTTCTGCACGATCGCCGCGGCGACCGCGGAGTCGACGCCGCCGGACAGGCCGCAGATGGCGCGACCGTCGGGGCCGATCTGCTCGCGGATGCGGGCGATCTGCTCCTCGGCGATATTGCCGATGGTCCAGGTCTGGCGGCAGCCGGCGATGTCCCACAGGAAGTGCTCGAGGACCCGCTGGCCGTGCTCGGAGTGCAGCACCTCGGGGTGCCACTGGACGCCGGCGAGACCGCGGTCGACGTCCTCGAAGGCCGCGACGGGGGTGACGTCGGTCGACGCGAGGACGGCGAAGCCCTCGGGGCCGGCGCTCACCGAGTCGCCGTGCGACATCCACACGTTGTGCTCGGCCGGGATGCCGTTGAGCAGGGTGCCGGGGTGGTGGACGTTGACCCGGGTGCGGCCGTACTCACGCGCGCCGGTCGCCGACACCGTGCCACCGAGGTGGGCGGCCATCAGCTGGAAGCCGTAGCACATGCCGAAGACGGCGGGGCCGGCCGTGAAGATGGCCGGGTCGACCGCCGGGGCGCCCTCCTCGTAGACCGACGACGGGCCGCCGGAGAGGATGATCGCCTTCGGGTTGCGGGCGACCATCTCGGCCACCGACATGGTGTGCGGCACGATCTCGGAGTAGACCCGCGCCTCGCGCACCCGACGGGCGATCAGCTGGGCGTACTGCGCACCGAAGTCCACGACCAGGACCAGGTCGTGCTCGGGAAGGTTCTCCACCGCCGTCATGGGCGAATCGTATCCAGCCCCGGGCCGCTCCCCCGAACCCACGTCGCCCCCGCCGCTGCTTCCTCCCGCTCCTGTGCCTCACCCGGCATTTCTGTCGGGTTTTCCGGCCAAGTACGACGGATCTGCCGGGTGCGACAGGGAGCGGGCGGGAGGACAGACCCGTTCAGAGGGCGAGGCGACGCAGCCAGGTCGCGCGCTGGTCCAGCGTCAGCGCCCGGCGCCGGGCGACGGTCGAGGTATCGACCCACCACGCCGGCTGTCGCAGCGTCCACCTGGGGGACTCCGCCGGGCGCCGCGCCGCTCGCCGGTACGCCGCTGCGAGGCGTCGTTCGAAGTGATGGACGTCGCCGGTGCCGGCCGACATCATCGTGACCAGCTCGAGCCCGAGGTCGCGGTAGAGGGCGTCGCGGTCGAGATCGCGACGACGGAGGCCGTCCCCGAGGTGAACGGCGCCGTCGTACTCGCCGACGACGCCGGCGAGTGGATCGATGAGGTCCGGCGTGACCAGATGCCTGCCGTCGTGATCGAAGAGCGGCCGGTTGGCAAGGAGCGCTCGCGGAATCCGCTGTCGCCAGACGACGCGCATCGTCGACTCCTGCGGCGACCACACGTTCTCGTCCGCCCAGGCGAGCGCGGTGCGCAGTCTCGGCACACCGGGTCGGGCGATCAGCCGCTGGGTGTAGGTGTCCAAGGTGGCAAGGTCGGTCAGGTCGGCCGCACAGGCCAGGTCGACCATCCGCACCGCCGGGGCGAGCGATCGGGTGCGGCACACCTCGAAGGCGACCGCCCGCTCCGGGCGGGTGACCGGAAGTCCGTCGACCACCTCGATGTCGTCGTCGAACAGCCAGTCCTCGGTGAGCTCGACGCCCGCCCGCCGTCGTACCCCGCGCGTCTGCAAGGCCACCGGCACGTCCACCACGGTGCGTCCGTCTGCCGCCAGCCCCTTGAACCAGCGTGCGTCGCGCCGGGCGAGCGACGCCCAGCCCGTGACGGCTGCGTAGGACGGCACCCCCGCGAGCGCCTCGACGATGCGCTGATCGAGGACGGCGCCGTCGACCTCGCCGGGCACGTACCAGCCGGGCGCGACACCTCGCCATCGCCCGCCTCGCGCCTGGCCGGGGGTCGGCCCGGTTCGCCCGGTCGCGTCGAGATGTACCGGCAGGACGACGCCGCGGCGACTCACCTGGTGCACATCCATGACGCGATCCTGCGTCGAACGAGCGATGAGCGTCGGCTGTCATCCACAGGGGCTCGGTCTCACCCGGCAGAAATGCTCCGTTTTCGGCCGAAGGACGACCCATCTGCCGGGTGAGACGCAGAAGACCGGCCCCGAAAACGCACCAGGGCCCGGCCGGGGAGGGAGGGTGGCCGGGCCCTGATTGTCCACGCAGCTGATGGACAGTGCCTGGACCGAGCCCGGGCTTCGGGAGGGAGCGTGATTCCCGGGCTCGTTCAGATCAACGAGGCCGTCGGGGGCGGGTTACGCCGGTCCCGAACAAGTTGCGAAAACTTCTGAGGCGCTCCCCGGCGAGCCCGGAGAGCGCCTCAGCAGACGTCACGCGTCCCTCAGCTCACACCCACGATCGGCAGCCGCAGGGCCGCCGGGGCGTCCGCCGGGACGACGGGCGCGTGCGGCGCGACCGCCTCGATCCGCTGGTACGACGACCCGAGCGCCGGCCGCGGGTCGGCCTCGCCCTTGTTGGGCCAGAAGGCCATCGCCCGCTCGGCCTGGGCGGTGATCGTCAGCGACGGGTTGACGCCGAGGTTGGCCGAGATGGTCGAGCCGTCGACGATGTGCAGGCCGGGGTGGCCGAACACCCGCTGGTAGGGGTCGACGACGCCGGACTCGGGGCTGTCGCCGATCGTGCAGCCGCCGATGAAGTGGGCGGTCAGCGGCCGGTTGAAGGGCTCGCCGATGGTGCCGCCGGCGGTGCCGCCGCCCATCACCGCGGCCATCCGTCGTACGGCGTCGTTGGCAGCGGGGATCCACGTCGGGTTGGGCTCGCCGTGGCCCTGCTTCGACGAGAGCACCCACTTCCCGGCGATCCGGCGCGGGAAGGTGGTGATCGAGTTGTCGACCGACTGCATGACCAGCGCGATCACGACCCGCTCGGACCAGTGCTTGACGTCGTAGAGGTCGCGGACGCGCTTGCGCTCCTTCCACAGCTCCTTGAGCCACACCTTCCAGCGCGGGTCGGGGCCGTCGCCGTCGGTGAGCACGGTCTGCATCAGCGACATCGCGTTGCTGCCCTTGCCGTAGCGCACCGGCTCGATGTGGGTGTGCTCGTCGGGATGCCACGAGGAGGTGATCGCGACGCCGTCGGTGTAGTCGACGTCGGCGCCCTGCGGCGCGATCGCGCCCAGGATCGACTCGGAGTTGGTGCGCGTCAGGTGGCCCAGCCGGTCGGACACGTGGGGCAGGTCGCCCTCGGCCTTGAGCCGGTGGAGCAGCTTCTGGGTGCCGAGCGCGGCGGCCGAGAAGACCACCTGCTCGGCGGTGAACGTGCGGGTCGCCGTACGGCGGGACAGCTTCGCCTTCGTCCAGCGGGCGTCGACCTGGTAGCCGCCCCCGGCCAGCGGCCGCACCCGGGTCACCGTGGTGAGCGGGTGGACGACCGCGCCGTTCTGCTCGGCGAGGTAGAGGTAGTTCTTGACCAGCGTGTTCTTGGCGTTGTGCCGGCAGCCGGTCATGCACTCGCCGCAGTCGATGCAGGTGTTGCGCCGCGGGCCGACGCCACCGAAGTAGGGGTCGTCGACCTGGGCGCCCGGCGACTGCTCGGGCCCGCCGAAGAAGACGCCGACCGGCGTGGGGTGGAAGCTGTCGCCCACGCCCATCTCGTCGGCGACCTTCTTCATCACCTCGTCGGACGGCGTCATCCGCGGGTAGGTGACCACGCCCAGCATCCGCTTGGCCTGGTCGTAGTAGGGCGCCAGCTCGGCCTTCCAGTCGGTGATGTGGGCCCAGGACGGGTCCTGGTAGAAGGGCTCGAGCGCCTCGTAGAGCGTGTTGGCGTAGACCAGCGAGCCGCCGCCGACGCCCGCGCCGGCGAGGATCAGGCAGTCCTTGACCATGTCGATGCGCTGGATGCCGTAGCAGCCGGCGGCCGGGGCGTAGAGGTACTTCTTCAGGTCCCACGAGTTGTCGGCGAAGTCGGCGTCGGTGAACCGGGCGCCGGCCTCGAGGACGCCGACCCGGTAGCCCTTCTCGGTCAGCCGCAGGGCCGTGACCGAGCCGCCGAAGCCGGAGCCGATGACGAGGACGTCGTAGTCGAAGTCGGTCATCGGCTCACGCCCGGCCCAGCTTGTCCATGAGCCGCAGCGAGGCGCTCATGAACTTCGCGTAGCCCTCGTCGGACATGCCGAGCATCGGGCCGAACCGGATCAGCCGCTGGGTCGCGACCGACTGGGTCTCGGTGTAGCGGTGGATGCCCTCGCCGCCCTGGCGCCGTCCCATGCCGGACTCGCGCATGCCGCCCATCGGGGCGTCGATGCTGGCGAAGGTGGCGCCGAAGGCCTCGTTGACGTTGACTGTGCCGCACTTGATCTGGCGGGCGATCGCCCGTCCGCGCTCGGTGTCGCGGGTGTAGATCGAGCCGTTGAGGCCGTACTCGCCGTCGTTGGCGCGGGCGATCGCGTCGGCCTCGTCGTGGAAGCGGTAGATCGAGACGACCGGGCCGAAGGTCTCGTGACCGAAGCAGGTCATCTCGGGCGTGACGCCCTCGAGGATGGTCGGCTCGAAGTAGTAGGGCGCCAGGTCCGGCCGAGCCTTGCCGCCGGCGAGCACCCGGGCGCCCTTGGCGACGGCGTCGTCGACGTGGGCGGTGACCGTGGCGAGCTGGTCGGCGGAGATCAGGGTGCCCATGTCGGCGTCCCAGTCCATCGTCGCGCCCAGGCTCATCGCCTTGGTGCGGGCCACGAAGCGCTCGACGAAGCGGTCGTAGACGGCGTCGGCGACGAACATCCGCTCGGTCGAGACGCACAGCTGGCCGGCGTTGGAGAAGCAGGCTCGGACGGCGCCCTCGGCCGCGCGCTCGATGTCGGCGTCGCGGAGCACGAGGATCGGGTTCTTGCCGCCGAGCTCGAGCGAGCAGCCGATCAGCCGCTCGGCCGCCTGCTGGGCGATGATCTTGCCGGTGGCGGTGGAGCCGGTGAAGCAGATGTAGTCGGAGCGCTCGATGATCGGCGTGCCGAGCTCACGCCCCGGCCCGGCGACGACCTGCCACAGGTCGCGCGGGAAGCCGGCCTCCTCGAGCAGCTGGGCGCCGAGCAGCGCGGACAGCATGGTCTGCGCGTCGGGCTTGGTGACGACCGCGTTGCCGGCGAGCAGGGCGGGCAGGCCGTCGCACAGCGCCATCGTGAACGGGTAGTTCCACGGCGAGATGATGCCGACGACGCCCTTGGGCACCCGGTTGAGCTCGACCCGGGTGAGCACCGGGACGACGCCCGGGCGGCGCTGGGTGTCGAGGTGCCGGTGGGCGGTGCGAGCGTAGTAGCGCGCGGTGAGCGCGATGTGCAGCGGCTCGTCGAAGGCGTGCTTGCGGGCCTTGCCGGACTCGAGCTGGATCAGGTCCATGATCTCGCCCTGGCGGTCGAGGACCAGGTCGTGCAGCCGGTGCAGGATGCGCGCCCGCTCGTCGATCGACACCCGCGCCCAGGCCGCCTGGGCGACCCGCGCCCGGCGGAAGGCCTCGGCGACGTCGTCGCTGCTCGACTGCGGGATGTTGGCGATCGGCGCACCGTCGATCGGCGAGAAGACCTGGGTGGTGGCGCCGGTGGTGGCCACGATCCGGTCGGTCAGCCGGGCGACGTAGGCGGGCTCCAGGGCGTAGGCGCCCCGGGGGTCGTGCTCGGGGTCGTGCGGGCCCTCGACGACGGGGCCGCCGGAGGCGCCGGAACCGGAAATCGCTTCGCTCATGGGACGAGGGTAGGTGAGCGGAGTCACGGAGGCTACCGCTCGGTAGCAGATGTGCCGCTTTACACACTCCCTCGCCGTGTCAAGCGCGTGATCCGGTGGAGATTGACGACCAGAAGGCGGACAGTCGCGCCCGTCCGGACGGCTCGGCCTACCTCCGCCTACCTCCGCCCTACCTCCGTCTACGAGGTGAACTGCACCAGGTCGGCGCAGAAGTCGCGGCCCGAGAAGTCGCTGTGGCCCGTCGACGGCCGCACGATGCGGAACGAGTCCGGCACCACGACGTCGTCGTCCGGGTTGCCCGGCGTGCCGTTGTAGTCGATGTCGATCGCGAACCGGGTCTGCCCGGGGTCCTTCAGCACGAAGTTGCCGTTGGTGTCGTAGTAGCGGCCGCCACCCGAGGCGAAGGTGGTGATCGTGATCGTGCCGTCGCCGTTGTCGGTGATGGTGTGGTCGCGGCTGTTGGCGTTGAACACGTTGGTGAACGTGCCGCCGGTGGCGAGGTTGGTCGTCGTGACGCTGCCCGACACGCTCTCGCGGTAGTAGGGGAACGGCGACGAGCCGCGCTGGTTGAACAGGAAGTTGCCGGAGATCTCGACCGAGTCCTGGGCGAGCGTCCCGTTGCAGTCGTAGACGTCGCTGGTGAAGGCGTCCTGGAAGTGGCCCTTGTCGATGGGTTGGGCCGTGGCGGTCCCGGCGGGGACCAGACCGGCCGCGACCAGCGTGCCGAGGGCGAGAACGAAGCGGGTGCGCATGACTCCTCCTGGGGCTGGACAACCTCACCAGGCTGTCATCGATCGGCCCCGGGGCCATGCCCGAAGTTGGGGCTCTACGCCAGCAGGCGCGCGCCCTCGACGACCCGCTCCTCCCACCAGGCCAGCTCGTCGTCGTAGCCGCCGAGGGCCTTCTCCCAGCCGAACTGCACGAGGGCGCCCACCAGCGCGAGCCCGAGCTGGCGCTCCCACCACGGCGCGGTGTCGATGCCGCGGCGCTCGAGGGCCGCACGGTAGGCCGCGATCGTGGCCTCCTTGCTGACAGGGAGACGACGGCAGTTGATGGCGAGATACCAGGCCAGGTCGGCGGCACCGGCGCCCCTGCCCGGCGCCTCCCAGTCGAGCAGGATGGTGCGACCGGTGGCGTCGATGCCGAGGTTGTCGAGCTTCCAGTTGCCGTGGATGAACGTCTGCGGCGTGCTCGCCAGGGCGGCGACCAGCGGCGCCGGCTCCTCGACCAGCGGTACGACGACCGCGGCCGCGCGCGGCGCGACGGACTCCAGCAGCGGCCACCCCTGCGCGACGAGGCGTGGCACCAGGTGGTCGGAGCCGAGGGCCGCCTCGGCCGCGGCCATCCGCGGGGAGAGCTCGAGGTAGCGCTCGCGCGCCGGGACGACGTCGACGTCGCGCTCGGTCTCCCAGAAGGCGACGTGCAGCGCGGCCATGTGGTCGACGAACAGCTCGTTCTGGGCGACCGTGATCGGCTCGTCGGTCGCGGGAATCAGCCACGGCCCGACGTCCTCCATGAGGAGGGCGGCGAGGGTCGGCCGGGCGCGGTCGTGGGCGAGGGCGACGATCGGCTGGGCGATCTCGGCGGGCAGGTCGGCGAGGACACCGCGCCGCCAGAGCTCGACGGTCGGGCTGCCGGTCACGCCGGCCGCGCGCAGCGTCCAGTCGGCGTCGCTGTCGAGGTACTTCACGACGTACGTCGTGCCGTCGAGGGTGACCCGCTCGAGCGCGGCCCCGGACTTGCCGGGGCCGCTGAGCGGTGTGCGGTCGCGCGCGCCCGCGGTCAGCGCGTCGACGGAGTCGAGCACCGGATGCTGGTCGAGCCCCTCGGACATGGCGCCTCCTCCGAGGGAGGCTACATCTCCGGGAGCGGCAGGTAGACCGACTTCGCCTCGGTGTACTGCGCCAGCCCCTCGGGGCCGAACTCGCGGCCCAGGCCGGAGGCCTTGAAGCCGCCGAAGGGCGCCGCGAAGTCCATCGTGTAGGTGTTGACGCCGTAGGTGCCGGTGCGGACGCCGCGGGCGACCTCGAGACCGGCCTCCACGTCGGCGGTCCACACGGTGCCGGCGAGCCCGTACTCCGAGTCGTTGGCGATCCGGACCGCGTCGGCGACGTCGACGTACGGGATGACGGAGAGGACCGGGCCGAAGATCTCCTCCTGGGCGATCCGCATCCGGTTGTCGACGCCGGCGAACACGGTGGGCCGGACGTACCAGCCGGTGTCGAGGCCGTCGGGGCGGCCGTTGCCGCCGGTGAGCAGCCGGGCGCCCTCCTCCTGGCCGAGCGCGATGTACTTCTCGACCCGCTCCTGCTGGCGCTGGGCGACCATCGGGCCGATCTCGGTCGCGGGGTCGAGCGGGTCGCCGACCTTCATCGCGCCGATCGCCGACGCGAGCGCCTCGGCGAAGGCGTCGTGCCGCTCGCGGCTGACCAGGACGCGGGTCTGCGCGACGCAGGCCTGGCCGGAGTTCATGACTCCGAGGAACTTCAGACCCTCGATCGCGGCCGCCTCGTCGGCGTCGTCCAGGATGATCGCGGCGGACTTGCCGCCGAGCTCGAGCGAGACCCGCTTGAGCTGCTCGCCGCAGATCGCGCCGATCTTGCGGCCCGCGGCGGTCGAGCCGGTGAACGCGACCTTGTCGACGCCCGGGTGGCGCACCAGGTGCTCGCCCACCTCGCGCCCGCCCGCGACGATGCTGACCACGCTCTCGGGGACGCCGGCCTCGACCAGCAGCTCGGCCAGCAGGTACGCGTCGAGCGGCGTCTCCGGGGCCGGCTTCACGACGACCGTGCAGCCGGTCAGCAGCGCGGGGATCACCTTCGACAGGATCGTGAACTGCGGGACGTTCCACGGCGGGATCGCGGCCACGACCCCCACCGGCTCGTGACGTACGACGACGTCGCCGCCGAGCGAGCCGGCGCGCCGGTCCTCCCACGGGAACTCCCGCGCGATCGCGAGGAAGGCCTCGATCTGCATCCACGGCGCGGGCGCCTGGGCCAGCGAGCTGAACGAGATCGGCGAGCCCATCTCGGTGGAGATGATCGTGGCCATCTCCTCGAGCCGGGCGGCGTAGAGACCGGAGAGGGTCTGCACGATCTCGATCCGCTCGGCCGGTCTCATCCGCGGCCACGGGCCCTCGTCGAACGCCCTGCGCGCGGCGGCGACCGCGGCGTCGATGTCGGCCGTGGAGCCCTCGGGGACCCGCGCCACCACCTCCTCGGAGTGCGGCGAGACCACCTCCAGGACGGCGTCGGTGGCGGGCTTGGCCCAGGTGCCGCCGATGAAGAGGGCATCGCGATCGAGGGTCATGTCGGGTCCTTCCGGGGGTGGGGTGCGAGTCAGGGAGCGAGGGTGAACCAGTCGGCGAAGCCGCTGGGGTCGTGCCGGCCGAGCGAGCCGTGCTCGAACAGGCCCCATCCCTCGGAGCCGTCGGGGACGCCGGCGCCCGGGCCGTGCACGGTGGCCTGGCCGACGTGGTCGATCACGCCGAACATCACCCGCCCGGCGACGGCGGGGTCGGTCATGTCGTGGGTCACCCGCTCGGTGAAGGCGGGGCCCTTCCACATGCCGTGGGTCCAGTCGGAGTCGCCGCCGTAGCCGCCGCCGACGTGCAGCGGGACGGGCAGCTTGGAGGTGACCTCGAGGATCAGCTCCTTGCCCTCGGGCGTCGTGCAGACGACGGTCGCGCCGGTGGGCACGCGGGTGCCGGAGGCGTAGCGGATCTCGACGCGCGGCCAGCCGAGCTGCTCGATCCGGCCGTCCGCCCAGATCCGCGTGCAGTCGTTGAGGGTCCGGAAGCCGTCGGGGGTCTCCTGGATGATGAGGACGACGCAGAAGTCCTCGAAGCGCAGCGGCAGGTAGAGCCACCACATGCCCTCGAAGGCCGGGTCGGCCGGCTTGCCCGCGGGCGCCGCCTCGCCCACCGGGCGGATGCCCCACGAGCGGTCGCGACTGCCGACCCAGCGGTCGGGAGTGACCACGATGTCCTCGCCGTCGACGCTGAGCACACCCTCCCAGGTGCCGACCTGGGCGAAGCGCTGCGCGTCGAGCGTCGTACCGCTGCCCTGGCGCATCACGTGCGGCAGCTCCTGGACGACCGGGAAGGAGCCCTCCCAGGTCAGGTCCATGGCGATGCCCTCGGTCTCCTCGAGGACCACCCGCAGTCGGCGCAGCGGCTCGACGACCTCGATCCGGTAGTTGCCGACCCGCTGGTCCATCCGGTCGGCGCCGCGCGGGTCGGCGGCGTCGCCGAGGTGGACGGCGGTCTGCTCGTCGCCGCGGCGGAGCAGGACGTAGGCGTCCTTGGTGCCGAGGTTGGGGTAGAAGCCGAGGCCGGTGATGAGGAAGAGGTCGCCGGTGCGGTCGTGGGCGTTGAGGTAGCAGCGGTCGTAGAAGTTCCGGTCGCTGCTGCCGGCCCACGCGACGGGGCGCGGGAGCTGGTGGATCGGGTACTCGTCGAGCGGGCCGAGGCCGTCGTACTCGCCGTGCAGTCCGTGGTCGTGACGGGTGCTCATGCGCCGACCTCCTCGAGGAGCCGCTCGAAGAGCGGGCGGTGGTGGAAGACGGCCTCCGGGTCGTCGGGCCGCTCGATCTCGCCGAAGTGGATCTGGCGGGCGCTGGTGCGGAGGAAGACGCAGCCCCACAGGACGGCGGCGTGGACCTGGTACCAGGTGAGGTCGCCGACCTCGACGCCGCTGAGCTCGGCGTACGTCGCGCGGACGTCGTCCTCACGCAGGAAGTCGGGCATCCCGGGCAGCTCGAGCATGGTCGCGATCTCCTGGAAGACGCGGTGCGCGAAGACGATCCAGGCCAGGTCCATCTCACGCGGGCCGAGCGTCGCCATCTCCCAGTCGAGGACGGCGACCGGGCGGAAGCCGTCGTACATGACGTTGCCGATGCGCGAGTCGCCCCACACCAGGACCGGGTCGCCGGTCTCGGCCGGCAGGTTGGCCTCGAGCCAGGCCAGGCCGCGCTCGATCAGCGGCGAGCGCGGGCTCCCTTCCGGTGCGTTGCGCGCGTAGTCGTACCAGGAGCGGGTCTTCGCCAGGTTGCGCGCGAGCGGGCCTGCGCCCTCGTGACCGCTGACGGCCGGGTCGAGGAAGCCGAAGGTGGTGGCGGCGTCCGGGATCGCGTGCAGCCGGGCGAGCACCTCGATGCTGGCGCGCTGCAGGCCCTGCTGGTCGGCGGCGGGCGCGTCGAAGAGCCAGTTGTCGCCGAAGGTGTAGGGCAGCACGTCGGGCGGCACGACGCCGTCGACGCGGTCCATGAGGAAGAAGGGCGTGCCGAGGACGTCGCCGGTGGGCTCCATCCAGCGGACCCGCGGGACGGGGACCTCGGTCAGCTCGGCGGCGAGGCGCATGGCGTCGTACTGGTCGCCGAGGCGGTACTCCGGGAAGACCGGCAGGTCCGCGGGCGCCGGTGCGACCCGGGCGACGAGCCGGTCGGTGACCCGGACGCCGTCGGCGGTGTGGGTGACGTCGAGGACGACGGTCTCGCTGGACATGCCGTTGCTGTCGACGCCCGCGTGCAGCGTGACCTGGGGCTCCGCGCCGGCCGGGAGGACGGCGCCGAGCCACTCCTCGAGGCGGTCGTGGACGGTGCCCTGGTCGCGGCTGGACCGCTGCATGTGCAGGTCGGCGAGATCGGCGAGGTCGGGCGGGGGCGACTGGGTCACGGGGGTCCTCCTGAGGGCAGTCACAGCCTGTTAGAACGTGTTCTAACTTGTCAATGGCCGATTACGGTACTCTCGGTATCGAAAGAGGGGAAGAGGCTCATGGGGACGATCTCTGCTCGGCCCACCCGGTCGACTCCCACGACGCGGGGCGCCGGCCGGCCGCGGGACCCGCGGATCGAGCAGGCCGCGCTGGCCGCCGTACGGGAGCTGCTGGCCGAGGGCGGCTATCCCGCCGTCACCGTCGCGGCCGTCGCCGCCCGGGCCGGCACGACGAAGGCCGCCCTCTACCGGCGCTGGCCCGCGCTCCCCCACCTGGTCCACGAGGCCGCCTTCCCCGGCGAGCTCGCCCTCCAGATGCACCTCGGCGCCGACCTCGCCACCGACCTCGCCGGCATCGTGCGCGGCACCCGCGACGCCCTCTGCGCGCCGGTCGCGGCCGCCGCCCTCCCCGCCCTCCTCGCCGAGGTCAGCACCTGGCCCGACCTGCACGCCGCGATGATGCAGCGCTTCGCCGGCGTCTTCCGCGACCTCGACGAGCGGCTGCGCGCCGCCGTCGACGCGGGCGAGGCGCACCCGGACGCCCGGGCCGACGACCTGCTGCGGCTGGTCATCGGCGCGGTGATCTCCGGGGTGCTGCTCACCCCGGACGAGCTCGACGACGCGTGGGTGGAGCGGCTGACCGCGACGCTGGCGCGCAGCCTGCGACCCTAGGGAGCCCGCTGCTAGATCTCGGCGACCGCGAGCCCCTCGCCCGCGTCGAGCCGCACCAGCGCCTCGGCGTCCGGCCCGTAGATCGCGGACCCGCCGATGAACTCCTGCCCCCCGCACCGGCCGGTGAGCGCGGAGACCACGACCGGGAAGCGGTGGTCGAGGGCGCGGGCGGCGTAGGTGACGTCGAGGCGGCGGGCGCCGCCGGGGAAGTACGCGACCGAGGCGAGGTACGCCGTCGCGCCGGACGCCGCAGCGATGGCGGCGTGCTCGGGGATGCTGCCGTCGCGGCAGATGGAGAGGGCGAGCAGGCGGCCGTCGACGGTGATGGAGGCCGGGTGGTCGCCGGGGGCGAACCAGTCCGGCTCGGCGCCGTCGAGGTGCTGCTTGTCGTACGGCGCCGTGGTGCTGCCGTCAGGACCGATGACGACCATCGCGAGGGTCCGGTGCGCGTCGCGGCGCAGCGCGGTCGAGGCGACGACGGTCGCGCCGGTGTCGGCGGCGGCCGCCCGCAGCGGGTCGAGGTCGACCCCCCGGAGGTCGGCCAACGTGGGCGGTCCGGCGAAGGCGGAGGCGTCGTAGCCGGTCAGGAAGGCCTCGGGGAAGACGACGACGCGAGCGCCGCGCTCGCCCGCCTCACGGGTGAGGCGGGCGGCGGTGGCGGCGTTGTGGGCCAGGTCGGCGGCGCGAGCCTCGGCCTGGGCGGCGGCGACGATCACCGTCGGGCGCGGGCTCAGTGGTGGGAGACGACCTCGACGCGCTGGAACTCCTTGAGCTCCGTGTAGCCCGTCGTGGCCATCGACCGCTTGAGGGCGCCGATCAGGTTCATGGTGCCGTCGGCGACGCGGGAGGGCCCGAACAGGATCTCCTCGATGGTGCCGACCTGGTCGAACTGGACGCGCTGGCCACGCGGCAGGTCGGCGTGGTGGGCCTCGGCGCCCCAGTGGAAGCCGCGGCCCGGCGCGTCGGTGGCGCGGGCGAAGGGCGAGCCGACCATGACCGCGTCGGCGCCGCAGGCGATCGCCTTGGCGAGGTCGCCGGAGGTACCGATCGAGCCGTCGGCGATGACGTGGACGTAGCGGCCGCCCGACTCGTCGAGATAGTCGCGGCGCGCGGCGGCGACGTCGGCGACGGCGCTGGCCATCGGGACGGAGATGCCGAGTACGGTGCGGGTCGTGTGGGCGGCGCCGCCGCCGAAGCCGACCAGGACGCCGGCCGCGCCGGTGCGCATCAGGTGCAGCGCTGCCTGGTGGGTCGCGCAGCCGCCGACGATGACCGGGACGTCGAGCTCGTAGATGAACTCCTTGAGGTTCAGTGGCTCGGCCTGGCTCGACACGTGCTCGGCGGAGACGGTGGTGCCGCGGATGACGAAGAGGTCGACGCCCGCGTCGGTCACCGTCTTCGCGAACTCCTTGGTGCGCTGCGGCGACAGCGAGCCGGCGACAGTCACGCCCGCCTCGCGCATCTCACGCAGCCGCGCGGAGATCAGCTCGGCCTTGATCGGCTCCTCGTAGATCTGCTGGAGCCGGCGGGTCGCCTCGACGCCCTGCAGGACGGCGACCTCCTCGAGCAGCGACTCAGGGTCGTCGTAGCGGGTCCAGAGGCCCTCGAGGTTGAGGACGCCGAGGCCGCCGTACTGGCCGAACTCGATGGCGGTCTTGGGCGACATCACCGAGTCCATCGGGGCGGCGAGGATCGGGAGCGAGAACCGGTAGGCGTCGATCTGCCAGTCGACGCTGACCTCCTCGGGGTCGCGCGTGCGCCGGGAGGGCACGATCGCGATGTCGTCGAAGGAGTACGCGCGGCGGGCCCGCTTGGCGCGGCCGATCTCGATGTCGCTCACCCCGCCAGCCTATCGGCCCGCTCTCGGCCGGCGCGGGCACCGGCCCGCCAGGCCGACCGGCGGAGCAGCGTCGCCAGCCAGCTCATCCGATCCGCGATGAGCCGACCCGGCAGAAGTTTGCGCCGGGTCGGCGCCCAGCCGGCGGAAGTTTGCGCCGGGTCGGCGCCCAGCCGGCGGAAGTTTGCGCCGGGTCGGCGCCCACCCGGCGGAAGTTTGCGCCGGGTCGGCGCCCAGCCGGCGGAAGTTTGCGCCGGGTCGGCGCCCAGCGGAGCTCAGTCGGCCGGGTCGGGCTTGCCGGGGACCGGCGGCGCCGGCTTCTTGCACACCACCGTGTCGGACGGCGTGTAGACGGTGTGGAACTTCTCGCTGTGGTCGACGGCCGACGAGCCGTGCTTGCGGAAGATCCGGGTGACGTCGACCTGGAAGCCGGACCAGCCGGTGTGCGGCTCGCAGTCGGGCGTGGTCAGGGTCCGCGTCGCGGCGGGGACGTAGGCGTAGCGCGACGACGTCCGCGCGTCGATGTCCCAGACCTTCGTCGACCACATCTGCACGGTCACCTTGCCCTGGCGCGCGTAGGTGCTCGGCTCGACCCAGGCGTGGACGAGGACGCCGTAGGGCGTGTCGTTCTTGAACCGCAGGTCGACGGTCGGCCAGGCCACGGTGGCCTCGCGCCCGACCGGGTAGCGGTCGATGTAGAACGAGTGCGGCTTGTGCTGGATGTCCTGCAGGCCGGCGAAGAACATCGCGTTGAAGGTCGTCGTCGCCATCTGCGAGACGCCGCCGCCGAGGTCCTTCTTCAAGATGCCGTTGCTGATGATGTAGCCGTCGGTGAAGCCGTTCTCGGCGGTGCGCTCCCCCACGATCTTGTTGAGGGAGAACTCCTCGCCGGGCTTGAGCACGGTGCCGTCGATCAGCTCGGCGGCGCGGCCGATGTTGACATTGCGGTAGTCGGCGTGGGGGTAGTAGGTCGAGAACTCCGAGACCTTCTCGACGATCTTCAGCGCCCGCGCGTCCTTGGTCGTGAAGTCGGCGTCGGTGACCTTGGCGTCGACCCTGCCGGTGCGCTGCGCCTCGGGCGCGGTGAGCAGGCCCTGGAAGACGGCCGCGACCTGCGCCGGATCGAAGGTGACGCCGGGCTTGGCGGGGATCACCCGCGGGCGACCCTTGACGATGCGCACGGTCGCGTCGACCGGCTTGCCCTCGGCGGTGGCGTCCTTGACCAGCGCGGCCAGCTTGGCCTCGTCGACGACCGGCACCAGCTCGCCGTTGTCGGGCTTCATCGACAGCACCGACGCGAACTTGCGCGGCGCCAGCCGGATGTCGTTCTCACCGAAGGTCAGCGTCACCGCGTGAGCCATCGCCGGGTTGGCGAAGCCGTCGACGGCCTTGGCCACGTCGGCGGAGTCGATCTCGGGCTGCGCCGGGGCGACCTGCAGGCGGACCGACTTCTTGCCGGTCAAGAAGGCGTCGACGATGGCCTTCTCGGCCGCGTCGGGGTCGACGGCCTGTCCGGCCTCGGGCTGCACCGTC
Organism: Nocardioides ginsengisoli; assembly: GCF_039537225.1. Lineage (NCBI taxonomy): Bacteria > Bacillati > Actinomycetota > Actinomycetes > Propionibacteriales > Nocardioidaceae > Nocardioides > Nocardioides ginsengisoli. The sequence continues at coordinate 74,861 of NZ_BAABAC010000025.1, forward strand.
TCGACGCCGTCGGCGGTGAAGTTGACCTGGCCGTCCTTCGGCGCCTTGCCGAGGCCCTTCGACAGGGCCTCGAGCTGCTGGCCCAGCAGCTCGTCGTCGATGTGGACGACGGCCTCGTGGTGGCTGCCGCCGGTGAAGTAGTCCCACTGCCGGCCCGGGCTCCAGCTCGACCGCGCACCGGCCTCGGCCATGGTGGCGTCGTAGTCGATGCCGAGACCGAGGTCGCCCGGCTGCACCGACGCCTCGGCGGTCTCGGCGCCGGCGAGCTGGTGCTCGACGGAGACCTTGATCGGCTCGTCGGCCCGCGGCCCGAAGGTCTTCTCCAGCTTGGCGATCGCCGCGGCGCGGGTCAGGCCGCCGACGTCGACTCCGGAGACGGTGGTGCCGAGCGGGGCCTTGTCGCCGGCGACGACGTGGGCCGCGGCGTAGCCGCCTCCGGCCAGGAGCAGGAGCAGCACGATGACCGCGACGACGACCTTGCCTCCCGGGCGCTCGGACTTCGTCGTGTCGGTGTTGGACTCCCACAGCGTCACGCGGGCAATCCTAAGGAACCCTCACTTCAGGATCCGCATCCGCGGCGGCGGGTCGGTGCGGACGGACGCCGACGAAACCCGCGGCCAGGACGAGGATTCCCGCGAGCAGCAGCACGTAGCCGTTGACGTCGGCGGCGACCAGGTAGTCGCCCTCGGCCCGCTCGGGGGTCACGAACGCGAGCAGCGCCGTCCAGCCGATCGCGAACGCCAGCCGAGCCCACCAGCCGCCCGGCAGGGCGACGAGGGTCGCGGCCGTCGCGGCGAGGCCGAGCGCCAGGCCCCACGCGTAGCCGTGCAGGAGCACCGTGCACAGCGCGACGCCGACCCCCAGCACGAGGCAGGAGACGGCGAGCAGTGCGCGCACCTCGGACTCAACCCGCGATCCCGGCGAAGAGGTCGGTCTCCCAGCCGTTCGCGGCGTCGGTCGGACCGGCCGTGCCCTTGACCAGGACGTACTGCTCGAGCCCGAAGGCCTGCGCCCCCACGTTGTTGGACAGCGCGAAGAACGGGCCGTCGGTGGTGATCTGCGTGGCGTGGGCGCGCAGCGCGTCGAGCTTGCGCTCGACGTAGGCGCCGGCGTCGACCTCGGCGGTGATGTCCTCGTCGCGGCGGAACATCGGCGGCAGCTCGCCGTCGGGGTCCATGCCCTCGAAGGTGGTGGTGTCGCCGGCCGCCCGCATCGCCCGCAGGCCCTCGCGGATCCGGCTCTCGGAGATCGCGCCCCAGTAGATCTTGGCGATGTCCCAGGCCTCCCCCAGATCCCGCCGGTACGACGGCGCGGCGGCCAGCTGCGCGGCGTACATCGCGACCCGGTGGGCCTGGATGTGGTCGGGGTGGCCGTAGCCGCCGAACTCGTCGTAGGTGACGAGGACCTGCGGCCGCACTTCGCGGATGACCGCGACCAGGTGCGTCGCCGCCTCGGTGAGGTCGGCGTGCCAGAAGGCGTTCTCGTGGATGTCGTCGGCCGCGACGGCGTGCCCGTTCTCGTGCCACTTCATCCCGGAGTCGCGGTAGGTGCCGAAGCCGCCGAGGAAGCGGTGGTCGGTGACGCCCAGCGCGGCCATCGCGTCGGCGAGCTCGCCCTTGCGGTGCTCGCCGAGGCGGTCCTCCTTGTCGGCGGCCAGGTTCTCCAGCTCGGGCACCAGGATCTCGCCCATCTCGCCCGCCGTACAGGTCACCAGGGTGACGCCGCGGCCCTCGGCGACGTACTTGGCCATGGTCGCGCCCTGGCCGATGGACTCGTCGTCGGGGTGGGCGTGCACGAGCAGCAGACGGTGTGCCGCGGTTTCGGTCATGTCGACGAGCGTAATGATGGGGGCCATGACTCCCTCTCTCGGGCGCTCCACCGGCGTGGTCGCGGCGCTGCTGCTGGCCGCGTCGACCCTGACCGGATGCGGCCTGCTCGACGGCAGCACCCACCTCGAGGAGGCGCTGGAGTACCTCCCCTCCGACACCACGCTGGTCACCTTCGTCGACCGCGCGCGGATCGCCGACCGGCTCGACCTCGGCGACGTGCGCACCGGCGCCTCGGACGACGACGTCAGCCGTTGGCTCGATGCGATCAAGGGCGACTACGGCACCTCGCTGAGTCCCTTCACCGGGGTGATGCAGGAGGCTGCGTTCAGCGACTTCGACGTCGAGTGGGAGGCGCTCGGCAGCGGTCGGAGCGCCACCGCCTGGGTCTGGAAGATGTCCGACGACCTCGACTTCGACAAGGTGGCGGCCGACCTCGTGGACGCCGGCTACGAGCGTTCGGGCCCGTCGTCCCACCCGGCCTTCCACGCCGACCTCGCCGCATCCGACGAGACCGGCCTGATCGGCGGCCGCTACCCGTCGCGCCTCGCCGACCTGGTGCTCGTGCCCGACGAGGAGATCGTCATCAGCGGCCGGCACGCCGACGACATCGCGAAGGTCGCCACCGACGACGCCGACTCGCTCGCCGACAAGGGCAGCTACGACGACCTGCTCGCCCAGGCCGACCACCAGGGCGACCTCGAGTACGCCACCCTCGGCTTCCCCACGCGCAGCCAGGGCCTCGCCCCGAATCCCGGCCCGGACTGCACCCCCGGCGGCCTGGCCCTCTTCGTGCCGACCGACCAGAAGGTCCGCACCGTCCGCCTCTTCGACGGGTCCACCGCCGAGAAGGACGCCACGGCCGACGCCGACGCGATGAAGAGCTACCTCGACGACTGGAACGAGCGCTACGACCTCGGCATCGCGTTCGACGTCACCGCCGTCGGGCCGGCGGTACTGATCGAGTCGGGGTTCGGCGACCGGGGCGTCCTCACCCGGGCGTTCCAGCGGTTCGAGGGACCGTTCGGCTGCCCGCCTACTGAGGCTTCTTGATCCGCTTCGGCGCGTCCGGCAGCGGCAGCGCGAACCCCGCCTTGCTCGGCGGGTGGCCCGCGTCGGCCTCGCCGTCGGGCTCGGCGTCGAGCCAGCCGTCGTAGGTCTCGACGAGCATCTCGAGCTGGATCTCCGGGGCGTCGGTGACGACCGCCCACGGGTGGTCCTCGTCGTCGTCCTCGCCGGCCAGCCGCTCCCGCACGACCTCGGCCGCGAACCCGCCGCCCACCAGCGCCAGCGCGGCCGCCCGCGCGTCGTCCTCCTCGAAGAAGATGCCCCGCATCGCTCCATCATCGCTCACGGGTCAGCGCCTAGGGTGGGCGGCGTGCCCGGACTGCATCTGACACGGACCAACGACGACGGCGCCGCCATCGACGCCCTCGCCGACGCGCTCGCGGCCGACGGCGGCGGGCGGGTCGGGATGGCCGGGATGATGCCGGACCTGCCGCGACGGCTGCGTCGTACGCTCGCCCCGAGCCCGCGCCTGCTCGGACTCCGCGTCAGCCGCGCCTACACCTGGGAGGCCGACGACCGCGCGACCCGCGAGTGGTGGCCGCAGGGCATCACCACGTCGGCGTTGACCGGCTTCCGCGAGCAGCACGGCCACGACGTCCTCGCGACGTCCTGGTACTCCCGCGGCGACTCCGGCTCCCGGATCAGCATCGTCGACCTCGAGCGCCACCGCTACGGCCACGTGCTGCTCGTGACGCCGACCCTCCGCGACGACGGCGTGCCCGGCCTGGCCCCGCTCAAGGCCCATGCCGGCGGCATCATCTGGAGCGGCGACCACCTCCATGTCGCCGCGACCGGACGCGGCTTCTTCAGCTGCCACGTCGACGACGTCCTGCGGGTGCCGGCCGGGTCGCCGTACGAGACCTTCGGGCACCGCTACGTGCTGCCCGTCCGCTTCGCCAACAAGGGCGCCAGCGACGACGGGGTGGAGCGGCTGCGGTTCTCGTTCTTCACCATCGACCGCACCGGCGACGAGCCGACCCTGCTCGTCGGCGAGTACGGCTCCGCGCGCCAGTCCCGACGGATCGCCCGCTTCGCCCTCGACCCCGGCACCGGCCTCCCCCGCTTCGAGGACGACGGCCGCGTGGTGCCCGACATCGACGACCGCGGCGTCGTCCACATGCAGGGCGTCGCCGCCGTCGACGGGACCTACTACGTCACTCGGTCGCGGAGCAGCCTCAAGCTCGGCTCGGTGTACGTCGGCCGGCCGGGCGCGTTCCGGCAGTACCGGTGGGCCACGCCCATCGGCCCGGAGGACCTGGTCTGGTGGCCGGAGACGGGGTGCTTCTGGTCGGTCACCGAGCACCCGCGGCGGCGGTGGGTCTTCGCGATGCCGCGCGCCGAGCTGAAGCCCTGAGCCCCGACCGGACGGGCTAGCGGCCCATCTCCTCGCGCAGCGCCGCGAGGAAGCCGTCGACGTCGTCCTCGGTCGTGTCGAACGAGCACATCCACCGCACGTCGCCCGCCGCCTCGTCCCAGAAGTAGAAGCGGTGCCGCTCCATCAGCCGGCGGCTGACGTCGTGCGGAAGCCGCGCGAAGACGCCGTTGGCCTGCACCGGGTAGAGCACCTCGACGCCGTCGATCTCGCGGACGCCGGCGGCGAGGCGCTGGGCCATCGCGTTGGCGTGTCCGGCGAGGCGCAGCCAGAGGCCGTCGGCGAGCAGGGCCTCGAACTGCACGGAGACGAAGCGCATCTTGCTGGCCAGCTGCATCGAGAGCTTGCGCAGGTGCTTGAGGTGGGTGACGCCGTCGGGGTCGAGGACGACGACCGCCTCGCCCGCGAGGGCGCCGTTCTTGGTCGCGCCGAACGACAGGACGTCGACGCCGGCGTCGGACGTGAACGCCCGCACCGGCACGTCCAGCGCCGCCGCGGCGTTCGCGAGCCGTGCGCCGTCGAGGTGGAGGCGCATCCCGAGGCCGTGGGCGTGGTCGGCGAGGGCCCGGATCTCGTCGGGGGTGTAGAGCGTGCCGAGCTCGGTCGACTGCGTGATCGAGACGACTTGCGGCATGGCGCGGTGCTCGTCGTCGAATCCCCAGGCCTGGCGGTCGATCAGCGCGGGCGTGAGCTTGCCGTCGGGGGTCGACACGGTGTGCAGCTTGAGGCCGCCCATCCGCTCGGGGGCGCCGCCCTCGTCGACGTGGATGTGGGCGGTGTCGGCGCAGATCACCGCGCCCCACCGGTCGGTCAGCGCCTGCAGGCCGACGACATTGGCGCCGGTGCCGTTGAAGACGGGGTAGGCCTCGACGCCGTCGCCGAACAGGCCGGCCATGATCGTCTGCAGGTGCTCGGTGTAGGCGTCCTCGCCGTAGGACACCTGGTGGCCGCCGTTGGCGAGCGCGATCGCGGCCAGGACCTCGGGGTGCACGCCGGCGTAGTTGTCGCTCGCGAACTGGCGGGCCTCGGGGTCGTGCCGCCGCTGGGCCGCCGTGGAACCAGAGGTGGTCAGGGTCGCGGCGTCAGCCACAGGCGCTCTCCGTTCAGCTCGTCGGTCGGCCGGTCCCAGAGACCGGCGATGCTCAGGGCGAGGTCGTCGACGTCGGTGAAGCCGTCGAAGGCGGCGTCCGGGCGGGCCGCCCGCATCGCCTCGTCGACCAGCGCCTTGACCACGACGATCGTAGCCGCGGCGTTCGATCCCGCCTTGGCGAAGGCGTGGCCGAGCGCGAGGGTCCAGGCCTCCGCGGCGGCCTTCGCGGCGGCGTACGCCGCATTGCCCGCGGTCGGCGCACCCGCGCCGGCGGCGCTGACGATGACGAACCGGCCGGCGGGAGCGGCGGCCAGCGCCGCCTGCGCGGCGAGCGAGGTGTGCTGGAGGGTGCGGACCAGCAGCGGCTCGAGGACCGCCCAGTGGTCGAGCGCCTCGGCGGTCAGGCCCTTGCCGCCGCGCCAGCCGCCGACCAGGTGGACGAAGCCGTCGAGCCGGCCGTGGCGCGCGACGATGTCGTCGATCCACGCTCGGGTCGCAGCGGCGTCGAGCAGGTCGACGACCCGGCCCTCGGCCCCCACCGGGGTGACGGCCTCGTCGAGCCGGGCTTGGTCGGCGTCGGCGGCGACGACGATGTCGCCCGCCTCCGCCAACCGTCGTACGACGGCGCGGCCGGCGGGTCCGCCCGCCCCCGCGACCGCGATGACGCGCGTCATGCGGCGGCGGTGATGCCGCGGGTCTCGGCGATCACGTTCTTCAGCTTCTTGGCCAGCGCCTCGAAGAACATGCTCAGCGGGAACTCGTCGGGCAGGACGTCGTCGACCAGCTCGCGCGGCTGCTTCGAGAAGTCGAGCGCCTCGGCGCCGCGGGCCCACTTGGAGCCCGGGTGCGGGGCGAGGTAGCGGCTGACCAGCTCGTAGCCCGCCTGCCAGTGCACGATCTTGGGCCGGTCGATGCCGTCGCGGTAGAGCTCCTCGATCTCGGCGCACAGCGCATTGGTGACCTGCGGCGCCAGGTTCCAGTCGATGCGCAGCTTGTTGTCGGTCCAGCGGATCGCGTCGTGCTGGTGCAGGTAGGCGAAGAGCAGCTGGCCGCCGACGCTGTCGTAGTTGCGGGTGCGCTCGCCGGTGACCGGGAAGCGGAACATCCGGTCGAGCAGGATCGCGTGCTGCACGTCCTCGGCCTTGGCGAAGCCCTCGGCCTCGAGCTCGACGACGGCCTTGAACGCGGTCAGGTCGCAGCGCAGCTCCTCGAGGCCGTACATCCAGAACGGCTGGCGCTGCTTGATCATGAACGGGTCGAACGGCAGGTCGCCGTGGCTGTGCGCGCGGTCGTGGATCATGTCCCAGAGTACGAAGGCGTCCTGGCTGCGCTGCTGGTCCTCGAGCAGGCCCCGGATGTCGTCGGGCAGCTCGACGCCGAGCAGGCTCACCGCGGCCTCGCTGACGCGGCGGAAGCGGGCGGCCTCGCGGTCGCAGAAGATCCCGCCCCAGCTGAAGCGCTCCGGGACCTCGCGCACGGCGACAGTCTCGGGGAAGAGGACGGCGGAGTTGGTGTCGTAGCCGCTGGTGAAGTCCGCGAAGGTGATGCCGCAGAACAGCGGGTTGTCGTAGCGGGTCGCCTCGAGGTCGGCCAGCCAGTCGGGCCACACCATCGTGAAGACGACCGCCTCGAGGTTGCGGTCGGGGTTGCCGTTCTGGGTGTACATCGGGAAGACGACGAGGTGCTGGCGGCCGTCGACGCGGTCGCGGGCGGGCTCGAAGGCCATCAGCGAGTCGAGGAAGTCGGGTACGCCGAAGCCGGTCTCGGCCCAGCGACGCAGGTCGGCGATGAGCGCACGGTGATAGGCCGCGTCGTAGGGCAGCAGGGGCGCGAGCTCCTCGATCGCCTCGGTGACCAGCACGACCGACTCGACGGCGGCCGCCGTGGTCGGGGCGATCTCGGCGTCGAAGTCGATGGAGCCGTCGGGCCGCTGCCAGGTGCGGATCTCCTCGACGACATTCTTCAGGGCCTGCCAGGCCGGATGCGCGACGACGGCGCCGCGGTCGGTCGTGCGGTCAGCGAGAGAAAGAACGTCCGTCATGAGGCCCATTCAACAGGAAATCCTCCTGTTGAATCAACCTCACGACGGCACTCCTCTGTTCTGTCAGGCCTGCGCGGCCTCCCGGCCCGCGACGAAGGCCGCCACGCAGCGGCGGACCTGGTCCTCGGTGTGGGCCGCCGAGAGCTGCACCCGGATCCGCGCCTCGCCGCGCGGGACGACGGGGAAGCTGAACGCCGTCACGTAGACGCCGTGCTTCTGCATCACCTCGGCGATCCGCGCGGTGAGCGCGGCGTCGCCGAACATGACCGGGACGATCGGGTGCTCGCCCGGCAGCAGGTCGAAGCCCTCGGCCTCCATCAGCTCGCGGAACAGCCGGGAATTGGCCTGCAGCCGCTCCCGCAGCTCGCCCGAGCCCTCGACCAGGTCGAGCGCGCGCAGCGTGCCGGCGACGATCGACGGGGCGAGGGTGTTGGAGAACAGGTAGGGGCGCGAGCGCTGGCGGAGCAGCGCGACGATCTCGCGGTGCGACGAGACGTAGCCGCCCGACGCGCCGCCGAGCGCCTTGCCGAAGGTGCCGGTGTAGATGTCGACGCGGTCGCCGACGCCGGCCAGCTCGGGGGTGCCGCGACCGCCGGCGCCGACGAAGCCCACCGCATGGGAGTCGTCGACGAAGACGAGCGCGTCGTACTTCTCGGCGAGGTCGCAGATCTCGCGCAGCGGCGCGAGGTAGCCGTCCATCGAGAAGACGCCGTCGGTGACGACGACGCGGAAGCGCGCGTCGGCGGCCGACTTCAGCTGCGCCTCGAGGTCGGCCATGTCGCGGTTGGCGTAGCGCAGCCGGCGGGCCTTCGAGAGCCGGATGCCGTCGATGATCGAGGCGTGGTTGAGCGCGTCGGAGATGATCGCGTCGTCGGGCCCGAAGAGCGTCTCGAAGACGCCGCCGTTGGCGTCGAAGCACGAGGAGTAGAGGATCGTGTCCTCGGTGCCGAGGAAGTCGGAGAGCCGGCGCTCGAGCTCGAGGTGCTGCTCCTGCGTGCCGCAGATGAAGCGGACGCTCGCCATCCCGTAGCCCCACTCGTCGAGCGCGCCGCGAGCGGCGTCGAGCAGCCGCGGGTCGTCGGCGAGGCCCAGGTAGTTGTTGGCGCAGAAGTTGAGGACGTCGGCGCCGTCGGCGACGATCTCCGCCTTCTGGGGGCCGCGGATCCCGCGCTCGCGCTTGGTCAGCCCGGCCTGCTCGATGCCGTCGAGCTCGGCGGCGAGGTGGCTCCTGAAGTCTCCGTACATCACAGCTCCGTCCAGTCCAGAACGACCTTGCCGACCCCGGCGGACGCCGCGATCTCGAATCCCCGCTCCCACGCAGCGGCCGGCAGCCGGTCGGAGATGACCGACGCGATCGCCTCGCGCAGCGCGCTGCTCGACTGCAGCATCGCGCCCATCGCGTTCCAGGTCTCGAACATCTCCCGGCCGTAGATGCCCTTGAGGGTCAGCATGTGGGTGACGACCTTGCCCCAGTCGATCGCGAAGGGCGCGCTGGGCAGGCCGAGCATGGCGATCCGGCCGCCGTGGTTCATGTTGTCGATCATCTGCGGCAGCGCCGAGGGAGCGCCACTCATCTCGAAGCCGATGTCGAAGCCCTCGCGCATCCCGAGCGCGTGCTGGACGTCGAGCACGGTGCCCTGCGACACGTCGACGACCGCGTCGGCGCCCATCCCCTTGGCCATCTCGAGGCGGGCGGCGCTGACGTCGGTGCCGACGATGAAGCGGGCGCCGACGTGGCGGGCGATCGCGATCGCCATCAGGCCGATCGGGCCGCAGCCGGTGACGAGCACGTCCTCGCCGACGAGCGGGAACGCCAGCGCCGTGTGGACGGCGTTGCCGAGCGGGTCGAAGATCGCGCCCAGGTCGGGGTCGACGTCGGGGTGATGCACCCAGACGTTGCTGGCCGGCAGGCTGAGGAGCTCGGCGAAGGCGCCGTCGCGTTGCACGCCGAGGCCGATGGTGCGGATGCACATCTGTCGGCGGCCGGCGCGGCAGTTGCGGCAGGTGCCGCAGACGATGTGGCCCTCGCCGGAGACCCGGTCGCCGACGGCGACGTCGGTGACGAGCGGGCCGACCTCGACCACCTCGCCGTAGAACTCGTGGCCCGGGGTGAGCGGCGCCTTCACCGCGCCCGCGGCCCAGTCGTCCCACCGCAGGATGTGGAGGTCGGTGCCGCAGATGCCGGTGCGGAGCACCTTGATGATCACGTCGGCCGGACCACAGACGGGGTCGGGCCGATCGACGAGCTCGAGCCCGGGGCCCGCCTCTGGCTTGAAGAGCGCCTTCATGGCTCCATTGGAGCGCCGGGCGACCGTGCAGAGCAACGGGCACTTCCTGCAACGTCTGTTAAGTGATCGCTTCACAGTAGGCTGGCCGGCGTGGAGCTCCACCAGCTGACCGTCCTGCGCGAGCTCGGCGCCCTCGGCAGCGTCACCGCCGTCGCCGAGGCCCTGCACGTCTCCCCCTCGGCGGTGTCGCAGCACCTCGCCGCCCTGCAGCGGCAGTTCGCGACGCCGCTGACCCGGCGCGAGGGCCGGGTGCTGACCCTCACCGACGCCGGCCACGTGCTCGCCCAGGCCGGCGCCGGCGTCATCGAAGCGATGGCGGCGGCCCGCAGCGCCGTCGACGAGTTCGAGCACGAGACCGGCGGCACCGTCACCCTGAGCAGCTTCCACAGCGCCGGGCAGGCGCTCTTCGGGCCGTTGCTCCACGAGCTCGGCGCCGACCCGACCGCGCCCGAGCTCCGGCTCGCCGACGAGGACGTCGCCCAGAGCGACTTCCCCGCGCTCACCGCGCAGTACGACCTGGTCCTCGCGCACCGGATGGAGCACAGCCCGCCCTGGCCCGCGGCCGACCTGCACGTCGTCCAGCTGGCGCGGGAGCCGCTCGACGTCGCGCTGCCCGCGGGACACCCGCTCGCCGACCGCAGGAGCCTGCGCCCGCGCGACGTCATCGGCGAGCGCTGGGTCACCAGCCGGGTGGGCTACTCCCCCGACGACGTCCTCACCGCCGTCGCCGCGGTCGCCAGCCGCCCGGCCGACGTCGTCCACCGGGTCAACGACTACGGCGCCGTCGCCACGCTCGTCGCCGCCGGATCGGTGATCGGGCTGCTGCCGCGCTACACCTCCGCCCATCCGTACGACGACGTCGTGCTCCGCCCGTTGCACGGACTCAGCACCAGCCGCACGATCGACGTCCTCGCCCGCCCCGAGACGCTGCGGCGGCGGTCGGTGCAGGTCGTCGTCCAGGCGCTGCGCCACGTCATGGAGCGCCTGGTCGCCTCACAGGGTTGAATGGCCGCATGGCTGCGACCTCTGCGAGCAACGGTGACGAGGGCTGGCTGGCGCGTGCGGTGGCGCTCGCGACGACGAATGTCGCCGACGGCGGCGGGCCGTTCGGCGCGGTGATCGTCCGCGACGGCGTGGTCGTCGCCGAGGGCCAGAACCGGGTGACCCGCGACCTCGACCCGACCGCGCACGCCGAGGTGACGGCGATCCGCGCCGCCTGCACCAAGCTCGCCACCTTCGAGCTCGCCGGCTGCACGCTCTACACCTCGTGCGAGCCGTGCCCGCTCTGCCTGTCCGCGTCGCTGTGGGCCCGCCTCGACCGGGTCGTCTACGCCGCCGACCGCGACGACGCGGCCCGCGGCGGCTTCGACGACTCCGCGTTCTACGCGCTCTTCGAGCGGCCGCGCTCGGAGTGGGCGCTCGCCATCGCCCACCTGCGGGTGCCCGACGCGGCGGCGCCCTTCGACGCGTGGCTGGCCCACGAGGGGCGCACCCACTACTGAGCGCGCGCCGCACCGACTCCCGATTTCGTGCTCACCGACCGGCGCCGCAGGCGAAGATATGGCGCGTGACGCAGAACGACCACGGCAGTCTCGGGCCTGCCCCGTCCCCGCCGGGCGAGTACCGACTCGAGTGGACGGCTCCCCCGGGCTGGGATCCCGCCCCTGCTGGCTTCGCGCCCCAGCTCGACTGGCGCCCGAGTCGCTACTGGCCGAATCCGCCCGAGGACTGGGAGTTCTGGCAGGTCGTCGGCGACGACGAGGACGTCGAGCTCTTCCACCAACCGCCGACAGTCCCTCCCCGGCGGCCGGCGCCGGTCTGGGCGGCTCCGCCGCAGTGGCCTCAGCCGCCGGCCGGCTGGCATCCGCCGGCCGGTTGGACGCCCGACCTCGGCTGGCCGCCGGCTCCCGCGGGCTGGAGCTTCTGGCGGCAGCCCGCCGCCGACGAGCACGCCATCGCGGCCGCGCGGCTGGCGACGCGCTCCGATCGGCTCGCCCGCCTCAACGAGGTCGAGCACCTGATGCGGATCCATGCCGACCTGCTCGCGTTCCAGCAGACACCGGTCTTCCAGCGACGGATGACCATCGGCACCCGAGCGGAGCTGCGGCAGCTCACGAAGGAGATCGAGGGCGCGAACGCCAACGCCGGTGAGGTCCTCCTCCTCGCGCGCGACCGACTCGTCTGGGCCCTGCGCTACGACCAGCCCTCGGACGCCGTCCTGGTCGACTGCCTCGCCCGCCTCCACCCGCTGCACGACGCGGCCCAGTCGTGGACGCGACGCATCCTGGGCATCGCGCCCTTCGAGTCCACGCAGGACCGCCGGCTGCGACTCCTCAACTCGCTGCCCTACGGCGCCGTCGATCTCGACCGCGCCTCCCCCGGCGGACCGGTCGACGGCGAGGACTGGGAGTTCGAGATCGTCGTCCCGGACGCGGACTGGAAGCGTGCCGAGCAGCTGGCCGCGCTCGCCCTTCGACGGTTCGGCTACCTCGACGCCCACGTCACGGAGGACGGCGCCGACGGCGGCATCGACGTACGCGCGACCGGCCTGCTCGCCCAGGTGAAGTACACCTCGCGCCCGGTCGGGCGACCCGTCATCCAACAGCTCGTCGGCGCGGCCGACGGACATCCCGTCGCCTGCTTCGCCCTGTCCGGCTACACGCAGCAGGCTCTCTCCTTCGCGGAGGACCGCGGCGTCTCCCTGTTCACCGTCGAGCTGCCGCAGACCGTCAGGCCGGCCAACCTCCACGCGACGACACTGGCGACCCGGCGGCCCTCCGGCTCGGTGGTGAGCTAGCCCGCAGAGCGCTCGCGCGCCGGCGCCAGCAGCTCGACGGCGACCGCGAGCGCGATGGTCGCGGGCTCCTTGCCGGTGATGCCCTGGGCGCCGATGGGCGTGCGCACCCGCCCGATGGCGGTCGGGTCGTGCCCGAGCTCGGCGAGCTTGCCGCGGAAGCGCGTCCACTTGGCGCTCGACCCGATCAACCCGATCGAGCCGGGGATCGGAGAGCGCAGCAGCGCGTCGAGGAGGGCGAGGTCCTCGGCGTGGTCGTGGGTGAGCACCAGGACGTCGGCGCCCGGTGGCAGATCGGCGATCACCAGCTCGGGCAGCACGGGGACCTCGTGCACGCGGACGTCGGCGGGCCCGGCGAGCAGCGGTCCCACGCGCTCCGGAGTGAGCTGGTCGGCGCGCGAGTCGACGAGGTGGACCTCGAGGTCGTGGCGGCTCAGCAGCAGGGCCAGCTCGAAGCCGACGTGACCCATGCCGAACACCGCGATCGCACGCCGGACGGGCAGCGGCTCGTAGAGCAGCGCGACCTCGCCGCCGCAGCACTGGACGCCGTACTCCAGCGGGGCGCGGTCGGACAGGTCGTGCCGCTCGGTGCTGGGCGCGGTCGCCCCGTCGGCGATCAGCGCGCGGGCCCGTCGTACGGCGGACTCCTCGAGATTGCCGCCGCCGATGCTCCCCCAGGCCTCGTCGGGCGCGACGACCAGCTTGGCGCCCGCGGCGCGCGGCGCGTGGCCGCGGACCTCGGTGATCGTCACCAGCACGCCGGGGGTGCGGGTCTCGCGGAGGTGCTGGAGCGCACGCAGCCAGTCCATCAGCGCCGCACCCGCTCGATCGCCCACCACACCGCCTCGGGCGTCGCGGGCGAGGCCAGCTCGACGCTCGCCCCCAGCGGGCCGAAGGCCGCGACCGCGTCGCGCAGCGCCTCCCGCACCGAGAACGCCAGCATCAGCGGCGGCTCCCCCACCGCCTTGGAGCCGTAGACGACGCCGTCCTCGGTGGCACGCGGCAGCAGCGCGACGCGCAGGTCGGCAGGGAGCTCGGACAGGCTCGGCAGCTTGTACGTCGACGCGGCCTGGGTCGTCAGCCGGCCGCGGCCCGGGCCGTCGGTGGTGTCCCAGCGCAGGTCCTCGAGCGTCAACCAGCCCATCCCCTGCAGGAATCCGCCCTCGATCTGGCCGAGGTCGATGAGAGGCGAGAGGCTGTCGCCGACGTCGTGGACGATGTCGACCCGGCGCACGTCGTAGCCGCCGGTGAAGCCGTCGACCTCGACCTCGGCGGCGGCGACGCCGTAGGCGAAGTACTTGAAGGGCGTACCAGTCATCGTCGTCGCGTCCCACGAGAGGCCCTCGGTGCGGTAGAAGCCCGCGGCCCAGAGCTGGATCCGGTCGAGATAGGCCTGCCGTACGACGTCCTCCCACGGCGCCGTCGCGCCCAGCCGCTCCCGCACCGGGGCGATCCGCGCGAGGATCTGCGCGCAGGCGTCCTTGATCGCCGCACCGTTGAGGTCGGCGCCCGAGCTGGCCGCGGTGGCGGAGGTGTTGGGCACCTTGTCGGTGCGCGTCGGCGCGAGCCGCACCCGCTCGATCGACAGCCCCAGCGTGGTGGCGGCGATCTGCAGCATCTTCGTGTGCAGGCCCTGGCCCATCTCGGTGCCGCCGTGGTTGATGAGCACCGAGCCGTCCTTGTAGACGTGCACGAGCGCGCCGGCCTGGTTGAACGACGTGAAGTTGAACGAGATGCCGAACTTCACCGGGGTGATCGCCAGACCCCGCTTGCGATGGGGGCTCTCGGCGTTGTGGCGGTCGATCTCCTTGCGCCGCACGGCGTACTCGCTGGTGTCGAGGACCTGCTGCCACGCGCGGTCGAGGCGCTCGGCGTGCCGGACCGACTGTCCGTAGGGCGTCGCCTGGCCCTCGACGTAGAAGTTGCGGCGACGCAGCTCGTCGGCGGTCAGCCCGAGCGCGGGTGCGCAGCGACCGAGCGCGTCCTCGATCACGAGCATGCCCTGCGGGCCGCCGAAGCCGCGGAAGGCGGTCTGCGAGGTCTTGTGGGTGCGGGCGATCCGGCCGGCGACGCGGACGTGCGGGATCCAGTAGGCGTTGTCGACGTGGCACAACGCGCGGGAGAGCACCGGCTCGGAGAGGTCGAGGCTCCAGCCGCCGTCGGAGGTCAGCGTCGCCTCCAGGGCCTGCAGGCGGCCGTCGTCGTCGAACCCGACCCGCCAGGTGGCGTGGAAGCCGTGCCGCTTGCCGGTCATCGTCATGTCCTGCTGGCGGGTGAGCCGGACCCGCACCGGCCGCCCGGTCAGCGTGGCGCCCAGCGCGGCGACCGCGGCGAAGCCGTGCGGCTGCATCTCCTTGCCGCCGAAGCCGCCGCCCATGCGCAGGCACTCGACGGTCACCTGGTGGCTGGCGAGGCCGAGCACGTGGGCGACGATCTCCTGCGTCTCGGTCGGGTGCTGGGTGCTGGACTGGACGAGCACCTGGCCGTCGTCGGCGACCTGCGCGAAGGACGCGTGCGTCTCCAGGTAGAAGTGCTCCTGCCCCGCGAACTCGGTGATCCCCTCGAAGACCCGCGTGGATGCGGCGAATCCGGCCTCGACGTCGCCCCGCTCCATCACGGGTCGCGCGCCCTGGAAGCTGTCGGCGGCGATCGCCTCGGTGACGTCGACCAGCGCCGGCAGCGGCTCGTAGTCGACCGCGACCGCCGCGGCGCCGAGCCGCGCCGCCTCCAGCGTCTCGCCCAGCACCCACGCGACCGCATGGCCGTGGAACATCACCTCGTCGGGGAACAGCGGCTCGTCGTGCTTGGTGCCCGCGTCGTTGACGCCGGGGACGTCGGCGGCCGTCAGAACCCGCACCACACCAGGGATTCCGTACGCCGGCGCCGGGTCGAGCCGCGTCACGCGGGCGTGGGCGTGGGGCGCCTGCACCGGGTGGGCGTGGAGCAGGCCGGGCAGGCGGAGCGCCAGATCGTCGGTGTAGAGCGCCTGTCCGGTCACGTGGAGGGCGGCCGCCTCGTGGGGGCGAGCCTCGCCGACGCTCATGGCTGTCGCTCCTCGGTCTCGGCGAGCAGCCGCGGCAGCGCCTGCCCGAGCATCGCCCGCCGGTAGGTCGCGCTGGCTCGGTGGTCGTCGAGCGGCGTGCCGGTGTCGGCCAGCGCCCTGGCCGCCGGGGCGATGCCCTCGACCGTCCAGGGGACGCCGACGAGCGCGGCTTCGGCGGCGGTGGCGCGGATGGGCGTCGCGGCCACACCACCGAGGCCGATGGCCGCGCGGCGCACCGTGTGGGTGGCCGGGTCGAGGTCGAGCGCGACGGCCACAGCGACCGAGGAGATGTCGTCGAACCGCCGCTTGGCGATCTTCTGGAAGGCGGTGGTGGCGGCGAGGGGCAGCGGGATCCGGATCCGTGCGATCAGCTCGCCCGGCACGCGCACGCTCTGCCGGTAGCCGGTGAAGAAGCCCGCCAGCGGGACGGTCCGCTCGCCGGCGGGCCCGACCAGCACCAGCTCGGCATCGAGCGCGAGCAGCGCGGGCGGCAGGTCGCCGATCGGCGACCCGGTGCCGAGGTTGCCTCCGAAGGTGGCGCCGTTGCGGATCAGGCGCGAGGCGAACTGCGGAAACACCGCGTCCAGCAAGGGGATTCTCCCCTCGAGCCGCCGTTCGACCTCGCTCAGCGTGAGGCCGGCGCCGATCTCGGCGATGCCGTCGAGGTCGTCGCCGACGGTCAGGCCGCGCAGCTCGTCGAGCCGGTCGACGGCGACCAGCAGGTCGGGGCGGGCGCCGCGGAGGTTGGCCTCGACCCCGAGGTCGGTGGAACCCGCGACCGCGACCGCACCCGGTCGGGCGAGCAGGGCCAGCGCCTCGTCGAGGGATCCGGGTCGCACCCAGCCCGCGACGCGGTGAGGGCGCGTGGCTGGCGGGGCGGACGTCGTACGGGCGGCGAGGGGGTCGTCGGCAGCGGGCGCGCCGAGCGCCTCGGCGGCGTCGACGATCGGACGGTAGCCGGTGCAGCGGCACAGGTTGCCCGACAGCGCATGGTGGTCGAACGCGGCGCGACCGGGGCGGTAGAACTCGGCCGCCATGCTGCAGACGAAGCCGGGCGTGCAGTAGCCGCACTGCGATCCGCCGCGGACCGCCATCTCGTGCTGGACCGGGTGCAGCGCGGCCGGTGTCCCGAGGCCCTCGGCGGTCACGACCTCCTGGTCGGCGAGCGAGGCGGCGGGGATCAGGCAGGCGTTGATCGCCGTCCACTCGGTCGGGGCGTCGACGCCGGGCCGCGCCACCAGGACGGCGCACGCGCCGCACTCCCCCTCGGCGCAGCCCTCCTTGGCGCCGGTGAGGCCGATCGAGCGCAGCCAGTCGAGCGCGGTGGCCGGTGGCTGGGCGTCGTCCAGCGCCCGGGCGGCTCCGTTGACCGTGACGGCGGCGCCCGGTCGAACGGCCGGTTCCGTGCTCATCACGGTCTACGTTAGATCAGGGGACCACCGGGAGGGTGAGGGTTTGCGCAGCTCCCGACGCGATGGTGACCGCGTTGGGGGTGACGCCACCCCGGTAGTTGATCGAGCCGCCGGCGACGACCAGGCGCAGCCGGTGCCCGGGCGCGAACTCGTGCACGATCGCCGGCAGCTGCACCGTGAACGGCTTGGTCGCGTCGGCGATCCGCACCGGCGCCTCGAGCCCGTTGATCAGGTGCGCCTTGCCGTCGGGGCCGACGTCGGCGACCTTGACGAAGAGCACCAGCTGCCCGGCGGGGCCGAGCTGCTGGGTGAGGACGGCGCCCGGGGCGCTGACCTGCAGCCGGACGGTCGGCGAGCCGGCCACGCGCAGCGGCGTGGTCAGCGGGGCCGTCGACCAGGCGGCGAAGGTGCCGGGGAGGTCGGTGACGAGGGAGGTGACCGGTCCGACCTTGCTGCCGAGCACGTCGAGCTCGTCGAGGCGGGTCGGCAGGCCGGCCGGCGGGGTCAGCAGAGTCTGGCGCCCCGCGGTCGCCGTACCGGTGGTCAGGGCGTCGGCCCCGGAGAGCCGCCAGGTCCGCTGCTGCCCGACCGGGAAGGTCGGCGAGGTCGCGTACGCCGGGCCGGCGCTGCCGGTGTAGGGCACCCAGTCGCGGAAGTAGGCGAACTCGGGCCCAGTGCCGACCGCGCGGCCCTTGAGGTGCCGCTCGAACCAGTTGAGGACGCGGCCGCTGACATAGCCGGACGCCGGATCGGTCCAGTTCACCTCGCCGGGGGCGCCGTCGCCGGAGTGGCCGCCGAGCTGCCAGACCATCTTGGTCTCGGTGCCCTGCGCCTGCAGCGCCCGATAGGTCGCCACCGCCTCGTTGATGTTGAAGAGCGTGTCGCGCTCACCCTGGACGAGCAGCGTCGGGACCTTGATCGCGGGCAGGAACGATGCGACCGACCGCCCGCGCAGATGCGCGACGTCGGCCGGCTGGAGGTAGCCGGTGGCGCCCGCCGTGATCAATGCCGGGCAGACGAAGGCGGCGAAGTTGGGGCACGGCAGCAGGTCCGGCGGCACCTGCTGGTTGATCAGGTCGCTGCTGACGCCGATGACCGAGAAGCCGAGCGCCCAGACCAGCTTGGCGGCACCCGGAACGGACGTCGAGACGCCCGTCGTCTGCGCGGTGTTGTTGGGCGCGAGGCTGTAGCTGAGGTCGTTCCAGGTGATCACCGGCACGAGCGCGTCGACCCGCGCGTCGATCGAGGCGACCGCGAACTGGAAGCCGCCGCCGTACGAGCCGCCGAAGGTGCCGACCCGCGGGTCGTTCGCACGGGCCACGCCGTCGTGGTCACGGGCGTCGAGCTGGACGACGTCGAGCGCGGGCGCCGGCTGGGTGTGGGCCTTGTCGACGAAGGCGATCCCGGTCGCCCCGCCGAGATAGCTGACCAGCTGGCTGGCCGCCTTGCCGTCGTAGTCGGGCGCGTCGAGGGTGATCGCGCAGCCAGACCCGCCGAAGCCGAGACCGGAGTAGGACAGGACGACGTACCCGCGGCTGGCGAGAGCCGCCGCGGCCGCCCCCTGGTCGTCCTTCGACCCGCCGAAGCCGTTGGTCGTCAGCACCGCCGGGACGCGGCGCGTGGCGCTCGCGGTCGCGGGGACGTAGACGTCGCCGATGACGTCGCAGACCTGCGTCCCCGTCGGGCCGACGAGCACCTTGAAGTGCAGCGTGGTCTTCGAGAACGGGTCGGCGGAGGTCGCCGGCGCGGTCGGGATCGCGAGCAGGGCGGCCAGGACCGCGAGGACCAGCAGAGTGACGCGCTTCACACAGGCTGAACGAGGGGCGCGTCAGCCTGGTTACGCGCCGGTAGCTACTGGCTCTCGGCCGTGGCGAGCGTGATCCCGAGGCCGACCATCATCACGCCACCGGCGGCGCCCAGGGTGTCGAGGCGGGTCGGCTTGCGGGCGAACCAGTCGCGCGCCCGGCTGGCCGCGAGCGCCCAGCATGCGTCGGAGCAGACCGCCATCGCGCCGAAGAGGACGCCGAGCAGGACCAGCTGCGGCGCGGCCGCCGCCCCGCCGTCGATGAACTGCGGCAGGAACGCCACGAAGAAGACGATCGTCTTGGGGTTGGTCGCCCCGACCACGAGCCCGGTGCGGACCGAGGCCAGCCCGCGCTCGGGCTCCGCCACCCCGACTCCGGCCTCCGCCAGCGCCGCCCGGGCGTCGGCGCGGTGGATGATCGCGCGCACGCCGAGGTAGACGACGTACGCGGCGCCACCGAGCTTGAGCAGCGTGAACGCCGTCGCGGACGCCGCCACCACCGCCCCGAGGCCGACCGCCACGAGCACCACCTGCGTGACCAGGCCGAGCGCGTTGCCGACGACCGAGAGCAGCGCGTCACGCCGTCCGACCGTCAGGGCGCGGCCGATGGTGAAGAGCAGGCTCGGGCCGGGCACCTGGATGAACAGGAAGGACGCGACCGCGAAGGCGGCGAGCTGACTGGTCGACGGCATGGCGGAGAGTATCCACCGCGGGACGGAGGTTCCGCGATCCCCTTCTCCCGCCGCGACTCAGGTCCCGTCGCGCCGGGCCGATCGGCCAGGGGTGGAGACCGACGAGGAGCGTCCGGACTGCCCCCGCTGGTGCGTGACCAGCGCCGCCGAGCACGCCGACGAGGACCCGGGCACGTGGCTGCACGAGGGCCCGCGCTTCGGCGTCTTCCGCACCTGGTGGCAGGAGGGCCCCGGCGCCGCGAGCTCGTTCATGACCACCATCGACGAGCCGGTCGCCGGCGCCCACGAGCACACCTCCGACGACCTGCGCCGGCTCGCCGCGGACGCCCTCGACGCGGCCATGTGGCTGGACCGCCAGGCCCGGACCCAGCCGACCGAGCACGGGGTGTCGGTGGTGGAGCTGGTCAAGCGAGCGCATGCGGAGGCGACCCGCTCGGCGTGATCCACGGCCCGGTCGTCGGTGTCACCCGGCATTCCTGCTCCGATCAGCGCCGAAACCGGACCGATCTGCCGGGTGAGACCAATCAGACCGGCCCCGTAGCAGGAGCCGGGACCCGACGCAGGACGCCGGCCGCCCGCCGTACGTCGTCGGTGAGGGCGGCGAGCGCCGGGCTGTCGAGGCGCCACCGCTGCCAGTACAGCGGTACGACGACCGGCCGCGCTCCCGGGAGCCGTACGACGTCGCCGGCGGCGACGCCCGCTTCGAGCTGCGGGTCGAGCAGCATGCCCCAGCCGAGGCCGGCGGTGACCGCGACCTCGAAGTCGGCGGTGCTGGGCACCCGGTGGACGACAGGCGGGCGGCCGGCGCCGTGGGCGGCGAGCAGCTCGTCCTGCAGGTGGTCCTTCTCGTTGTAGACGACCAGCGGCAGCGCCGACCAGTCGACGCCGCGGCCGCGCCGGTGGCGCTCGACCAGCCAGGGCGCGGCGGCGGGCGTGTAGCGGATGCCACCGAGGCGCTCGACGACGCAGCCCTGGACCGGCTCCGGCGAGCCGGTGACGGCGGCGAGGACCTCGCCGCGGCGGAGCAGGTCGTGGGAGTAGGCCTGGTCCTCCACGTGCAGGCGCAGCGCGATGCCCGGCCGCCGGGCGACCTCGGCCAGAACGGGCCGGAACCAGGTCGCGAGCGAGTCGGCGTTGACGGCGACCGCGAGGTCGACGATGCCATCGGAGCCGAGCGCGGCGGCGGCCTCCGCGCCGAGGAGCCGGAGCTGGCGGCCGAGGCGGACGAGCGGCTCTGCGGCGGGCGTCACGCTCGCCGGCGTCGTACGGCGGACGAGGACCTGGCCCGCCGCCTGCTCCAGCGCCCGCACCCGCTGGCTCACCGCGCTCGGCGTCACGTGCAACCGGCGCGCGGCCGCGTCGAAGGTCCCCTCCTCGGTGATCGCGAGGAGCGTCTCGAGCTGACCGGGGTCGAAGCGCATGACCCCAGTTAAGCAAGACTGAAGTTCCTGTAGGAACATTCGCTGGCCTGAAGGCTGGTCCGCCACCTAGCGTTGCCGGACGTGCTCGCCCCCGCCGTCGCCGGACTCCTGACGACCCTCTCCCTCATCGTCGCCATCGGCGCCCAGAACGCCTACGTCCTGCGCCAGGGCCTGCTCCGCTCCCACGTCGGCGTCGTGGTCGTCATCTGCGCGCTGTCGGACGCCGTCCTGATCGCGGCGGGCGTCGGCGGCGTCGGCGCCTTCGTCGACGAGACGTCGTGGGCGCTGGTCGTGGT
Organism: Nocardioides ginsengisoli; assembly: GCF_039537225.1. Classification (NCBI taxonomy): domain Bacteria; kingdom Bacillati; phylum Actinomycetota; class Actinomycetes; order Propionibacteriales; family Nocardioidaceae; genus Nocardioides; species Nocardioides ginsengisoli. The sequence continues at coordinate 96,008 of NZ_BAABAC010000025.1, forward strand.
CCGCTGGATCGGCGTCGCCTTCCTGCTCTGGTACGCCGCCGCGTCGCTGCGCCGCGCCACCCGGCCCGAGTCCCTCGCGGCCGACGGCGAGGGCGCGCACGACGGCCCCGGCGCGAAGCGTGTCCAGGAGTCCCGCGGCGCCGTCGTCGGCAAGACGGTGCTGCTCACCTGGCTCAACCCCCACGTCTACCTCGACACCGTCCTGCTCATCGGCTCGATCGCCGCCGCCCACGACGGCGGCGCGGTCGCCGGACGCTGGTGGTTCGGCGTGGGCGCGGCGCTCGGGAGCGTGCTCTGGTTCTGCGGGCTCGGCTTCGGCGCCCGGCTGCTCGCGCCGCTGCTCGCCAAGCCGCGCTCGTGGCAGGTGCTCGAGATCTGCATCGCCGCGACCATGGTGGTCGTCGCCGTGAAGCTCGCGCTCGCCTGAGTGCCGGACACGCCAACGTCCGACCAGCCACGACGATCTAGCATCACGGGATGCTCCCGGAACCGTCCCCGATCGAGCTCGCGCGCGATTTCGACCGCGAGCGCCTCGCCACGTGGGTCGAGGAGCGCCTCGACGAGATGGCGGCGGCCGCGACGCGGGCGATCTGGCAGGCGGTTCCGCCGTACCGCACGAGCGGGCTCGAGGCCGAGGTCACCGCGCACTGCCGGCAGATCTTCGCGGTCTTCGCGCAGACCGTCCGCGAGCGCCGCGACCCCGACCTCGGCGACTTCCCGCAGACGATCGGTCACGCCGAGCGGCGGGTCGAGGTGGGCGTGGCGCTGGCCGACTTCCTCAAGGCGTTCCGGATCGGCCAGCTGACCATGTGGGAGAGCCTGCAGGCGTTCCCGGCCGACGGTGCGGAGCGAGAGGCGGTCCTCATCGCTCTGGTCGCGCACGTGATGCGGACGATCGAGGTCGGCAGCTCGGCGGCCGCGGCGGCCTACCACCAGGCGCAGCAGTACCGGATCGCCGACCTCGAGCGCACCCAGCGCGACACCCTCGAGCGGCTCCTCGACGGTCAGGCGCTGCTCGACCAGCATCGCGCGACGCTCGCGCACGCCGGGCTGAGCGGGGTCGGCACCGGCGACACGTCGTACGTCGTGATCGTGGTGACGCCCGGGACCGAGGCCCGCTCGGCGTTCACCGACCACGCGCCCGGGATGTTCGTGATCCGCCACCACGAGCTGGTCGGCCTCGTGCCCGCCGACGCCGACGTCGAGCGCGCGGTCAAGGAGCTGCACGCCGCCGGCGTCGACGCGGTCGTCGGCGTCAGCCTCACCCACGAGGGCCACGCCTCCGCGCCCGACGCCTACCGCGAGGCGCTGCTCGCGCACGACACGCTCGAGGGTGCGCCGGGCCTGCTGGCGTTCGACGCGATCTCGCCGCTCAGCTATCTGGTACGACGTCCCGACCCCACGGTGCGCAAGCTGGTGCGCCCCGAGATCCTCGGCTTCTTCACCGACGACCTGGCCGCCGACGGCGTCTACGCCGACTCACTGGAGGCGTACGTCGCGCACGACCTCAACGCCAAGGACGCCGCCCGGGCGCTGCACGTCCACGTCAACACCGTCTACTACCGCCTGGAGCGGATCGCGACGAAGACCGGCGCCGACCTCCACCGCTTCGAGGACGTCGTCGAGCTGCTCGTCGGCGTCCGCGCCGTCCGGCTGCCCTGACCGCGACGCCCGACCGCTACATCGCCTCCGCGCCCGCCTTGATCGCCTGCCGGATGCGGGAGTAGGTGCCGCACCGGCAGACGTTGCGGATCGCGTCGAGGTCGTCCTCGGTGATCGCCCGCCCCTCCTGGCGGACCCGGTGGACCAGCGCGACCGCGGCCATGATCTGCCCGGGCTGGCAGTAGCCGCACTGGGCGACGTCGTGCTCCAGCCAGGCCTCCTGCATCGGGTGCAGCCCGTCGCCGGGGACGGTGTCGGCGAGTCCCTCGATGGTGGTGATCTCGTCGTCGGCACCGATCGCGTCGATCGGCACCGAGCAGGGGTTGAACGCCTTGCCGTTGATGTGCGAGGTGCAGGCCTTGCAGACGTTGATCCCGCAGCCGTACTTGGGTCCGGTCACGCCGAGGACGTCGCGCAGCACCCAGAGGATGCGGACGTCGTCCTCGACGTCGACGGTCACGGTCTCGCCGTTGAGCTGGAAGGTGTGCTTCGGCATCGCGAGCTCCTCAGGAGACGTGGTCGAGGCCGTTGGTCGGCGACTCGGGGACGGACGGGACGAACGGCTTGGGCTCGAAGTGCAGCGGGGCGCGGAAGTTGACGGGGAACTCGGTCGGCATGGTGCCGGTCGCCCGCGCGTAGGCGCAGGCGACGGCCGCCATCGACGCCGCGACGCCGGCCTCGCCCACGCCGCCGGGCTCGGTGCTGTCGCCGTCCATCACCTCGCAGTGGAACTCCAGCGGCGCGTTCCACTGCCGCGTGTACGCCGAGTTGTCCCAGCTGGCCTCCAGGAAGTGCCCGTCGACGAGGTGGTTGCCATAGCTGAGCGCCTGCGCCATCCCGTCGGAGAAGCCGCCCATCATCTGCGCCTGGACGCCGAGCGGGTTGACCGCGAGCCCGCAGTCGATGACGACGGTCGCCTTCGTGACCCGCGGACCGGTGACGGCGTCGCGGACCTTGCGGCCGACGGTCCCTGGGCGGCAGTCGATCTCGACGAGTACGGCGGTCGCGCCCTTGTACTCCTTGTGGATTGCGATGCCCTGGGCCGTGCCCGCCGGCATCGCCCGGCCCCACTCCCCCAGCTCGGCCGCGCGACGCAGGACCCGCTTCACGACGGGGCTCTTGAGGTGGCGCAGCCGGAACTCGACCGGGTCCTCCTTCAGCTTCTTCGCGAGCTGGTCGACGATCAGCTCGTTGGCGCAGCGGACGTCGGGCGAGTAGATGTTGCGCACCGAGCTGGTGTTGAAGCGGTCGAAGTCGAGGTTCGACTCGTTGAGCAGCTGGGTGACGACACCGAAGTCGTAGGGCACCTCCTGGGTGAGCGTGAAGATCGTCTCGGAGAAGCCGAGGTTCGCCAGCCCGGTCGGCAGCGCGGCGACCTCGGCGGTGAGCCGCTCGCCGAGCCCGTGCGTGAAGTCCGTCGACACCGAGGTGTGCCGCTGCTCGAAGGTCGCGACGCTGCCGAGCAGGATCGTCGCCCGCACCCGCGAGGTCGCCATCGGGTGCACCCGCCCCTGCCGCGGCTCGTCGGCGCGGTGCCACATCAGCTTCACCGGCGCGCCGAACGCCCGCGACGCGTGCGCCGCCTCGATCGCGGCGTCGCTGAACAGCTTGCGGCCGAACGACCCGCCGCCCTGGACGACGTTGACGGTCACCGCCTTCTGCGGCAGCTTGAGCGCCTTCGCCACCTTCGACTGCGCGTCGATCGGCGACTTCAGCCCGCCCCAGATCGTCGCCGACCCGTCGCGGACGTCGGCGACCGCGCAGTTGGGCTCGAGCGCCGAGCCGCTGCGGAAGTGGAAGACGAAGTCGCCCTCGACGGTGGTCGCCCCGAGCTTCGGCACGGCGAGCGGCAGCTCCGCGCGCCGCAGCTCGCGGAGGATGTCGTCGGCCGACCTTCCCGGCACCGTGCCGGCGTTCCACGCGACGTCGAGCGCCCGGACCGCGTCGATGCACTGCCCGAACGTCCGCGCGCGGACGGCGACGCCGGTCGGGATGATCGCGACGTGGGTGACGCCGGGCATCGCCTCGACGGCCGCCTGGTTGCGGACCTCCTTCGCGGTGCCGTTGAGGTCGGGCGCCCGGCACACCATGGTGGGCAGAGCGCCGGGGATGTCCAGATCCATCGCGAACCGCTTGCGGCCGGTCACCGCGTCGAGCGCGTCGAGGCGGCGCTGCGGCGTACCGACGATGGTGCGGTCGGCGACCGGCTTGAGCCGGACCTTCACCTCGCGGGTCTCGGGCGACGCGGCGAGCGCGGCGGCGTCGCCGTACGACAGGGTGTTGCCGAGCAGGTCGCTGATCACGCCGCGCTTGGTGACCAGCGTGCTCACCAGCGCGCCGAGCTGGATGGCGGCGGCGTCGAGCAGCGCCTTGCGGGCGACCGCGGCGGCGACCCGGATCGGCGTGTACGTCGAGATCGTGGTGTTCGAGCCGCCCGTGAGCTGGTTGAACAGCAGCTCGGGGCGGGCCGGCGCGAGCGTCACGTGGACCCGGTCGAGCGGCAGGTCGAGCTCGTCGGCGATGAGCATCGCGGTCGAGGTGGTGATGCCCTGCCCGACCTCCATCCGCGGCAGCGCGAAGTGCGCGTCGCCGCGCTCGTCGATGTGGATCGCGATCAGGCCGGACGTCGGCAGCGTGCAGTGGGTGAGGAAGTCGTTGAGGTCGTAGATCTCGGGGATCTGCGGCAGCGACGGGATCGGCAGCCCCTTCGCCTGCGCGGGCCCGGCGCCGAGGGCGAGGTCGGCGGCGACGACGAGTCCGGCGCCGCCGAGGACGTAGCCGACGAAGGACCGCCTGCTCAGCCTGCCCGAGCGCTCCGGGACCGTGTCTCGTGAGTGGAGCGACATGGCGGATCTCCCATCCGTCCGGGCCGGCCGCTGCCCCCATGCAGCGCCCCCGAGCAGCCCGGACCATCGTGACACCCGTCACACGCCCCTGGCCATGGAGCCGCCGACAAGTCGGCCTGGACAGATGCCCAAGGAGCGCTCCCGAGCCGTTCATGTCGCGCACACCTGCCGGCCAACTGCTGCTGGCGCGAGGTTGCGGAGGGCTTCCTAGCCTGCGGCCGTCGCGCCGATCGGCGGCGCGGAGGAAAGGGACAACGGATCATGCGATCTCGCATCAAGGGCACGGCGGTGGCGGCGATCCTGCTCGCCGGCGCGGCCGGAGTGGGCTCCGGCATCGGCAGCCAGGCCACGGCCGCTCCCGCCGACCAGGGCAAGGTCAAGAACGTCATCTACCTGCTGGGCGACGGCATGGGCCGCACCCACGTCACCGCCGCTCGCCAGCGCTACTACGGCGCCGACGGCCTGCTGAACATGGAGAAGATGCCGGCCGTCGGCCAGGTCGGCACCTACGCGCTCGAGAAGAACTCCGGTCAGCCCGGCGCGGCCGACTTCCACCCCAACCTCGTCACCGACTCCGCCTCGGCGGCCACCGCGTGGTCGTCCGGCGTGAAGACCTACAACGCCGCCCTTGGCGTCGACGCCAAGGGCACCGTCGTCCCCACCGTGATGGAGCAGGCGCACGCCGCCGGCCTCGCGACCGGCAACGTGTCGACGGCCGAGATCACCGACGCCACCCCGGCTGGCCAGATGTCCCACGCGCTGGCCCGCGGCTGCCAGGGGCCGTCGTACTCGACCGGCTCGTGCCAGGACCTCGCCATCACCGGCAGCGAGCTGCCGACCAGCGACATCCGGGTCACCCCGATCGCCGACCAGATCGCGCGGAACAACACCGCCGACGTCATCCTCGGCGGCGGCCTGTCCCGCTTCGACGCGGCCGACGAGACCGCGCTGAAGGACAGCGGCTACACGGTCCTCGGCTCGCCGACGTCGCAGACGGTCGCCACCAAGACCGACCTGGCCGCCGCGTCCGGCAAGAAGGTCTTCGCCCTGTTCAACAAGGGCAACCTGACGATCGAGAAGTTCAAGCACGACAACCCGGCCGCGCCCGAGGCGCAGGAGCCGACCGTCGCCGACATGACGTCGAAGGCGATCGACCTGCTCAAGGCCAAGTCCAACGGCACCGGCAAGGGCTTCTACCTCCAGGTCGAGGGCGCGCTGATCGACAAGCGCTCGCACGCCAACGACGCGGCGCAGACGCTCGACGAGGTCAAGGCGTTCGACGACGCGGTCAAGGTCGCGCTCGACTTCGCCAAGGCCGACGGCCACACGCTGGTCATCGTCACCGCCGACCACGAGTGCGCCGGCTTCAACATCATCGAGCACGGCAGCTTCACCAACGCCGAGGCCGACGTCCCGCCGGTCAACAAGGACTCCGGCAACGCCGCCAACAACTCGACCCCGCTGCGCACGGCCAACCAGGCCAAGGACCCGTCCCGTACGGCGTTCGCCCCCGCCACCTTCCGCACCGCGGACGACCCGGCCGGCGTCACCGACGGCAGCCCGCAGGCCAGCCTGTGGCTGACCTACCTGTCCGGCAACCACACCGGCGCCGACGTCCCCGTCTTCGCCTACGGCCCGGGCTCCTCGGCGCTCGAGGGCGAGATCCAGAACACCGACCTGTTCGGCATCGTCCGCCACGCGCTCAGCCTCGACGTCTCGGGCACGCCGGCCAAGGTCGCGTCGAAGACCGCGCTGTCCGGCTCGACCAAGGTCAAGGCCGGCCAGAAGGCCAAGATCGTCGTCACGGTCACCCCGGCCGCTGCGACCGGCTCGGTCAAGATCCTCGACAAGGGCAAGGTCGTCCGGACCGTCAACCTCTCCGGCGGCAAGGCCGTCGTGAAGCTGAAGCTCGCGAAGGGCAAGCACCGGATCACCGCCGCCTACGCCGGCAGCACGTCGTACAACGCCTCGGCGTCGGGCTCGCTGTCCGTCCGGGTCCGCTGACGGAGCACCTGGTGAAGAACGCGATCGCGGTCGCCCTGGCCGCCCTCGCACTGTCCGCCTGCAGCACCGCCGCCCCTGAGGGTGGCGGTGCTGCGGCGCCCGGCGCGAGCACTCCCTCCCCGGTCGTGATGACCTCCTTCCCCGACCTGCCCACGCCTACCGGCGACCCCGAGCTCCCGGGCATCGCGACGTCGGCCCCCGCCGCGGGCGCCGTCGGCCACATCCCCGGGCCGTTCGACGACCGGTTCGCACTGGCGCGGCTGCGCTTCGACGGCAGCCAGGTCACCGGCGCGCTCGACATCACCAGCGACGTCTCGGACCTGCTCGAGCTGCAGGTCCTCGCCGGGTTCTACGACGCGAAGGGCCGGCTGATCGGGCAGAACCGCTTCACGCACCACCTCGACGAGGACACCCACCACGACTCGGGTCCGCCGTCGGAGCACGAGCGGTTCACCATCGCCGTTCCTGCCGGGCTTCGCGGCAAGGCCGTGTCGGCGGCCGTCGGCGTACCGGTGCTGGTCAACGAGTAGCCCTCTCCCCTGGGTGAGTCGTGTGCCTGAGAACCCGCCTGGACGGGTTCTCAGGCACACGACTCCCCTTCCGGCCGGGCCTGCCGCGTCGGCTAGCCTCGGGGCGTGGATCCCGATCGCTACGGCACCCGACCGCGCTGGCAGACGCTGGCGCTCGGCCTGCCCCCGGCCGTGCTGCTGCTCGCCATCGGCGTGTGGTGGACGCTGCTGTCGTGGGGCGTGATCGGCGACCAGACCTCGCAGGCCTTCTCGATCGTCGGCCCGATCTTCGCGGGCCTCGGCGTCGCACTCGGCTGGGTCGTGCTCAACCGCGGGCGGCGCTGACCGCAGCCACGAACCGCTCGACGTCGCGGCGGGTGCGGAGCCGGTGCCAGCGCGCGCCGGTGCCTCCCGCCTGCGCCATCCGCTGCTCGTAGCGCTCGGTCGTGCCCGGGTAGGAGGTCCACGCCCACCACACCACCGAGCTCTCGCCGCGCCAGAACATCAGGCCGCGCCACGACTCCCGGTTGCCCGACCACAGCTCCTCTCCGGTCGCGGCGCGCAGGGCGGTACGTCGTACCGAACGACTCATGGCGCGCCAGCGCGGCGGGTTGAGCCACGCGACGACGTCGGCGCGCTCGAGGACCAGGGTGCCGAGGATGGACTGGTAGTTGCCGTCGACCACCCACGAGTCCCCCGCGGTGGCGGCGACGACGCGGGCGCGGATCTCGTCGGGGTCGCGCGGCGTCCAGTCCGGGCCCCAGTGGATGCTGTCGAGCTCGACGGACTCGACGCCGAGGACGTCGGCGAGGCGGCGCGCCAGGGTGGTCTTGCCGGAGCCGGAGCTGCCGACGACGGAGATCCTCATGACCGCACGTGCGGCGAGATGAGGGCGATCCGGACGGACAGGCCGAGGTCGCGGTGGCGTAGCGTAGTGATCCGGCGACCGGGCTGGACGGCGTCCTTGACCGGCGACGTCCGCTCGCCCAGCAGCGCGGCCGTCGCGTCGATGTCGGCGACCGTGAAGGTCACGCCCCACAGGCTCGCCGGTCCGTCGGCCTGCTCGTCGGCGGCGCCGACCACCTCGAGGATGACCTCGCCCATCCGGAAGAAGACCTGCCGCATCGCCCGGCCACCGAGCTCGCCGTCGCGCTCACGCCGTATGTCGAGACCGATCGCCTCGAGCGCGCGCACGGTGCGGCGCAGGTCGGGGGTGAGCAGGACGACGTGGTCGATGTGGGTGACGCCGTTGGGGTGCTCCCGCGCCTCCGCGGCCTCGGGCTCGGCCTCGCGCGTCGCGGCCGTCGTCGGGATCCCGTCGATGCTGTCGGCGGCCACCCCGCGCAGCGACCACCCGACGATCCCCCGGCCCCGCTCGCGCCCGACCAGACGGATCCGAACCGAGCCGACCCGGCTGACGCCGTCCGCGTCGACGTGGAAGCCGGCGTCGCGCCAGGCGTCGACGGGGTCGGCGACGAGGAGCTCGTCGATCGTCACGAGGTCCACCGGTCCGAGCGTGCATCGCGCTGCGCCGACCTGTCCATGACTCGATCCTCCCAGGCCACGGATAGCGTGTGCGCGTGGTGAGCTTCCTGCTGTCCGTCACCTTCGCGTGCGGCGTCGTGATCGCGGTCGCCCACGTGATCAACCGCCAGTTCATCGCCCCCGTCTACGACGTCCTGGCCAACCTGACGGCGTTCGCCTGCGCGGTGGCCGCGTCGCTGATGCTCGGGCACTGGGTCCCTGCAACCTTCTCCGGGGTGGCGATCTGCTGCTGGCTGGTGCTGGCGCGGCGGACGGCGCTGGCGCTCTCGCGCTAGCTCCGGCCTGAGTACGCTGCCCGCATGGCAGTGCGCGTCGACCTCAACATCTCCCTGGACGGATTCGCGACCACGACCGACCAGACGCACGACAACCCGTTCGGCGACGACTGGCCGCGGCTCACCGGCGCGTACGTCGCCACCCGCACCTTCCGCGAGCGCGTCCTGCACGACAGCTCGGGCGCCGGCACCACCGGCGTCGACGACAAGTACGCCGAGGCCTACTTCGCCGAGCTGGGCGCGGAGATCATGGGCGCCGGCATGTTCGGCCTGCACAACTTCCCCGACGACCCGGACTGGCGCGGCTGGTGGGGCGACGAGCCGCCCTTCCGCATCCCCGTCTTCGTCCTCACCCACACCGCGCCGCGCCCCTCGATCGAGATGGCCAACGGCACGACCTTCCACTTCCTCACCGCGACGCCGCAGGAGGCCCTCGACCGGGCGCTGGAGGTCGCCGGCGGCAAGGACGTGCGGGTGGGCGGCGGCCCGACCGTCGTACGGGACTTCTTGAAGGCGGGCCTCGTCGACCAGCTCCACGTCGCGATCGCGCCGATCCTGCTCGGCCGGGGCGTGCGGCTGTGGGACGACCTGCGGGGGCTGGAGTCGTCGTACGAGGTGACGAGCGAGGTCGCCGAGAGCGGCACGACGCACCTGACGTTCCGCCGGTAGGTCCGGATGGTCCCACTGATCGTCGGCGTGCTGGTCGCCCTGCCCGCCTTCTGGCTGTGGGCGCTGATCGGCGCGCTCAGCTGGCCGGCCTCGACGTGGGACGCCGCAGGCCTGAGCCGGGCGCGCTGGGTGCTGCGCATCGCGATTCTCGGCGTGATCGGCGCCTGGTGGTATGTCGCCTCGGCGCGGCAGGAGCTGCGGACGGCGTACCGCGCCGTCCGATGGGCCGATCGAGAGCCGACCTGAAACGTCGACGGACGCGCGAGACCGAGGCAACTCGCGCGAAACCCTCAGGTGTCGGGCCCGCCCGCCGATCAGGGACGGTTGACAGGACCAACCGTTCTCGGGCGGAGCCACGAAGCCGCACCAGGGGAACTGCCATTCCCCCCGTGCGGTGTACACCCGAAAGGTAACACCGTGAACACTGACGCCACTGCCGACACGCCGGAGCGCCCCAGCCACACCGGCCTCGATCTCATCCGCCGCTGGCTCGACGAGATGGCCACCGCCACCGAGAGCCCGGCGGCCTGAGCAGGCCTCCGGGCCGCCGGGCCGCCGGATTCAGACGTTGAAGCGGAACTCCACCACGTCACCGTCGGCCATGACGTAGTCCTTGCCCTCCATCCGGACCTTCCCCGCCTCCTTGGCCTTCGCCATCGACCCCGCGGCGGTCAGGTCGTCGAACGACACGACCTCGGCCTTGATGAAGCCCTTCTGGAAGTCGGTGTGGATGACGCCGGCGGCCTCGGGGGCGGTCGCGCCCTTGGCGATCGTCCAGGCGCGGGTCTCCTTGGGGCCGGCGGTGAGGTAGGTCTGCAGGCCGAGGGTGTCGAAGCCGACGCGGGCCAGCACCTCGAGGCCGGGCTCGGTGACACCGGCCTCGGCGAGGAACTCCGCGGCCTCCTCCTCGTCGAGCTCGATCAGCTCGGACTCGAACTTGGCGTCGAGGAAGATCGCCTCGGCGGGCGCGACGAGAGCGCGCATCTTCTCCTTGAGCGAGTCGTCGGAGAGCTCGTCGGCGTCGCAGTTGAAGACGTAGATGAACGGCTTGGCGGTGAGCAGCGAGAGCTCGCGCAGCAGGGTGCGGTCGATCGAGGTGGCGATGATCGGCGTACCGGCCTCGAGCGCCTCCTTGGCGGCCTTGGCGGCGTCGAGGTTGGCGGCGAGCTCCTTGACCTTGCGCGCCTCCTTCTCCAGCCGTACGACGGCCTTCTCGACGGTCTCCAGGTCGGCCAGGATGAGCTCGGTCTGGATGGTCGAGATGTCGTTGCCCGGGTTGACCTCGCCGTCGACGTGGGTGACGTCCTCGTCGCGGAAGACGCGCGTCACCTGGCAGATCGCGGCCGACTCGCGGATGTGCGCGAGGAACTTGTTGCCCAGGCCCTCACCCTGCGAGGCGCCGCGCACGATGCCGGCGATGTCGACGAACTCCACGGTCGCGGGCAGGATCCGCTCGGAGCCGAAGATCTCGGCGAGCTTCGCCAGGCGCGGGTCGGGCACGCCCACCACGCCCACATTGGGCTCGATGGTGGCGAACGGGTAGTTCGCCGCAAGGACGTCGTTCTTGGTCAGCGCGTTGAAGAGCGTCGACTTGCCCGCGTTGGGGAGACCGACGATGCCGATGGTGAGTGCCACGGGCGCTGATTCTAGTTCGGTACGACGAGGGGGCCCGAATCACCGCCGGACCCCCTCGCCGCCCCACTGCGGGTGGCTCAGGCGCCGTAGAGCGCCCGGACCCCCGCCGCGTCGGAGGCCTGGAACTCGAGGTCGGCCGAGCTGCCGTTGCACTGGGGGTAGTGCATGATCGACGCCGCGTCGTACGGCGTCAGCGGCCGCCAGTTGTTGTCCTCGAAGCAGGTGCCCGCCTCCGGGCGCGTGTGCTCGTGCCGGAAGCCCAGCACGTGGCCCAGCTCGTGGCCGAGGATGTCGCCCGGCTCCCAGATGCCCGACGTCCAGATCGAGTCGTCGACCAGGACGTTGCGCGAGCGCTTGGGGGTGCTCGGGAAGAAGGACCTCGCGATGTACTGCGTCGTGCTCACCGGCTCGACGGAGAACAGGATGCTGTTGTTGCGGGTCGTGCACTTGGCGTCCTGGGCGGGGACGTAGACGAAGTTGACCTTCGACGTCGCGCCCTCCCACAGCCCGGCGCCGGCGGCCATCGCGGCGACGATGTCGTCGTGGCGAGTGCCGAACCTGGTGCTCACGCAGTAGGTCAGGTTGAGCGCCTGCGACGCGCTCCACTTGTCGTCGACGCCGCCGACGGTGTTGACGATGAGCCCGTCGTTGCGGGTGTCCGGCGTGCTGACCATGCGGTCGTAGAACTTCTTGAGCTCCGCCTTGGTCGCGAGCGCCTCGTCGCCGTTGACGACGTACGCGCCGTCGACGTCGACGTACGTCGATGCCTCGAACTCCCGGAACGTGGGGACGTCGCCGGTCGACGCGGTGGTGGCGTCGGCCGAGGACGAGGTCGAGACGAGCGCGCCTGCGAACGCGGTGGCGAGGCAGGCGACGCCGAGGGAGATCCTGCTGATCCGAGCTGACAACTGCATCCGAGATGCCTTTCTCCTCCGAACTGGACCGGCACATCGAAACGCCGTCGCGCCCGGCCCGTCCAGAGGGACGACGGCTCAGAAAGCGGCAGGGTCGGCGGCTGCACGAATGTGAGTCAGGCCTCGAACCGGTCGGACAGCGCGTAGCGCAGCAGGGCCACGTCGCCGATGGCCCGCGTCTCGACGAGCTCGGCGCGTCGCCCCGCCGAGAACGGGAAGTCGGCGTCGCCGACGAACCGCCGGGCGCGGGAGTCGCCGACGAAGAAGGGCGCCACCACGAGCTGCAGCTCGTCGGCGAGCCCCGCGGCGAGGAACTGCGTGTGCACGGCCCCGCCGCCCTCCACCATCAGCCGGCGTACGCCGCGCGCGCCGAGGTCGGCGACGACATCGGCCATCCGCACCTCGGGGCCGAGCGCGACGACCTTGGCGAGCGAGCCGACCCGGCTCTCGAGCCCGGCGGCGGTCGCGTCCGGACAGTAGACGAGCTTCTCGCCGTCGCCGAGGGTGAAGAAGCGGGCACCCGGCTCGAGCTCGCCGCCCGACGTCAGGGTCACCTTGACCGGGCCCTCCGGGCGGCCCTGCGCGACCCGGGCACGACGCCGTTGCGCCGACCGGATCTGCAGCCGCGGGTCGTCGTTGCGGACCGTCGCCGCGCCGACCAGGATCGCGTCGCACCCGGCACGCACCGCGTCGACCCGGTCGAAGTCGGCGTCGTTGGAGAGCAGCAGCCGCTCCTCCCCCGCGCTGTCGAGGTAGCCGTCGAGCGAGACGCTGCAGCTCAGGAGGACGTACGGCCGCTCGCCCATGCCGGCTCCTCCTTCCCGACCGGGACGCCGTCCGAGGCCCGCGGCGGGCGCGGCGCCCGCAGCACCAGGATCCCCGGCAGCGTCGCGACCAGCGACATGACGCCGTAGACGACGGCCACCTCGACCCCCGTTGCGGCGCCCAGCCCCGCCGCCCCGAACGCCCACGCGGCGGCGCCCTCGCGCGGACCCCAGCCGGCGATGCTCACCGGTACGGCGGATGCCAGTAGCACCGCGAGCGCCAGCGCGAGCAGGCGCGGCGTGGACGCCGTGACGCCCGCGGTCCGCGCCGCGACGAGGAAGACGGCCACATGCCCCGACGCCGCGAGCAGGGACAGCAGCAGCACCTCCGGCCAGGTCCCGCCCAGCGCCGCCGCGGCCTCCTTCCGGGCGGCCGCGACGACCAGCAGGGCGAACGCACCGACGGCCACGACCGCGGCCAGCGCCCAGCCGCGCAGCGCCCCCGGCAGCAGCGGTACGACGGCCACGGCCAGCGCGACCTGGACCGCCTGACCGCTCGCCCGGTCCCAGAACACCGAGCGCAGACCGCGCCCGAAGGCGCCGGCGTCCTGGCCGTGCCGGAACCCGCGGTGCAGGTCGCCGACCACGCCACCGGGCAGCGTCGCATTGAGCAGCTGGGCCCGGTAGTAGGCGCGGTAGGCGGCCCGGAACGGGATCCCGACCCCGAGCCCGGTCGCCACCAGGCTCCACCGGCGCGCGCAGCAGGCGGTGGTCGCCGCGGTGACGACCAGCGCGACCGCGAGCGCGCGCGCGTCGGTGTGCGCGAGACCGTCGAGGAAGGGCCGCGCGCCCAGCCGGACGGCGAGCACGACCAGGATCGCAACGGCGGCCAGCAGCCGGATCCGCGCCCACGCTCTCGTCGCGTCGATGGCCGGCTCCTCTCCCCGCTCGCTCTCCGTCACCCGTCTCCTGTCAGTACGACGCCGGGCGCGATCCGGTTCAGCACCCCGTCGACCGCGGCCGCGGTCGCGGTCCAGCCCTCCAGCCCCGTGCGGCGTCCGAGCGCCGCGGCCCGCCAGCGCGCGCGCCGGTCGGCGTCGCACAGCCAGGCCCGCAGGGCCTGCCCCAGCCCCACCGGGTCGCCGACGGGGACGAGCGCGCCCGGCAGCGTGCCGTCGTCCGCCCTGCCGAGCGCCTCGGGGTGACCGCCGACATCGGTCGCGATCGCCGGCAGCCCGCGCGCGAGCCCCTCGGCGAGCGCCATGCCGTACGACTCGCGGTGCGAGGGCGCCACCACCAGATCGCTCGCCGTGCGGACGTCGTCGAGCCGGGCCGGCGACATCGGCCCGAGGAGCTCGAGCCGATCGCCGAGGCCGAGCCGGCCGGCACGCGCGCGCACGCTCTCGACGTACGACGGCGCGAGGTCGAGCGCGCCGACGCACCGGCAGTGCCAGTCGAGGTCGCGGACCTCGGCGAGCGCGCCGAGCAGGTCGTCGTAGCCCTTGGCCGGGGTGACCGGCCCGACGCAGAGCAGGTGGGTGCCACCTGCCGTGCCGGCGACCGTCGGGCCGAGGTCGACGCCGGGCCGCGCGACCTGGACCGATGCCCCCGGCACCCGGTCGAGCACCCAGGCCCGTGACCACGCGCTCGTCGTCACGACCGCCGCCACGGCATCCAGCACCGCCGGCTCGGCCGGCCCCGACCCCGGCATGTGCAAGAGCACCGCCACCCGGAGCCGGCGGCTGTCGGCTACCAGGACGTCGGTGGTCGACGCGATCAGTCCGTCGACGAGCACCACCGCGCGGTCCGGCAGCCCCGCCAGGACGGCGTCGAGCGTCGCGGCGCCGATCCGGTGCTCGCGCACCTCTCGCCCGAGGACGGTGAGGCCGGCGCGGAGCCGCCGGTCGTAGACGTTCCCGCCACTCGGCCGCCGCGGGTCGTCGACGCCGTCCGGAACGAGGATGTGGACCGTCACAACGCCCGCTCGTAGCTCGCCCACGCGACGTGCGACTCGTGCAGGGTCACCTCGACGCCCGTGAGGGCCCGGCCACCCGCCCCGAGGTCGCCACCCGAGGCGCGCTCGGCGAGCCGGTCGGCGACCCAGCGCGCGAGGACCTCGGTCGACGTGTTCTGCCCCGCGAGCGCGTCCTCGTCGTCGAGGTTGCGGTAGTGCAGCCGCCCGAGCACCTCCCGTACGACGTCGGTGGCGCGGCCGATGTCGACCAAGATGCCGTCGGCGTCGAGGTCCGGACCGGAGAACGTCGCGTCGACGACATAGGTCGCGCCGTGCAGCCGCTGCGCCGGTCCGAACACCTCGCCCTGCAGGCTGTGCGCGATCATGATGTGGTCGCGGACGCTCACGCGGAACATCAGGCCTCCTCAGACGGTGCGGGGTGGTCGGGGTGGTCGGGGTGGTCGGGGTGGTCGCGGTGGTCGCGGTGGTCGCGGTGGTCGCGGTGGTCGGGGTGGTCGGTGTAGTCGACGGCGTGACAGAGCCCCGGCAGGGCGCCGGCGGCGATCCTCGCCATCACCTCCGGCAGCTCGTCGAAGTGCGAGCAGCCGGTCAGCAGGGCGTCGTAAGCCGGGTCGCGGAGCAGGTCCAGCGCCAGCGCCAGCCGGTCGCGGTGGCTGCGCGAGCCACGACGGGCCGGCGCGACCATGCCCACCTGGCTGCTACGCAGGGTGAGCCGGGCGGAGTGGAACGCCTCCCCCAGCGGTACGGCGACCGGCCGGTCGCCGTACCAGGACAGGTCGAGGACCGTCCCCTCCGGCTGCACCAGCTCGAGCGCGCGGCGCAGCCCCGCCTCCGTCGCGCTGGTGTGCACCACCAGGTCGCTGTGGGCCGGCGCGGCCTCCGGGGCGGCGAAGCCCACGCCGAGCGCGGCGGCCACCGCGGCCCGACTCGGGTCGGTGTCGACGAGCGTCGCCGTCACGCCCGGGACACCGGCGGCCAGCCGTGCGACGCAGCAGCCGACGAGCCCCGCGCCGACGACCGTGACCTGGTCGCCGACGAGCGGCGGCGCGTCCCAGAGCGCGTTGACCGCCGTCTCGACGGTGCCCGCGAGCACCGCCCGCGCCACGGGGACGCCCTCCGGCACCGGGACGACGGCCTCGGCGGGCACGACGTACGCGGTCTGGTGCGGGTACAGGCAGAAGACGGAGCGCCCGACCAGCGCGGCCGGGCCGCGCTCGACGACGCCGACGCTGAGGTAGCCGTACTTCACCGGGCCGGGGAACTCGCCGTCCTGGAACGGTGCCCGCATGACGGCGCGCTGACCGGCCGGCACCCGGCCGGCGAAGACGAGCGACTCGGTGCCGCGGCTGATCGCCGAGCGCAGCGTCCGGACCAGGACCTCGCCGTCGCGCGGCTCCGGCAGGGTGACCGGGCGGATCTCGCCGCGTCCGGGCTCGGCGAGCCAGTACGCCCGGGCCTCGTCGACCACCCCGGACTCCTCTCGTCGTCTGGTGAACCGATGTCCTGCGCGCGTCGTAGCAGTGGGTACCACCTAAGCACGGAGGCGCGATGGATCGGGTTCAATCGAGCGTGCACCTCGGCCCCGCGGACCGGGTCACGGCGGTGCGCGCCGCCCTCGCGGGCGGTGCCGCCGTGCTCGCCGTGCGCGGCCTGGTCGAGCCGCTGTCCCCGCGGCTGACCGCCGTCCTGGTGGCGGTGAGCACGGTGGCGCTGGTGCTCGACGCGGTCGACGGCTGGATCGCGCGTCGTACCGGCACCGCGAGCGCATTCGGCGCTCGCTTCGACATGGAGACCGACGCCTTCCTGATCGCGGTGCTGAGCGTCCACGTGGCGCCGACGCTCGGGTGGTGGGTGCTCGCGATCGGGGCGATGCGCTACGCCTACGTCGCCGCCGCGCGGGCGCTGCCGTGGCTGCGGCGACCGACCCCGCCGCGGTACTGGGCGAAGGTCGTCGCCGCGATCCAGGGCATCGTGCTGACCGTCGCGGCGTCGTCCCTCCTGCCCGAGCCGACCGCCCGCGCCGCGGTGGTCGCCGCCTTGCTGCTGCTCGTCGAGTCCTTCGGCCACGACGTCGTCTGGCAGTGGCGCCACCGGCACGATCCCGCCGACGCGCCCGTCCCCGCAGGTACGACGGCGCCGTCGCCGCGGCTCGTCACGTTCGCGGCGGTCGTCACCCTCTGGATCGCGCTGGCTCCGCCGCACGTGGCCGACGGGGTCGGCCCCGGCGACTTCGCCCGGATCCCGGTCGAGGGGCTGGTGCTGGTCGTACTCGCGATGGTGCTCCCGACGCTCGGCCGCCGGGCGCTGGCCGTCGTCCTCGGGCTCGTGATGACGGCGCTCGCTTTGCTGCGCGGGCTCGGCCTCGGCTTCGAGGTCTACCTGGGACGGCCGTTCCACCTGCTCGGCGACTGGTCCTACCTGCCCAAGGGCTACGGCGTCGTCCGCGACACCCAGGGCGGGCTGGTCGCCGTCGTGCTGCTCGTGGGCGTGATCTCGCTGGTCGTGGCCCTGGCCGCGCTGCTGACCTGGGCCGCCGTCCGGGTCGCCCACGCCGCCGCCGGGCGCCCACGCCCGGCGGGGCGCACGGTGGCCACCCTCGGCACGGTCTGGATCCTCTGCGCGGCCCTCGGTGGGCCGGTGGACGGCGTCGCGGCGGCGGGCTCCGCCGGCCTCGTCGTCGACACGGTCGACCAGGTGCGCGCCGATCACCACGACACGCGGGTCTTCTCCCGCGTGCTCGCCACCGACACCTTCGCCACGACGCCCGGCGACCGGCTGCTGCGCGGGCTGCGCGGCAAGGACGTGCTGCTCGTCTGGTTCGAGAGCTACGGCCGGGTGGCGCTCGAGGACAGCTGGTTCGCGCCGTCGGTCGTCGACGTCCTCGACCAGGGCAGCCGCGCGCTGACAACCGCGGGCTACCAGGCGCGCAGCGCCTTCCTGACCTCACCGACCTTCGGCGGCGCCAGTTGGCTGGCCCACTCGACCCTGCAGTCGGGCGCATGGGTCGACAGCGAGCGTCGCTACGACCAGCTGCTCGCCAGTGACCGCCTCAGCCTCGCCCGGGCCTTCGGGTCGGCCGGGTGGCGCACCGTCTTCTCGGTGCCGGCCAACACCGACGCCTGGCCCGCGGGGGCGGCCTTCTACCGCTTCGACCAGCTCTACGACTCCCGCAATATCGGCTACCGGGGCCCGCGGTTCGGCTACGCCGCGATGCCCGACCAGTTCACCCTCGACCAGCTCCGCCGAACCGAGCTCACCCCCGGCCCCCGCCAGCGGGTGTTCGCCGAGATCGACCTGCTCTCGAGCCACGTCCCGTGGACGCCTCTGCCGACGGAGGTGCCCTGGTCAGCGGTCGGCGACGGCTCCGTGTACGACGGCATGCCCTCGGGCGGCGCGTCGGGCGTGGCCGGCGACGAGCCTGCGCGCACGACGCAGCGCGACTACGCCGCGTCGGTGCGCTACACCTGGCAGACGCTGCTCTCGTTCCTGACCACCTACCCGGACCCGAACCGCGTGGTCATCATCGTGGGCGACCACCAGCCGAACGCGATCGTGAGCGGCCGCGACGCCGGCCACGACGTGCCGATCTCGGTGATCGCGCAGGACCCGGCGGTGATCCGGCGCATCGACGGCTGGGGCTGGCAGCCCGGGATCCTGCCCGGCCCCAAGGCGCCGGTCTGGCGGATGGACGCCGTCCGCGACCGGCTGCTGACGGCGTACGGGCAGGCGGACTGAACCGATCGAGCGCGCCCACCGTGTTCCCCGTAGAAGGCCCTTTCGGCGAACCGAAGCGAACGGAGTGAGCGCGATGGCGATACGCGTCCTGGGCGCGCTGGCGGCACTGGTGTCGGCGGGAGTCCACTTGTACCTGTGGTTCGACGGCGTGAAGGACCAGGGCACGGTCGGCCGGCTCTTCGTGGTGAATGTCGTCGCCGGCGTGGTGATCGCCGCCTTGGTGGTCGCCTGGCGGCACTGGATCCCGCTGTTCCTGCTCGCCGGGCTCGGCGCAGCGACGTTCGGGGCGTTCCTGATCTCCGTGTCGGGCAGCCTGTTCGGCATCCACACCTCGTGGAGCTGGTACGCCTGGCTGGCCGCGATCGCCGAGATCCTCGCGATCGTCGTCGCGGTGACGGCGGCTGCCGCCGAGGGCTGGTTCGGCTCACTCGGTGCTCACTCGGTGAGGCGCAGGACCGAGTAGCCCGACGCCGTCCGGACCTCGACCGACGCGATGTCGGCGGGCGGCGTCGACGTCGCCAGGGTGACGTGGACCTCCTGGCCGCGGGCGCTCCGCCAGCTGCCGACCTGCTCGGAGCGGCCGTTCGCCGACCGCACGACCAGGACGTACGTCGTCGTACCGGGCAGCGGGCCCTCGTAGGTGCACGTCAGGTCGATCCGCGTGCCCCAACGGCGACCGGTGAGCGACACCCACCCTGACGACGGCGACCCGAGGCTCTGCATCCTCTGCGCAGCGGCGAGCTGCGGAGCGTCGTCCTGGCGGGTCGCGCCGATGCTGACCGCGACCCCGCCCAGCAGGACGACGGCAGCAGCCGCGACCGCGATCACCCGGCGCCGCCGCCGTCGCGCTTGCGTCCGCAGCCTCGCCATCAACCCCGGCAGGAGCGTGTCCGGGACCGGCTCGACCCGCTCCAGCTCCTCGACCACCTCGCGCGGCACGCGCGCGAGCAGGCCGGGCAGGTCGGACAGCTCGCCCAGCGCCCGGGAGCACTCCGCGCAGTCCGGGAGGTGCCGCTCGTAGGCCGCCCGCTCGTCCGCGGCCAGCGCGCCGAGCGCGTAGGCCCCGTCGAGGTGGGTGAAGTCGCAGCTCACGACGCCGCTCCCGTCTCGTCGAGGATCAGCCGCAGGGCACGCAGCGCATAGTGCGTCCGCGACTTCACCGTCCCCACCGGGATCTCGAGCCGCCGCGCGGCCTCGGCCACCGTCCGGCCGCGGTAGTAGCACTCGACGAGCACCGCCCGGTGCTCGGCCGACAGCCGGCGCAGCGCATCGGCGACCACCCACGACAACAGCAGCTCGTCGGTGCCGTCGTCGACTGCGCCCGCGTCCGGCTCGGCCGTCGCGAACTCGCGATGACCGCGCCGAGTCCGCCACTCGTCGATGACGACATTGCGCGCGACCGTGAACAGCCACGACCGCACCGACCCGCGCGACTCCTCCAGGACGGCGGCGTGGCGCCAGGCCCGCAGCATCGTCTCCTGGACGACGTCCTCGGCCCGGGCGCGGTCGTTGCCGGTCAGGTGCAGGCAGAAGCCCCACAGGGCGGACGCGTGGTCGTCGTACAGGATCTGCAGGGCCGTGGCCGGGTCGTTGGTCATCCGCGCCTCCCAGCGGGAGACACGACGACGCGACCGGAGCGGTTCAACGCGAGCGCGCACCCGACCGCGAGCGTGAACGCGGCGAGCAGGTAGGCGTTGCCGGGCAGCTGCTCGTACCACCGCCAGTCGTACTCGCGACCCGACCCCCACGGCGGCCAGAGCATCGGCCGGGCCACGAAGACCGCCGTCCAGGCCACGGCGGCGAGCCGGCTGCGGTCGGCGAGCACCAGCGCGACCGGCACCGCCCACACCCAGTGGTGCGACCACGACACCGGCGACGCGACGAGCGTCGCCACCGCCGCGAGGCAGGTCGCGAGCAGCCGATCGCCACGCCGCCACCAGACGGTCGCGACCACCACGATGCTGCCTGCCAGCGGGCCGGCGACGACGAGCCACAGCCACGTCGGCGCCGGCTCGCCGACCAGCCGGGTCAGCGCGCCGTCGACCGACTGGTTGTGGGCCAGCGCCGGCGGGCCGACCCGGCGGGCGTCGAGCAGCCGGTCGGTCCAGTACGACGCCGCGGAGCCCGGCAGCACCACGAGACCGAGCACGACGGTCGCCGCGAACGCCAGCGCCGCACGCCCCGCCGCGGTCCGGCGCCCGACCAGGACGAGCAGCACCACGAACACAAGCGGCGTGAGCTTGATGCCCGCGGCGACCCCGACCAGGACCCCCGACCACCGCCGCTCCACGCCGAGCAGGTCGACGAGCACGACCAGCATCAGGATGAGGTTGATCTGCCCGAAGGAGAACGTCTGCCACACCGGCTCCAGCGCGAGCGCCCCGACGCCGAGCGCCGCGACGAGCAGGTCGGGCGCCGGCCGGCCCAGCGTGCGGAGCACCAGCCGGATCCCGGCGAGCAGCGCCGCGGCCGACGCGGCGGTCCACAGAGCCGCCGCCGTCCAGCCGGGCACGACGGCGAGCGGCACCATCAGGACCGCGGCGAACGGCGGGTAGGTGAAGGGATAGCCGGTGACCGGGTCGCCGGCCTGGTAGAGCCGGGTCTGGTGGAGGACCGCGTCGCCGCCGTACCGATAGACGTGGAGGTCGGCGAACCCGCCGACGAGGGCGCCCGCGACCAGCGCGACGAGGACGACGGCCACGACGGCCCGGCCGACTCCCCGCTGCGCGCGGTCCACGACTGCAGCCTAGGCTTGCCCGGTGCGACTGGCCACCTGGAACGTCAACTCCCTGCGGACCCGGATCGACCGCGTCGAAGCCTTCCTCGACCGGCACGACATCGACGTGCTCGCCGTCCAGGAGACCAAGGCGCGCGAGGAGCAGCTGCCGCTGATGGGCCTGCAGGCGCGCGGCTACGAGATCGCCGCGCACGGCCTCAACCAGTGGAACGGCGTCGCCCTGATCAGCCGGGTCGGCCTCGACGACGTCGCCGTCGGCTTCGCCGGCCAGCCCGGCTTCGGCGAGGCCGGCGACATCGAGGCGCGCGCGATCGGCGCGACCTGCGGCGGCGTCCGCGTGTGGAGCCTGTACATCCCCAACGGCCGCAAGCCCGACGACCCGCACTACGTCTACAAGCTGGACTGGCTCGCCCGCCTGCGCGAGGCGGCCTCCGCATGGCTCGACCTGCCGACCGCCCTCGTCGGCGACTGGAACATCTGCCCCACCGACGACGACGTCTTCGACATCGCCCAGTTCAAGAACTCCACCCACGTCACCCCCGCCGAGCGCGCCGCCTTCCAGGCCTTCCTCGACGGCGGCTGGTCGGAGGTCACTCGCGCCCACGCACCCGGCTACACCTACTGGGACTACTACCGCCAGCGCTTCGAGCGCGACCGTGGGCTCAAGATCGACTTCGTGCTCGGCTCGGACTCGTTCGCCGAGCGGGTCAAGGGCGCGTTCATCGACCGCGAGGAGCGGGACCCGAACGACGGCTTCCCGGGCGCGCCGTCCGACCACGCGCCGGTGGTCGTCGACCTCGCCGACTGACGTCCCTGGGAGCTCAGTCGCGCCGCAGCACCTGACGCCGTACGGCGAGCAGCGCCAGGCAGGCGGCATAGCCGAGCAGCAGCGCGACCGCGTGGTGCGACACCCCCGACACGGTCGCCTGCACCAGCCCGTCGTCGGCGCGGGCGACGGCACCCGGGTCGCTGAAGGCCAGCAGTACGACGAGCGCGAACATCGCCAGGGGCGGCAGCACGCCGACGGCGAAGAAGTCGTTGGGGCGCACGCCGAGGGCGGCGCCGACGCACACGGTCACGAACGCCAGGTCGAAGAAGAGCCCGAGCCCCTCGGAGAGCAGCAGGTCGACCACGGCGGCGGTCACCAGCAGCGCCACGGCCAGCGACACCACGTCGCGGCCGGGACGTCGGCCCTCCTCCCAGAGGGTGCGGGCGCGCGCCGTACTGGTCACGCGTCCACGCTAGGCGCTGGCGCCGACAACGGCGCGGAACCAGCCCGGCGCGTCAGAACCGGTCGGGATCGCCCGCGCCCCTGCGCAGCACCTCGGGCGCGCCCTCGGACCAGTCGACGACGGTGGTCGGCTCGGCCGGGGTCTCCCCCGCCTCGACGACGATGTCGACGTCGTGGTCGAGGTCCTCCTTGATCTCCCAGCCCATGGTGCGGGGCTCGGTCTCACCGGGGAGGATCAGCGTCGAGGTCAGCAGCGGCTCGCCCAGCTGCTCGAGGAGCGCCTGCACGAAGACGTGCTCGGGGATGCGGACGCCCACCGTCTTCTTCTTCGGGTGCATCAGCCGCCGCGGCACGTCGGGCATCGCCGGCAGGATGAACGTGTACGGCCCGGGCGTCGCGGCGCGGATCGCGCGGAACGCCGAGTTGTCGACGTGGACCATCTGCCCGAGCTGGGAGAAGTCGCGGCACATGAGCGTGAAGTGGTGCTTGTCGTCGAGGCCGCGGATCTTGAGGATCCGGTCGCGCCCCTCGCGGTTGCCGATCCGGCAGCCGAGCGCATAGCCCGAGTCGGTCGGGTAGGCGATCAGCGCGTCGTCGTTGTTGAGCGCGTCGACGATCTGCTGGACGAGACGGGGCTGCGGGTTGTCCGGGTGGACGTCGAGGTAGCGGGCCATCTCGTCAGGCCCGGCCCGCGGCCTTGAGGTCTCGGTGCAGCTCCTTGGGCAACGAGAACGCGAGCGTCTCCTCGGCCGTCTGCACCGGCCGTGCGTCGGGGTAGCCGCGCTCGGCGAGATAGCCCAGCACCTCCTGGACCAGGTGGTCGGGCACCGACGCGCCGGAGGTGACGCTGACCGAGCGGACGCCGTCGAGCCAGCGCTCGTCGAGCTCGCTCACGTCGTCGATCCGGTACGACGCCTTGGCCCCGGCCTCGAGCGCGACCTCGACCAGGCGGACCGAGTTGGAGGAGTTGGCGGAGCCGACCACGATCACCAGGTCGGCGGTCGCGCCGATCTCCTTGACCGCGACCTGGCGGTTCTGGGTGGCGTAGCAGATGTCGTCGCTGGGCGGGTCCTCGAGCTGCGGGAACTTGGCACGCAGCCGGCGCACGGTCTCCATCGTCTCGTCGACGCTGAGCGTGGTCTGCGAGAGCCAGGCGAGCTTGGCGTCGGGCGCGAACTCGAGCTTGTCGACGTCGTCGGGGTGCTCGACGAGGACGGTCTGCTCGGGGGCCTCGCCCGCCGTACCTTCGACCTCCTCGTGGCCGGCGTGGCCGATGAGCAGGATCGTGTAGCCCTCGCGCGCGAACCGGACCGCCTCGCGGTGGACCTTGGTCACCAGCGGGCAGGTGGCGTCGATGGTCTTCAGCTCGCGGTCGGCGGCCTGGCGGTGGACCGCCGGCGAGACGCCGTGGGCGGAGAAGACGACGGTCGCGCCGACGGGGACCTCGTCGAGCTCCTCGACGAAGATCGCGCCGCGCGACTCGAGGTTGGCGACCACGTGCTTGTTGTGGACGATCTGCTTGCGGACGTAGACGGGCGCGCCGTAGAGGTCGAGCGCCTCCTCGACCGTCACCACGGCGCGGTCGACGCCGGCGCAGTAGCCGCGCGGGTCGGCGAGCAGGACCTCACGCTCTCCGTCCTCGAGCAGGCGCGGGGTACCGAGGTCGATCGTCATGCGGCCAGTCTACGGACCCGGCTGGTCCGCCCGAAAAGGACGACGGCCCGCCACCCTCGCGGGTGACGGGCCGTCGTGGCGATCTGCTCGATCAGGCCTTGTCGGCGTCCTCGGCGGACTCCTCGGTGGCCTCCTCGGCGACCTCGGCCTCAGCGGCCTCGGGCGCCTCGACCTCGGCGTCAGCCTCGGTGACCTCGGTCTCCTCGACCTCGACCGGAGCCTCCTCGACCGGAGCCGGAGCGGCCTCGGCCTTGGCGGCCTTCGGCGCGGCCGGGGCGTAGGCCTCGGTCACCAGCTCGATGACAGCCATGGGGGCGTTGTCGCCCGCACGGTTGCCGACCTTGGTGATCCGGGTGTAGCCGCCCGGGCGCTCGGCGAAGGTCGGGGCGATCTCCGCGAACAGGTGGTGGACGACGCCCTTGTCGCGGATGTCCTTGAGGACCTCGCGACGCTGGTGCAGCGGGTTCTCGCCGGCGTGCGCCTTCTTCGCCTTGGTGATCAGCTTCTCGGCGTAGGGACGCAGGGTGCGCGCCTTGGCCTCGGTGGTCGTGATCCGCCCGTGCTCGAAGAGCGCGGTGGCCAGGTTCGACAGGATGAGGCGCTGATGCGCGGAGCTACCGCCGAGGCGGGGGCCCTTCTTGGGCTTGGGCATTGCTCTCTCGTTTCTCCCCGGCCGTGTGAGGTACCGGGAGTCAGGCCCGGCCGTATCAGGTACCGGGCGATTTCAGGGGCCGTGCTGGTCAATCGTGGTGCCGGTCTGGCCGCCAAGCAATCTCTCACTCAGCGAACCTCGACCGCGGTGTGATCAGGGCGCCCGGCGGCGAAGCCGCCCGGTGCCGGCCCGCGGGGCGAGCGTGCGAGTCCCCGTGCGGCCGGCGCCGGTTGGCGCCCCGATCACACCATCAAACTCAGAACTCCTCGGACTCGATGAAGGACGCGTCGTCCTCGTCGTCGTCGGAGTAGTTGGCCAGAGCAGCCGACGGGTCGAAGCCCGGGGCGCTGTCCTTGAGGGACAGACCCATCTCGTGCAGCTTGGCCTTGACCTCGTCGATGGACTTCGCGCCGAAGTTGCGGATGTCCAGCAGGTCCTGCTCGGAGCGGCTGATGAGCTCACCCACGGTGTGGATGCCCTCGCGCTTGAGGCAGTTGTAGGACCGGACGGTCAGCTGCAGGTCCTCGACCGGGAGGGCGAGGTCGGCGGCGAGCTGCTCGTCGACGGGCGACGGGCCGATGTCGATGCCCTCGGCCTCGACGTTGAGCTCACGGGCCAGGCCGAAGAGCTCGACCAGCGTCTTGCCGGCCGACGCGATGGCGTCGCGGGGCAGGATCGACGGCTTGGTCTCGACGTCGATGACGAGCTTGTCGAAGTCGGTGCGCTGCTCGACGCGGGTGGCCTCGACCTTGTAGGTCACCTTGAGGACGGGGCTGTAGATCGAGTCGACCGGGATCCGGCCGATCTCGTTGTCCGCACCCTTGTTCTGGACGGCGGAGACGTAGCCGCGGCCGCGCTCCACGACGAGCTCGAGCTCGAGCTTGCCGTTGTCGGAGAGGGTGGCGATCTTCAGGTCGGGGTTGTGGACCTCGACGCCGGCCGGCGGCGCGATGTCGGCACCCGTGACGTCACCGGCACCCGACTTGCGCAGGTACATGGTGACCGGCTCGTCGTGCTCGGAGGAGACGACGAGGCCCTTGAGGTTGAGGATGATCTCGGTGACGTCTTCCTTGACGCCCTCGATCGTCGAGAACTCGTGGAGGACGCCGTCGATCTTGATGCTCGTGACCGAGGCACCGGGGATCGACGAGAGGAGGGTACGACGCAGCGAGTTGCCGAGCGTGTAGCCGAAGCCGGGCTCGAGCGGCTCGATGACGAAGCGCGACCGGAACTGGTCGACGCTCTCCTCCGAGAGAGTGGGGCGCTGTGCGATGAGCACTTGTTTCGATCCTTTCCGGGCCGACCGCTATATGAGGACCCAGACGTGGTGCGGAATTGGAGAAGAGGACCTATGTGCCTCCGCTGGGGACCCGCCCCGGTGACCACCGGAGGGGGTCTGGGGGCGAAGCCCCCAGCGGGGGCACTCGGGGGCGGAGCCCCCGAGCGTTGAGGGGTCTGGGGGCGAAGCCCCCAGCGGGGGCACTCGGGGGCGGAGCCCCCGAGCGTTTACTTCTTGGAGTAGTACTCCACGATGAGCTGCTCCTGGATCGGCAGGTCGATCTGCTCGCGCACGGGAACGCTGTGCACGAGGATCCGCATCCGGTTGGGGAGCGCCTCGAGCCAGGCCGGGACGACGCGCTCGCCGTGGGTCTCACGGGCGACGATGAACGGCGTCATCTCGAGCGACTTCTCGCGCACGTCGATGATGTCGTACTGGGTCACCTGGAAGGACGGGATGTCGACCTTCTTGCCGTTGACCAGGAAGTGACCGTGGGTCACCAGCTGGCGGGCGTGGCGGCGGGTGCGGGCGAAGCCGGCACGGTAGACCACGTTGTCGAGACGGCACTCGAGCAGCTGGACCAGGTTGTCGCCGGTCTTGCCCTGGCGACGGGCGGCCTCCACGTAGTACTTGTGGAACTGCTTCTCGAGCACGCCGTAGGTGAAGCGGGCCTTCTGCTTCTCCTGCAGCTGGTTGCGGTACTCGCTCTCCTTGACGCGCGCGCGGCCGTGCTGGCCGGGCGGGTAGGGGCGCTTCTCGAAGGCAGCGTCGCCGCCGACGAGGTCGACGCCGAGACGGCGCGACTTCTTGGTCAGAGGTCCGGTGTAACGGGCCATTGAAGTTCTCCTCTAAGTCCTGGTACGACGCTCAGACGCGACGGCGCTTCGGCGGGCGGCAGCCGTTGTGCGGGGCGGGGGTCACGTCCTGGATGGTGCCGACCTCGAGGCCGATCGCACCCAGCGAGCGGATCGCCGTCTCGCGGCCCGAGCCCGGGCCCTTGACGAAGACGTCGATCTTCTTCATGCCGTGCTCCATCGCCCGACGACCGGCGGCCTCGGCGGCCATCTGCGCGGCGTACGGGGTGGACTTGCGGGAGCCCTTGAAGCCGACGGTGCCGGCAGAGGCCCACGAGATCACCGCACCGGTCGGGTCGGTGATCGTGACGATCGTGTTGTTGAACGTGCTCTTGATGTGGGCCTCGCCCTGAGCGACGTTCTTCTTCTCCTTGCGGCGCACCTTCTTGGCGCCCGCGCGAGCCTTGGGAGGCATTCGCTATCTCCTAATAAGAACTGGTCGTTGAGGTCAGTGAGATCGCACGAGGCGATCGATCACTTGGCCTTCTTCTTGCCGGCAACCGTGCGCTTCGGGCCCTTGCGGGTACGAGCGTTGGTCTTGGTGCGCTGGCCGCGGACCGGAAGGCCCATGCGGTGGCGGCGACCCTGGTAGCTGCCGATCTCGATCTTGCGGCGGATGTCGGCCTGGACCTCGCGACGGAGGTCACCCTCGATCTTGAAGTTGGCCTCGATCTCGTCGCGGAGCTTGACCAGCTCCTCGTCACCCAGCTCGTGGACGCGAAGGTCCGGGCTGACGCCGGTGGCCTTCAGCAGCTGCTGGGCGCGGGTACGGCCGATGCCGTAGATGTAGGTGAGAGCGACCTCGATGCGCTTGTCGCGCGGCAGGTCGACTCCGACGAGGCGAGCCATGGTGGCTTCCTTTCGAACAGTCACGGTGGTGTGGTCGTGATGCGTCCGGGCGGTCTTGCTCTGGTGCCCAGCCCCGGCCATCCGCTCCGGAGGTGGTTCGGCCTCGGCTCTCATGAGCCTGTGGGTGAGACCTAAGCGATCACGTAGTTGTCGTATTCAGTTGTCGAACGCAGGGATGAGCGGTGAGCTCAGCCCTGGCGCTGCTTGTGGCGCGGGTTCTCGCAGATGACCATGACGCGGCCGTGGCGACGGATCACCTTGCACTTGTCACAGATCGGCTTCACGCTCGGGTTGACCTTCATGTCAGCCCTTTCTCTTCTAGTGGCGGGTGAGCACCCGGGCGGGGGTCCACGGGGGCGGAGCCCCCGTGTGTTGGCTCACTTGTAGCGGTAGACGATGCGGCCCCGCGAGAGGTCGTACGGCGAGAGCTCCACCACGACGCGGTCCTCGGGGAGGATCCGGATGTAGTGCTGACGCATCTTGCCGCTGATGTGGGCAAGGACCTTGTGGCCGTTGCTCAGCTCGACGCGGAACATGGCGTTGGGAAGGGCCTCCACGACGGAGCCCTCCATCTCGATGACGCCTTCTTTCTTCGCCATGTCTCACAATCTGCTCGGGGATGCTGTCTACCGGTGGTCCGGGAACCTCTCGGACCCCGCGGGGACCGAGTGGACCTCGTGGGCCGTGCACCACACACAGAACCCACGTTGGACCGACACGCCAGTCTAGCCAAGGGGCTTGACAAGTCCCAATCCGCGACGCCCGCCGCGGCCGGGGAGGGCCGGGCGCGGCTCAGGAGGCCAGGAGGGCGAGGGTGCGCTCCCGGGCGGACGACGTGCGCGGGTCGGCGCCGCGGAAGGCCCCGGCGACCGGGTTGACCATCACCTCGTCGACGCCGTACGACGCCGCGAGGCGCTCGAGGTCGGCCCGCGCGGTGCTCGGGTCGCCGATCACCCAGCGGCGGCGCATCGCCTCGACCAGGCTGTCGTGGGCCTCGGGCAGGCCGGCGTCGACGATCGTCTCGGCGTCCTCGACGCTGCGCTGCGCGACGAGCGGCTGCCCGGTGCGCAGGGCGAGCATCTGGAGCAGCTGCGGCAGCGCGAGCCGGTGCGCCTGCTCGGCGGTGGGCGCGACGACGGCGTTGACGGTGAGGAAGGTGCGCGGCGCGTCGAGCTCGGGCGAAGGCTGGAAGGTGGAGCGGTAGAGCTCGAGCGCCTCGGCGGTGCCGGAGCCGGAGAAGTGGTGCGCGAAGACGTAGGGCATGCCCTTCTCGGCGGCGAGGCGGGCTGAGTAGTCGGACGAGCCGAGCAGCCAGATCTGCGGGACCGAGAGCGCGGCCGGGGTCGCCTTGAGGACGTGCTGGCCGCCGCGCAGGGCCAGGCCGACGCCGGCGGGCTCCATCATGGCGAGCACGTTGTCGACGTACTCGGGGAAGTGGGTGACCGCCTCGTCGCTCACTCCCCCGGCGCCGTGGCGCAGCGCCCAGCTGGTGACCGGGTCGCTGCCCGGCGCGCGGCCGATGCCGAGGTCGATCCGGCCCGGGAACGCCGCCTCGAGCAGCGCGAACTGCTCCGCGACGACCAGCGGCGCGTGGTTGGGCAGCATGACGCCGCCGGAACCGACGCGGATCCGCTCGGTCGCCGAGGCGACCAGGCCGATCACGACGGGCGGGTTGGTGGCGGCGACGGCCGGCATGTTGTGGTGCTCGGCGACCCAGTACCGCCGGTAGCCGAGCCGGTCGGCGGCGCGGGCCAGGTCGAGGGTCGCGGCGAGCGCGTCACCCGTGGTCTGGTCGCTGCGGACGGGGACGAGGTCGAGGACGGAGAGCGCGAGAGACATCGTCGGTTCCAAGGCGCCCGCGGGCCCCGGCATTCCCGGGGCGCGACGCGAGCTGGCTCAGTCGGTGGCGCTGCGGCGGACCAGCAGCAGCCCGAGGCCGTACGCCGCGACGCACAGCACGCCCATCGCGAACAGGTCCATCAGGTAGTGGGCGCCGCCGCCGAGGGCGATCCAGTCCTCCTCGTCGGTGCCCGCCGTACGACGCAGCAGGTCCATCGCCGACGCCGAGCCCGCGTAGCCCCAGCGGGACGGCGAGAGCCAGGCGATCTGCTCCAGGATCGGCCGGCCGGCGACCTCGAGCAGCGCACCGGAGAGCACCAGCTGGAGCATCACGATGCCGACCAGGGCGGGCATGGTCTGCTCGGTGCTGGTGACGACGGCCGAGAGCGCCAGGCCGATGACGGCCATGGTGAACGACAGGCCGGCGATCGCCAGCGCCACCCGCAGGGTGCCGAGGGTGCCGTCGGCGCCGGGCAGCCCGACGGTGGCGATGAAGGTCACGACCAGGCCCTGCACGAAGGCCGCGACGCCGAGCACCAGCACCTTGCTGGTGAAGTAGACGCCGGGCGACAGGCCGACGGCGTACTCGCGTTGGAAGATCGGCCGCTCCCCCACCAGCTCCCGGATCGCCAGCGCGGTGCCCATCAGGCAGGCCGCGACGATGAGCACGGTGAGCCGCTGCTGCGCCTCCTTGGCCGAGTCGCCGTGGGCGAAGGCGGTGTCGAGCGAGAGGCCGCCGTCGCCGCCGACCAGGCGACTCAGGCCGCCGAGGATCAGCGGCAGCAGGATCAGCATCCCGAGCAGCAGCCGGTCGGAGAGGACGACGGCCAGGTTGCGCTTGACCAACGTGGAGAGCTGGCGCGAGACCGACTGGCGCGGCGGAGCGGGGACGGCGCCGCCGTACGACTGCTGGGCGATGGCGGAGGTGTCGACCGCATGCTGCGGGACCGGGATCCGCTGCCACAGGTCCGGGTCGTCGAGCAGGTCGAAGACCTCGGGGTAGTTGGTCTTGCCGAAGTGCGTGAGGACGCCGTCGGGCGGCCCGAAGTAGGCGATCCGGCCGCCGGGGGCGAGCACCAGCACGTTGTCGCAGACGTCGAGCGCGAGCACCGAGTGGGTGACCACCATGACCACGCGGCCGTCGTCGGCGAGGCTGCGCAGCTGGCGCATCACCTCGAGGTCGAGGCCCGGGTCGAGGCCGGAGGTCGGCTCGTCGAGGAAGAGCAGCGGCGGCGCGGTGAGCAGCTCGGTCGCGATCGAGACCCGCTTGCGCTGGCCGCCGGAGAGCTGGGTGCCGATCCGGTTGTCCATCCGCTCGACCAGCTGGAGCTGGTGGGCGACGTGGTTGACCCGGGCGTCCCACTCCTGGGCCGTGGTGTCGGGCGGCAGGCGGAGCTCGGCGGCGAAGCGCAGGCCCTGCTTGACCTTCAGCTGCGGGTGCAGGATGTCCTGCTGCGGCACCAGGCCGATCTGGAACCGGAGCTGGTCGTAGTGCTGGTAGAGGTCGTGGCCCTGCCAGATCACCCGGCCGTGACTGGCCGGCTTGAGCCCGGTCAGCGCGCCGAGCAGGGTCGACTTGCCGGCGCCGGACGGGCCGATGACGGCGGTGAGGCTGCGCGGGTCGAGCTTGAACGAGATGTTCTCGATCAGCCGCTTGCCGCCGGCGACGACCTGCGTCAGCCCGTCGGCGTACAGCGTGAACTCGTGGGCGGTCGCCGAGGCGATGAGCTGGTGGCCGTCCCAGCGGAAGGTCTGGTTGCCGAAGATGACCTCGGAGCCCACCGCCAGCTGGACGGCGCCGTCGACGCGCCGGCCGTTGACGAAGGTGCCGTTGAACGAGCCGAGGTCGTGCAGCACCGCCAGGGACGTGGGCGTCGGCGGGTCGAGCCGGGCGTGCCGGCGGCTGACCAGGGCGTCGTCGAGGACGATGTCGTTGCTGTGCTCGCGGCCGATGGTGAGCGACCGGCCGGCCTGGAGCTGCTGCGGCAGCACGATCGAGTGGCCGTGCGGCAGCTGCCCCGGCGGCAGCACGCCGACCGGGCGCCAGGCGTCGACCGGCCCGCCGGCGGCCGGCACCTGCGGGGGCGGCAGGTTGCGCCAGAACTCGCCGCCGGGCGACTGCACCGGCTGCATCGGCTGGGACTGCTGCTGCGACTGCGGGACCGGCCGGGACACTCCGGTCGGTGGCCCCGGCGGCATGCTCCCCGGCCCCGCGGCGACCGCGACGCTCACCACGACCGGCTCGCCGACCGGGCCACCCAGGTGGAGGCTGACCGGGGTCGGTCCGAGAACCAGCCGGGTGATCCGCTCACCGGCGACGAAGGTGCCATTGGTGCTCGCGTCGACGACGACCCAGCGGCCGTCCTCGATCTGGAGGAAGGCATGGTGCCGCGAGGCACGCGCGTCGCTGACGGGGACGTCGCAGTCGAGCTCGCGCCCGATCACGACCCGCGGACCGTCGAACGTCCGGGAGTGCCCGGCCCACTGCACCTGGAGTCGGTCCACGTCCGACACCCTAGGACATCGGGGCCGCCTGTTACCGCCAGTCGGGACCAGAGGTGTCGTCGACGTCGACGGCGTCGCGCGGCGCGACCGCGTGGTCGGGGACGTGGTCGTCGCTGCCCTCGCGCGAGGAGCGCCACAGGCTCGCGCTCGCCGTGACCACGAGCGTCACGATGATGACGCCCAGGCTGAACAGCGACGAGATGTCGGGCGCGCCGTGCACCGGGTGGCCGCCGTTGATGAACGGCAGCTCGTTCTCGTGCAGCGCGTGCAGGACCAGCTTGACGCCGATGAAGGCGAGGATGAACGCCAGGCCGAGCGAGAGGTAGACCAGCTTCTGCAGCAGCCCGCCGAGCAGGAAGTAGAGCTGGCGCAGGCCCATCAGCGCGAAGACGTTGGCGGTGAAGACGATGTACGGCTCCTGGGTGATGCCGAAGATCGCCGGGATCGAGTCGAGCGCGAACAGGATGTCGGTGACACCGAGCGCGATGATCACGATGAGGATGGGCGAGACGAAGCGGGTGCCGTTGTTCGAGTCGGTCGCTTCGCTCCCCTCGGGCTGCGCCACGACGTACCAGAGCTTGAGGCCGTGGTAGGCCTCCCCCACCCGCATCCGGCGGCGCGCGAAGGCGACGACCGCGTTGTCCTCGGGGTGCTCGTCGTCGTGGCTGCCGTAGGACGTGACCAGCTTGACGGCGGTGTAGACCAGGAAGGCGCCGAAGAGGTAGAAGACCCAGCTGAAGTTCTCGATCAGCGCGTAGCCGAGCGCGATGAAGATGCCGCGGAAGACGAGCGCCAGCACGATGCCGACGAGCAGCGCCTCCTGCTGGTACTTGCGGGGCACCTTGAGCGCCGACATCAAGATGATGAAGACGAAGAGGTTGTCGATCGACAGCGAGTACTCGGTCAGCCAGCCGGTGTAGAACTCGATGCCGAAGTCGTGGCCGTGGTGGATCAGGATGAACGCACCGAAGGCGAGCGCCGCGCCGACGTAGAAGGTGAGCGCGATCGCGCACTCCTTCATCGTGGGCTCGTGCGGGTCGCGCGCGATGACGAAGACGTCGAAGAGCAGTACGCCGACGGTCACCGCGATGGTGATCGTCCATTCCAGGGTGGTCACGTCCATGGACAGGTCCCCTTCCAGGGGTTTGAGCGTCGGTCAGATCGCCCGAGGTCTCTTCCGCTGCCGGCTCACACCGTCTTGCAGCCTACGGGACCGGAGTGACGGCGACGTCGACTCGTGATGACGATCCCGCAGCGAAGGAATACTCCCCCCTGGGACTTCGATCCTTGCACGCCCGGAAGGGCCGGGTCCAATCAGCCGCTCAGGGCAGGCCGGTGACCCGCGCCATGGTGGCGAGCTTGGCGCCCGTCTCACGGACCTCGGACGCCGGGTCGGAGCCTGCCACGATGCCCGCGCCGGCGAAGAGCCGCAGCCGCGGACCGTCCATCACGGCGGCGCGGATGGTGACCGCGAACTCGCCGTCGCCGCGGCCGTCGACCCAGCCGACGCAGCCGGCGAACCAGTCGCGCAGGTCGCCCTCGAGGTCGGCGATGACGGCGTTCGCCGCCGCCGTCGGCACCCCGCCCACGGCCGGCGTCGGGTGCAGCAGCTGGGCCAGGCGCAGCGCGCTCGGCCCGTCGATGCCGTCGGCGAGCCGGGCCCGGATCGGGGTGGCGAGGTGCCAGACGGTGTCGGTCGAGAGCAGCTCGGGGGTGGCGGGGTACTCGATCTCGACGCACACCTCCTTGAGCGCGTGCACGATCGCCTCGACGACGAAGGCGTGCTCGGCGAGGTCCTTGGCCGACTGGCGCAGGCCCTCCGCGCGGCGAGCGTCCTCGTCGGGGTCGCTCGAGCGCGGCACGGAGCCGGCGAGCGGGGTGCACGAGATCTGCAGGCCCTCGCGCCGCACCAGCAGCTCGGGGCTCGCGCCGACCAGGATCGGCTCGTCGCCCAGCGGCACGCTGAACACGTAGCGGCCCGGGCGGGTGGTCAGCAGCCGGTCGATGATCTCGGTCGGCACCAGCGGCGGCGTGCTCACGACGTCGAGGCAGCGGCCCAGCACCACCTTGTGCAGGTGGCCGCTCGCGATCTTGGCGAGCGCGGCCTCGACCATGCCGGCGTACTCGTCGGGGGTGGGGAACTCGGTGACCTGGTAGGTCCGCTCGACGCTCGCGTCGGTCTCGGGCCGCTGCAGAGCGTGCTCGGACCCGGTCACGACGTGGGCCAGGCCGGGCGCGCCGGCGGCGAAGGACAGCGCGCACATCGCCCGCTCCCCCGGCTCGAGCTCGGCCACGACCTCGTCGGCCCACACCGGGTCGGCGCCGTCGGGCGTGTGCCAGGTGCGGCGTACCGCGCTCGCCACGTAGGCCTCCTCGCCGGAGGCGAAGAGCAGGGGCCGCGCCGCGAGCGCAGCCGGCGTGATCGGGTCCCTGGCCATGGACATCAGCCTAGTGCTCGCCCCAGGGGCAGGAGTGCCGCACCCGGGCCGGTCATCGCGAGCGACCCGCTCGGCCCTCCAGCTCAGTCGTCGCCGCCGTAGGGGACGCCGAGGGCCTCGAGCTGCGCGCGGCCGCCGTCCTCGGCGGTCAGCACCCACACGCCCGCATCGGTCAGGGCGAAGGTGTGCTCGTAGTGCGCGGCCCAGCTGCCGTCGGAGGTGACGACGGTCCACTCGTCGGCGGCGACGTCGGTGTCGGGGCTGCCGAGGGTGATCATCGGCTCGACGGCGAGCGCGATGCCGCGCTTGAGCCGCGGGCCGCGCCCGGGCCGGCCCTCGTTGGGGACGTCGGGCTCCATGTGCATCGAGGTGCCGATGCCGTGGCCGGTGTAGCCGTCGACGATGCCGTAGTCGCCGGCGGCGCGGACGTGGCTCTCGACCGCGTGGGAGATGTCGCCCACGCGGCCGCCGATGCGGGCGGCGGCCAGGCCGCGCCACAGCGACTCCTCGGTCACGCGCATCAGCTCGGCGACGTCGGGGCGGACCTCGCCGATCGCGACGGTGATCGCCGCGTCGCCGTGCCAGCCGTCGACGATGGCGCCGCAGTCGATGGAGATGACGTCGCCCTCGGCGAGCACCTGGGCGCCGGGGACGCCGTGCACGACCTGGTCGTTGACCGAGGCGCAGATGCTCGCCGGGAAGGGCGGCACGCCGTAGCCGAGGAAGGACGGGACGCCGCCCTGCTCACGGATGCTCTGCTCGGCGAGCCGGTCGAGCTCGCCGGTGCTGATCCCGGGCCGGCAGGCGGCGCGCAGGCTCGCGAGCGTGCGCGCCACCACCAGGCCGGCCACGCGCATCGCGCGGACCTGCTCAGGGCTCTTGATCTCGATCCGGTGCTGGTGGAACAAGCTCAGGAGATTCAGCTCTGGGGGACGACGTCGAGCGCCTCGAAGATCCGCTGCTGGACGTCGGCAATCTCGCCCATGCCGTCGACCTCGACGACCAGGTTGCGCGCGGCGTAGACCTCGATCAGCGGCTCGGTCTCCTCGGCGTAGACCTCGAGGCGGCGTCGGATGACGTCCTCGGTGTCGTCGGCGCGACCGTCGATCTCGGCCCGCTTGAGCAGGCGCTCGACCACGGCCTCCTGGTCGACGGTGAGCACCAGGACCGCGTCGATGCGGTGACCGGTGGCGTCGACCATGGCGTCGAGCTCGGTGACCTGGGCCAGCGTGCGCGGGTAGCCGTCGAGCAGGAAGCCCTTCTCGGCGTCCGACTCGGCGATCCGGCTGCGCACCATGTTGTTGGTGACCTCGTCGGGGACGTACTCGCCGGCGTCCATGTACTTCTTGGCCTCGATGCCCAGCGGCGTGCCGCCG
This sequence comes from Nocardioides ginsengisoli, assembly GCF_039537225.1. Classification (NCBI taxonomy): domain Bacteria; kingdom Bacillati; phylum Actinomycetota; class Actinomycetes; order Propionibacteriales; family Nocardioidaceae; genus Nocardioides; species Nocardioides ginsengisoli. The sequence continues at coordinate 131,975 of NZ_BAABAC010000025.1, forward strand.
CTGACATTGGCCCGGAAGATGTCGCCGGTCGAGATCGCCGGAACACTGAAGTGGTCGGCGACGGCCTTCGCCTGGGTGCCCTTGCCGGCGCCCGGCGGGCCCATGATCAGAAGCCTCAACGCAGGAATCCTTCGTAGTTGCGCTGCTGGAGCTGGCTCTCGATCTGCTTCACCGTGTCGAGCGCGACGCCCACCATGATCAGGATGGAGGTGCCGCCGAACGGGAAGTTCGTGTCGGCGTTGATCAGCACGAACGCGATGAGCGGAACGAGCGAGATCAGCGCAAGGTAGAGAGCGCCCGGCAGCGTGATGCGGGACAGGACGTAGGACAGGTAGTCCTGGGTCGGCTTGCCCGCCCGGATCCCGGGGATGAAGCCGCCGTACTTCTTCATGTTGTCGGACACCTCTTGCGGGTTGAAGGTGATCGACACGTAGAAGTAGGTGAAGAAGATGATGAGCAGCACGTAGGCCGCCATGTGCACCGGGTGGCGCTGGTTGACCAGGTACTCGTTGAGCCAGTTGATGACCTGGTTGGGCTTGTCGGAGTTCTGGTTGAACTGGACAGCCATCGCCGGCAGGTAGAGCAGCGAGCTGGCGAAGATGACCGGGATGATGCCGGCCTGGTTGACCTTGAGCGGGATGTACGTCGAGCTGCCGCCGAACATCTTGCGCCCGACCATGCGGCGCGCGTACTGCACCGGGATCCGGCGCTGTGCCTGCTCGATGAAGATGACCGCGGCGACCAGGACCATGCCGATCACGATGACCAGCGCGAAGGTCCACCAGCCCTGGGTGATCTTGACCCGCCACAGCGACGCCGGGAAGGTCGCCACCACCTGGGTGAAGATCAGGATCGACATGCCGTTGCCGACACCGCGCTCGGTGATGAGCTCACCGAGCCACATGATGACGGCTGTGCCGGCGGTCATGGTGACGACCATGACCAGGAAGGTCTCGGTGCCGTTGCTGTGCAGCAGGTCGCGATCACAGCCCTGCAACAGGTTCCGGGTGCGCGCGAGCGCGACGATGCCGGTGGCCTGGAGGACGGCGAGGCCGAGCGTCAGGTAACGGGTGTACTGGGTGATCTTGGTCTGACCCGACTGGCCCTCCTGCTTGAGGGCCTCGAGCCGCGGGATCACCACGACCAGCAGCTGCAGGATGATGCTCGCGGTGATGTACGGCATGATGCCGAGCGCGAAGATCGTCAGCTGCAGCAGGGCGCCGCCGGAGAAGAGGTTGACCAGGCTGTAGAGACTCGCGTTGGAGCCCTTCTGCGCCTCGCCGATGCAGAACTGGACGTTGGAGACGTTGACACCGGGGGCGGGGATCTGCGAGCCGGCCCGGAAGATCACGATGATCACCAGGACGAACAGCAGCTTGCGCCGCAGGTCCGGGGTCCGGAAGGCGTTCACGAACGCGCTGAGCACTCGGGTCCTCTTTCTACTCCTGGCTGCCGCTCACACGGGGGCTTCGCCCCCGTGGACCCCCACTGGGGTCAGCCGGTAATCGATCGGTCGACCTGGCGGCCGCGGGAAGCCTAACAGGCAGGGTGTTGCATCCGTGCTGCGACGGGGGCGATATGCGCGAGGGGCGCGGTGATCTGGACCATGCCAGAACACCGCGCCCCTCGCTCGCGCCTCACAGGACCGTGATGGTCCCGCCGGCGCTCTCGATCTTCTCCTTGGCCGAGGCCGAGAACGCGTCCGCGCTCACCGCGACCTTGACCGTGAGGTCACCCGTGCCGAGCACCTTGACCGGGTGGCCCTTGCGGACCGCGCCCTTGGCGATCAGCGTCTCCGGGGTGACGTCGCCACCCTCGGGGTACAGCGCGCTGATCTTGTCGAGGTTGACGACCTGGAAGGTCACCTTGAACGGGTTCTTGAAGCCCTTGAGCTTCGGGAGCCGCATGTGCAGCGGCATCTGGCCACCCTCGAACGCGACCGGGACCTGGTAGCGGGCCTTGGTGCCCTTCGTACCACGACCGGCGGTCTTGCCCTTGGAGCCCTCACCACGACCCACGCGGGTCTTGGCGGTCTTCGCACCCGGCGCGGGGCGCAGGTGGTGCAGCTTGAGCGTCATTGTCACTCGCCTCCGACGACCTCGAACGTCACCAGGTGACGAACGGTGTGGACCATGCCCCGGATCTCGGGACGGTCCTCCTTGATCACGACGTCGCCGATCCGCTTGAGACCGAGGCTGCGCAGCGTCTCGCGCTGGTTGGCCTTGGCGCCGATCTTCGACTTGGTCTGCTGAACCTTCAGCTGTGCCATCAGACGGTCACCGCCTCGGACGCAGCCGACTTGGCGGCGGCCGCAGCGGCCTCGCCCTCGGCCTTGGCCTTCAGCAGCGCCGCCGGAGCGACGTGCTCGACCGGCAGACCACGACGCGCGGCCACCGACTCGGGCTGCTCCAGCATCCGGAGCGCCTCGACGGTCGCGTGCACGATGTTGATCTGGTTCGACGAGCCCAGCGACTTGCTGAGGACGTCGTGGATGCCGGCGCACTCCAGGACGGCGCGCACCGGACCACCGGCGATGACACCGGTACCGGGGGCGGCGGGGCGCAGGAACACCACGCCGGCCGCCTTCTCACCCTGGACCGGGTGCGGGATCGTGCCCTGGACGCGGGGAACGCGGAAGAAGTTCTTCTTCGCCTCCTCGACGCCCTTGGCGATCGCCGCGGGAACTTCCTTGGCCTTGCCGTAGCCGACGCCGACCAGACCGTCGCCGTCGCCCACGATCACGAGGGCGGTGAAGCTGAAGCGACGACCACCCTTCACGACCTTGGCGACGCGGTTGATCGCGACGACGCGCTCGACGTACTGGTTCTTGTCGGCACCGCCACGGCCGCCGTCACGGCCACCACGGCCGCCACGGTCGCCGCCCGAACGCTGTCCGCGCTGGGGTCCGCTCATGATGTCTCCTCAGTCCTGTTCGCGGTCAGAAGGTCAGGCCGCCCTCGCGGGCGCCATCTGCCAGGGCCGCGATGCGACCGTGATACTTGTTGCCGGCCCGGTCGAAGACGACCGTCTCCACACCCTGCGCCTTGGCGCGGGCGGCGACGAGCTCGCCGACCTTCTTGGCCTTGGCGCTCTTGTCGCCGTCGAAGGCGCGCAGGTCGCCCTCGAGGGTCGAGGCGGAGGCCAGGGTCTTGCCGACCAGGTCGTCGACGACCTGCGCGGTGATGTGCTTGCTCGACCGGGTGACCACCAGGCGCGGACGCGCGGCGGTGCCGGAGATCTTCTTGCGACCGCGGATCTGGCGGCGCAGCTTGGAGCTGGCGCGAGCCGAGAGGTTCCGCTGGTGCTTGAGGGTGATCGCCATGGTCACTTACCAGCCTTTCCGACCTTGCGACGGACGTGCTCGCCGGAGTACCGGACGCCCTTGCCCTTGTACGGCTCGGGCTTGCGGAGCTTGCGGATGTTGGCGGCGACCTCGCCGACCAGCTGCTTGTCGATGCCGACGACGCCCAGCTTGGTCGGGCCGTCCACCGTGAAGGTGATGCCCTCGGGAGCGTCGAAGATGATCGGGTGCGAGTAGCCGAGCTGGAACTCCAGCTGGGTCGGGCCCTTGGACAGGACGCGGTAGCCGACGCCCACGATCTCGAGCTTCTTCTCGTAGCCCTCGGTGACACCGACGACCATGTTGTTGATGAGCGTGCGGCTCAGGCCGTGGTAGGCCTTCGAGAGCCGCTCGTCGTCGGGGCGCTTGACCTCGAGGACGCCCTCGCCCTGCTCGACGGTGATCGGAGCGACGACGGTGTGGGTCAGGGTGCCCTTGGGGCCCTTCACCGTGACGTCGGCGCCGTTGATCTGAACGTCGACGCCCGCGGGGACCGGGACGGGGAGCTTGCCGATGCGCGACATGTTCTTCTCTCTCCTTCCCTTGTCACCAGACGTAGGCGAGGACTTCCCCACCCACGCCCTTCTGGTTGGCCTGGCGGTCGGTCAGCAGACCCTGGCTGGTCGAGATGATCGCGATGCCGAGGCCGCCGAGGACCTTGGGCAGACCGGTGTGCTTGGCGTACACGCGCAGACCGGGCTTGCTGATGCGGCGGACGCCGGCCAGCGAGCGCTCGCGGTTGCGGCCGTACTTGAGAGTGACGGTCAGCAGCTTGCCGACGCCGTTCTCGTTGTCGGAGACCGCGTAGGAGGTGATGTAGCCCTCCTGCTTGAGGATCTCCGCGACGCCTTCCTTGAGCTTGCTGTACGGCATGATCACCGCGTCGTGGTACGCCTGGTTGGCGTTGCGCAGACGCGTGAGCATGTCTGCGATCGGGTCAGTCATCGTCATGATGTGTGTTCTTTCTCGAAGTGGTTTCGCGCCGCACGACGGCGGAGCGACCTTCTACGGGTTGGGGTTACCAGCTCGACTTGGTGACGCCGGGCAGCTCACCGCGGTGGGCCATCTCCCGCAGGCAGATCCGGCACAGGCCGAACTTGCGGTAGACGGACTTGGGGCGGCCGCAGCGCTGGCAGCGGGTGTAGCCGCGCACCGCGAACTTGGGCTTGCGAGCGGCCTTGACCTTGAGCGCAGTCTTCGCCATGTCAGTTCTCCTTGAACGGGAAGCCGAGCTGCTTCAGCAGCGCGCGCCCCTGCTCGTCGTTGGTCGCCGTGGTGACGATGGTGATGTCCATGCCCCGCTGGCGGTCGACCTTGTCCTGGTCGATCTCGTGGAACATGACCTGCTCGGTCAGACCGAAGGTGTAGTTGCCGCGGCCGTCGAACTGCTTGGGCGAGAGGCCCCGGAAGTCACGGATACGGGGAAGCGCGAGCGACAGCAGCCGGTCGAGGAACTCCCACATGCGGTCGCCGCGCAGCGTGACGTGCGTGCCGATCGGCATGCCCTCACGCAGCTTGAACTGCGCGATCGACTTGCGGGCCTTGGTCACGGCCGGCTTCTGGCCGGTGATCGCGGTCAGGTCGCGGACGGCACCCTCGATCAGCTTCGAGTCGCGGGCAGCCTCGCCGACGCCCATGTTGACCACGATCTTCACCAGACCGGGGACCTGCATGACGTTGGCGATCTCGAACTCGTTCTTGAGCGCCGGGAGGATCTCCTCGCGGTACTTGGTCTTGAGTCGAGGGGTGACCTTCTCGATGGTGGACTCGGTCATCCTCAGATCTCCTTCCCGGTCTTGCGGGAGATGCGCACGCTGCGCGTCGAGCTGTACTCGGAGCCGTCGGGGCGCCGCTTGGTGACGTCGACTCGCTTGTAGCCGACCTTGGTCACGCCGTCGCCCTCGACCAGCATCACGTTGGACACGTGGATCGGGGCCTCGGTGGTGATGATGCCGCCGGTGTTGCCCGCACGCCCACCCTGGTCGACGACCTTGGTGTGCTTCTTGATGCGGTTGACACCCTCGACGATCACGCGCTCCTCCTCACGGAGGACCTTGATGATCTTGCCCTCGGCGCCCTTGTCCTTGCCGGCGATGACCTTGACGGTGTCGCCCTTCTTGACGCGCAGGTTGGGCTTCTTACGCTCCTGCTCGGACTTCTTGCGGGTAGCCATCACAGCACCTCCGGCGCGAGCGAGATGATCTTCATGAACTTCTTCTCCCGCAGCTCACGGCCGACGGGGCCGAAGATGCGGGTACCACGGGGCTCGCCGTCGTTCTTGAGGATCACCGCGGCGTTCTCGTCGAAGCGGATGTACGAGCCGTCGGGACGACGCCGCTCCTTGACGGTGCGCACGACGACCGCCTTGACGACGTCACCCTTCTTGACGTTGCCGCCGGGGATGGCGTCCTTGACGGTGGCGACGATGACGTCGCCGATGCCGGCGTAGCGACGACCGGAGCCGCCGAGCACCCGGATGCAAAGGATCTCCTTGGCACCGGTGTTGTCGGCGACCTTGAGTCGCGACTCCTGCTGAATCATCGATTTCTCCTGGTTGTCGTGCCGGTTCTCAGACCTTCACCCCGGTGAGGGGCGGCCTGAGCCTGGCCGAACGGGAATTACTTGGCGCGCTCGAGGATCTCCACCACGCGCCAGCGCTTGGTGGCAGACAGCGGGCGGGTCTCCATGATGAGGACGCGGTCACCGACGCCGCACTCGTTCTGCTCGTCGTGGGCCTTGAGCCGCGTGTTGCGACGCATGACCTTGCCGTACAGAGCGTGCTTGACACGGTCCTCGACGGACACGACCACGGTCTTGTCCATCTTGTCGCTGACCACGAGACCCTCGCGGGTCTTGCGGGCGTTGCGCTGAGTGGTCTCGGCAGACTCGCTCATCAGTTCTCCTCCTCGGTACCCGGGGCGGTCCGGATGCCGAGCTCGCGCTCACGCACCACGGTGTAGATCCGGGCGATGTCCTTCTTGACCGTGCGGAGCCGACCGTGGCTCTCCAGCTGGCCGGTGGCCGCCTGGAAGCGCAGGTTGAACAGCTCCTCCTTGGCCTCGCGCAGCTTGGCCTCGAGGTCGACAGCGTTGAGCTCGTCCAGCTCGTGGGCGCGGATGACGTTCGCCATCAGAACTCACCAGCCTCTCGCGTGATGAATCGGGCCTTCATGGGCAGCTTGTGGATCGCGCGGCGCATCGCCTCGCGGGCGATGTCCTCCGGCACTCCGGAAAGCTCGAACATGACACGGCCGGGCTTGACGTTGGCGACCCACCACTCGGGGGAACCCTTACCGGAACCCATGCGGGTCTCGGCGGGCTTCTTGGTGAGGGGGCGGTCCGGGTAGATGTTGATCCAGACCTTTCCGCCACGCTTGATGTGGCGGGTCATCGCGATACGAGCGGACTCGATCTGACGGTTGGTGACGTACGCACCCTCGACCGCCTGGATACCGAAGTCACCGAACGCGAGCGACGTACCGCCCTTGGCAGCACCCGAACGCTTCGGGTGGTGCTGCTTGCGGTGCTTGACGCGACGCGGCATCAACATGGGTCAGGACTCCGTTCCGGTGGTCGGCTCGGCGGCCGGCGCAGCCTCGACGGCCTCCGCCGAGGCGGGGGCGTCGGCGTTGCGGTCCGAGCGGTTCGGGCGGTCGCCGCGCGACCCACGGGTCGGACGGTCGCCACCACGGGTGGGGCGGCCACCGCGGCCGGGGACACCGGCGCGGGCAGCGGCCTGGGCCTGGCGCTCGGCACGGGTGCCGGCGACCTCACCCTTGTAGATCCAGACCTTCACGCCGATGCGGCCGAAGGTCGTACGGGCCTCGTAGAAGCCGTAGTCGATGTCGGCACGCAGCGTGTGCAGCGGAACGCGGCCCTCGCGGTAGAACTCGGTGCGCGACATCTCGGCGCCGTTGAGGCGGCCCGAGCACTGGATCCGGATGCCCTTGGCACCGGAACGCATCGAGGTCTGCATGGCCTTGCGCATCGCGCGGCGGAACTGCACGCGGCCCGACAGCTGCTCGGCGACACCCTGGGCGACCAGCTGCGCGTCGATCTCGGGGTTCTTGACCTCGAGGATGTTCAGCTGGACCTGCTTGCCGGTGAGCTTCTCGAGCTCGCCACGGATCCGGTCGGCCTCGGCGCCACGGCGACCGATGACGATGCCCGGACGCGCGGTGTGGATGTCGACGCGGACCCGGTCACGGGTGCGCTCGATCTCGACCTTGGCGATGCCGGCCCGCTCCATGCCCTTGCTGAGCAGCTTGCGGATCGCGACGTCCTCGCCGACGTAGGCCTTGTACAGCTTGTCGGCGTACCAACGCGACTTGTGGTCGGTGGAGATGCCGAGGCGGAAGCCGTTCGGGTTGATCTTCTGACCCATTACTTCTTGCCCTTCTTCGCGACGACCTCAGCCGGCTGGACCGCGATGGTGATGTGGCTCGTGCGCTTGTTGATCCGGGTGGCCCGGCCCTGCGCACGGGGACGCCAGCGCTTCATCGTCGGACCCTCGTCGACCCGCGCCACGGACACGACCAGGTCACCGGTGGCGAGGCCCTCGGTGGTCGTGGCGTTGGCGACGGCGCTCTGCAGCACCTTGTGGATCGTGACGGCCGCCGCCTGCGGGGCGAACTGCAGCAGCGTCAGCGCCTCGTCCGCGGGCAGGCCGCGAACCAGGTCGATGACGCGGCGCGCCTTCATCGGGGTGATCCGCACGAAGCGGGCGGTCGCGAACGCGCCGGGCTCGTCGCCCAGCAGCGACTCGCGGCGCGCGCTGACGCGGTTGCGCTCAGTGGTGCTCATCGACGACGTCCCTTCCGGTCTTCCTTGACGTGGCCGCGGTAGGTGCGCGTCGGCGCGAACTCACCGAGCTTGTGGCCGACCATCGAGTCGGACACGAAGACCGGGACGTGCTTGCGACCGTCGTGGACCGCGATCGTGTGGCCGATCATCGAGGGGATGATCATGGACCGGCGCGACCAGGTCTTGATGACGTTGTGGGTGCCCTTGTCGTTCTCGGCGTCGACCTTCTTGAGAAGGTGGCCGTCGACGAAGGGGCCCTTCTTCAGGCTGCGAGGCATCTCTCAGTTCCTTCAGCGCTTGTTCTTGCCGGACTTGCGGCGTCGGATGATCTGGGAGTCGCTGGCCTTGCGCTTGCGCGTACGGCCCTCGGGCTTGCCCCACGGCGACACGGGGTGACGTCCACCGGACGTCTTGCCCTCACCACCACCGTGCGGGTGGTCGACCGGGTTCATGACGACACCACGGACGGTCGGGCGCTTGCCCTTCCAGCGCATGCGGCCGGCCTTGCCCCAGTTGATGTTCGACTGCTCGGCGTTGCCCACCTCGCCGACGGTGGCGCGGCAGCGCACGTCGACGTAGCGCATCTCGCCCGAGGGCAGACGCAGCGTGGCGCGGGAGCCCTCACGGGCGACCAGCTGCGCGCTGTTGCCGGCCGAGCGGGCCAGCTTGGCGCCGCCACCGGGACGAAGCTCCACGCAGTGGATCGTCGTACCGACGGGGATGTTGCGCAGCGGCAGGTTGTTGCCCGGCTTGATGTCAGCGCCCACGCCCGACTCGACCCGCATGCCCTGCGTCAGGTCCTTCGGCGCCACGATGTAGCGCTTCTCGCCGTCGGCGTAGTGCAGCAGCGCGATGCGCGCGGTGCGGTTGGGGTCGTACTCGATGTGCGCGACCTTGGCCGGCACGCCGTCCTTGTCGTAGCGACGGAAGTCGATGATGCGGTAGGCCCGCTTGTGACCGCCACCGTGGTGCCGGGTGGTGATCCGACCCTGGTTGTTGCGGCCGCCCTTCTTGGGCAGCGGACGGGTCAGCGACTTCTCCGGCGTGGTGCGGGTGATCTCGGCGAAGTCGGCCACCGAGGAGCCACGACGGCCCGGGGTGGTCGGCTTGTACTTACGGATAGCCATGTCAGATTCCTCTACCTAGCCCGGTCAGGAGACCGGACCTCCGAAGATGTCGATGCGGTGACCCTCGGCCAGGCTCACGATGGCGCGCTTGGTGTCCTTGCGCTTGCCGATGCCGTGCTTGGTCCGGCGGACCTTGCCCGGGCGGTTGAGGGTGTTGACCGAGGTGACCTTGACGCCGAAGACCTTCTCGACCGCGATCTTGATCTCGGTCTTGTTGGCGTCGGGCGCCACAAGGAACGTGTACTTGTTGTTGTCGAGAAGGCTGTAGCTCTTCTCCGACACCACGGGCGCGATCAGGACGTCGCGGTGGTCCTTGTGCAGGGTGCTCATCAGTTCTTCTCCTCCTCGGCGTTGCCACCGACGAGGCGGTCGAACGCGGCCTTGCTGAACACCACGTCGTCGCTCACGAGGACGTCGCGGGTGTTGAGCTGGTCGACCGCCACGATGTGGACCTCGGGCGCGTTGCGCAGCGAGAGCCAGGTGAGGCTGTCGGCACGCTCGAGCACGACGAGGAACTTGCGGCGGGTGGTCAGCTCGAAGAGCGAGGCGAGCGCGGCCTTGGTCGACGGCTTGTCGCCGGAGACGAGCCCCTCGACGACGTGGATCCGCTCGTTGCGCGCCCGGTCGGACAGGGCGCCACGCAGGGCGGCGGCCTTCATCTTCTTGGGGGTGCGCTGGCTGTAGTCACGCGGCTGCGGGCCGTGGACGACGCCACCGCCGGCGAACTGCGGCGCACGGGTCGAGCCCTGGCGAGCCCGGCCGGTGCCCTTCTGCTTGTACGGCTTCTTGCCACCACCGCGGACCTCGCCGCGACGCTTGGTCGCGTGGGTGCCCTGGCGCGCGGCCGCCTGCTGGGCGACGACGACCTGGTGGATCAGCGGGACGTTGACCTCGACGTCGAAGATCTCGGCGGGCAAGTTGACAGAGATCACGGAAACGGTCTTGGCAGCATCATTCATCGGTGATCAGCCCTTCTTCGCAGCCGTGCGGAGAACGACGAGGCCGCCGCGGGGGCCGGGAACGGCGCCCTTGATCAGCACGATGCCCTTCTCGACGTCCACGGCGTGGACGGTGACGTTCTGGGTGGTGACGGTGTCGGTACCCATCCGGCCGGCCATCCGCAGACCCTTGAACACGCGACCGGGGGTGGCGCACGCGCCGATCGAGCCCGGCTTGCGGTGGTTGCGGTGGGCACCGTGGGAGGCGCTCACGCCGGCGAAGCCGTGACGCTTCATGACACCGGCGAAGCCCTTGCCCTTGCTGGTGCCGGTGACGTCGATGACCGTGCCGGCCTCGAACGTGTCGACGGGCAGCTCCTGGCCGACGGTGTACTCGGCGGCGTCCGCGGTGCGGATCTCCACCACGTGGCGGCGCGGGGTCGTGCCGGCCTTGGCGAAGTGACCCGCCTGCGGCTTGTTGACCTTGCGGCCCTCGATCTCGCCGTAGCCGATCTGGATGGCGTTGTAGCCGTCCGGCTCGGGCTGGCGGACCTGGGTGACCACGTTGGTGGTCGCGGCGACCACGGTCACCGGGATCACGCGGTTGTTCTCGTCCCACAGCTGGGTCATGCCGAGCTTGGTGCCCAGCAGGCCCTTGACGTTGCGCTCAATAGTCATGTCTCGAACCTCAGAGCTTGATCTCGATGTCGACACCGGCCGGCAGGTCGAGACGCATGAGGCTGTCGACCGTCTTCGGCGTGGGGTCGATGATGTCGATGAGACGCTTGTGCGTGCGCATCTCGAAGTGCTCGCGCGAGTCCTTGTACTTGTGCGGCGAGCGAATGACACAGAAGACGTTCTTCTCGGTCGGCAGCGGCACCGGGCCGGCGACCTTCGCACCCGTGCGGGTGACCGTGTCCACGATCTTGCGCGCCGAGGTGTCGATCACCTCGTGGTCATAGGCCTTGAGCCTGATGCGGATCTTCTGTCCCGCCATAGGTCTCTCTCGTCCTTACTCGTCGTACGACTCTGGGTCCTTCAGCTCCGACCCCCGAGGTCGGGCGTGTCGCTCTGTCTTGCAGGCGCACACGTCTCCCAGGAGGGGAAGCGGAGCTGTTGTTCTTGGCTTCCTCGTGTCTCACCCCCGGGCCCCTCTGGGAGGGATCCGGTGGCGCGCGGTGCGATCTACGTCGACTACCGAGCACGCTCGCCGCGGCTGGATCGGCCCTCGAAGTGCAGGGACTCGATCGCTCCGCAGGGGAGACACGATTCAGTAGTCAAGATGTAGCCGCACCCCGACGACCAGCCGAGGCAACCGGAACATCTTGGCAGAGTTCCGGCAGCCATCCAAATCGGTATCGACGTTTCTTCGTCGGACCCGGATGCAAGGATGACGGGCATGACCGACGGGCCCGCCCACCCCTTCCCCCCGCCGGGCGCACCCGTGCCCGACGAGCCCGTCCGCACGCCCTACGACGGCGCTCCCCCGCCGCCCTCGGCGCCGCCCGCGACGCCGTACCCGGCGCCGGGCTACGCCCCCTATCCGAGTGCTCCGGGGCCCCGCCCGGGGATGTTCCTCGGCGCGGCCCACAAGCCGGGCGCGCTGCCGTTGCGCCCGCTCACCCTCGGCGCGATGTACGACGGCGCCTTCCGCATCATCCGCTTCAACCCGAAGGCCACCGTCGGCGCCGCCTTCCTGGTGACCGGCCTGGCGATGCTGCTGCCGATCGTCGTGACGGCCGTCCTCACGTTCACCGTCGGGCTGACCTACGACACCTCGGGCGAGCTCGGCAGCGACGTCAGCACGTCCGACGCGCTGGCCCTGCTGGCGGCCTACGGCTCGCTGCTCGTGTCGATCCTTCTCGCCCAGCTCGGCGTGGTGTTCGTGACGGGGATGATCGCCCACGTCACGCGCGCGGCGGCGGTCGGCCGGCGGCTGGGGCTCGGCGAGGCGTGGGCTGCGACGCGGGGCAAGCGCTGGCGGCTGCTCGGGCTGAGCGTGCTGCTCAACGTGGGCTTCCTCCTGCTCCTGTCCATCTACGGGTGCGTGTCGGTGGTCGTCGTCGTCGTGTTCAACAGCGTCGCCCCGATCGTGCTGTGGTTCGTGTTCACCCTGCCGGCGCTCCTCGCCCTGTGCTGCTGGCTGTGGATCCGCGTCTACTACCTCCCCGTGCCGGCCCTGATGCTCGAGCCGATCGGCCTCTTCGCCGCCATCGGGCGCGGCTGGAGCCTGACCAGCCGGCAGTTCTGGCGGACCTTCGGCATCGGGCTGCTGACCGTGATCGCGGCCGGCTTCGCCGGCAACCTCATCTCGGCCCCGATCAGCGTGATCGGCAATGTCGGCATCGCGCTCGCCCCCGCGTACGGCGCGCTCCTGCTCGTGCTCACCCAGGCGCTCGCACTGCTGGTGCAGACCGCGTTCGTCACGCCCTTCCAGGCCACCGTCGCGTCGGTCCAGTACGTCGACCTCCGGATGCGCAAGGAGGCCTTCGACGTGGAGCTGATGCGTGAGGCGGGGATCATCCCGTCGTGATCCTCCCGGCCCTGGTGACCGTTCTCGGGACCCGCCTCGATCCCCCGCTCGATCCGAGCGGCGACGAGGCGCGCGCCCAGCTGCGCCGTGAGCTGGCCCGCCCGGAGTATCACGACACCGACCTCGTCGACCGGCTGCTGCGCTGGCTCGAGCGGCTGGTCAGCGACACCGTCGACGCCACGACCGGCTCCTCCCCGCTGACCGCGCTGGCCGCGACCGTCGTCGTGATCGGCATCCTGGTCGGGGTCGGCCTGCTGGTCAGCCGGGCCCGGGTGACCGCCCACGGCGCCGCGGCGGCCCGCCCGGCTCTCGACGGCGAGCGGATCTCGGCCGACCAGCTGCGCGCCCGCGCCGAGGCCGCGCTGACCGCGGGCGACGCGTCCGCCGCCCTGGTCGACGCCTTCCGCGCGACCGCCGTACGCCAGATCGAGCGCGACCGGATCGACGACCTCCCCCAGGCCACCGCCCACGAGCTCGCGACCGCGCTGGTCGCGGTCTTCCCCGAGCAGCGGGCCGCGGTGCTACACGGGGCCGACCTCTTCGACGAGGTCCTCTACGGCGAGCGGCCGGCCACCCGCGAGCAGGCGTCCGAGCTGCTCCGCCTCGACGACACGCTGGCCGGGCGGGTGCGCCGGTGAGCGCCGACGTCGGCGCGACGGCCACGCCTGACCCCGCCGCCCCGCCCGCCAAGGGCCGGCCGCGGCGGCGGCTGCTCGTCGCCGGCGCGGTGCTGCTCGCCGTGGTCGTCGCGATCTGGGCCTCGCGCGGCGCCGAGCGGCACGGCGGATTCGCCGACCCCCAGAATCCCACCCCCGACGGCGCCCAGGCGCTCGCCCAGGTCCTCGGCGACGACGGCGTCGACGTCACCATCGTCCGCTCGGCGGCCGACCTCGACGACACCGAGCTCGGGGCCGATGCGACGGTCGTCGTCACCGACACCGACCTGCTCGCGCCGAGCACGCTCGAGCGGCTGCGGGGCCGGGCCGACGGAGCGCGGATCGTGCTGGTCGAGCCGTCGTACGCGGTGGCGCGCACCATCGAGTCCGACGTCCAGACGCTGCCGGAGAAGCCCCAGGGCGCGCCGGTCGACTGCCCTGGGCTGCCCGAGCTCGACGGGCTGCGGCTCGAGGTCGACTCCGCGACGTCCTACGACGGACGGATCTGCCACACCGTCGACGACGCGCTGGTGCTCTTCGGCGCCGGCCAGGCGCTGACCAACGACCAGATCACCCGCGCCGACAATGCGGCAGTGGCGCTACGGCTGCTCGGGCACGACCGCCGCCTGGTCTGGTACGTCCCCGATCCCGCCGACGCGACGTCCGGCGACGCGGTCACGCTGGGCTCGCTGCTACCGGCGTGGATCCAGCCGGGCCTGTGGCTCCTCGGGTTCGCGCTGGTCGCGCTGCTGCTGTGGCGCGCGCGGCGGCTCGGTCCGCTGAGCGTCGAGCCGCTGCCCGTCGTGGTCCGCGCCGTCGAGACGGCCCGCAGCCGCGGCCGGATGTATCGCCGCAGCGGCGACCGCGGCCACGCCGCGCGGGCGTTGCGCCGCGCCGCCCGCGACGACCTGGCGGGCGTGCTCGGCCTCGACCGCACCGCGCCGACACCGGCCGTCGTCGAGGCGACCGCGCGCCAGCTCGGCGCCCCCGTCGAGAGCGTCGCCGCGCTGCTCGACGACGACCGCATGCCCCCGGCGAACGACCAGGAGCTGGTCCGGCTCGCCCAGGACCTGGCCCGACTGAGGAGAGAGGTACGACGCGCATGACCCAGACCATCCACTCCGGCTACCCCGGAGCCGGGGACTACGCGGTGCGCGAGCGGCTGCTCGCCGTACGACAGGAGGTGGCGAAGGCCGTCGTCGGCCAGGACGCCGCCGTCTCCGGCCTGCTCGTCGCGCTGCTGTGCGGCGGGCACGTGCTGATGGAGGGCGTGCCCGGGACGGCGAAGACGCTGCTCGTCCGCACCCTCGCGGCGAGCCTGAGCGTGCAGACCCGGCGGGTGCAGTTCACCCCCGACCTGATGCCCGGCGACATCACCGGCTCGCTGGTCATCGACTCCTCCGCGGGCGAGCTCAGCTTCCGCGAGGGGCCGATCTTCACCAACCTGCTGCTCGCCGACGAGATCAACCGGACGCCCCCGAAGACGCAGTCCGCGCTGCTGGAGGCGATGGAGGAGGGCCAGGTCTCGGCCGACGGCGTCACCCGCCCGCTGCCGCGGCCCTTCCTCGTCGCGGCCACCCAGAACCCGGTGGAGTTCGAGGGCACCTATCCCCTGCCGGAGGCGCAGCTCGACCGGTTCCTGCTCAAGGTGGTGCTGCCGGTGCCGCCGCGCGCCGACGAGGTCACCATCCTGACCCGCCACGCCGAGGGCTTCGACCCGCGCGACGTCGCGGGCGCGGGCGTGACCGCCGTGGCCGGAGCCGACGACCTGGAGGCCGGGCAGGCCGCCGTCCGACGCGTCCAGGTGTCGCCCGAGGTCGCCGGCTATATCGTCGACATCGCCCGCGCGACCCGGCAGTCGCCGTCCCTCTCGCTGGGCGTCAGCCCCCGCGGCGCGACCGCGCTGCTGCGCGCCGCCCGCGCGTGGGCGTGGCTGTCCGGCCGCGACTTCGTGACCCCCGACGACGTCAAGGCGCTCGCCCAGGCGACGCTCGCGCACCGCCTCGGTGTCCGGCCGGAGGCCGAGCTCGAGGGCGTCGACGTCGCGCAGGTGCTCGCGTCGGCCATCGGCTCCGTTCCGGTGCCGCGCTGACCGGCGCACCCCGATGGTGATCTCCGGGCGCGTGCCGCTGCTGCTCCTGCTGGGGGTGGCGGCGGTCGTGCTGCGCCCGTCGGCCGGGACGCTGCTGCTGTGGGTGCTGGTCGTGCTCGTGCTCGTGGTCGTCGACGTGCTGCTCACCCCTGCTCCGACGCGCGTCTCGCTGACCCGGCGCGGGCCGGGGACGGTGCGGCTCGGCGACCCGTCGTCGTCCGGCCTCGTCGTCGCCAACGGCGGGTCGCGGACGGTTCGGTTGCAGGTGCGCGACGCCTGGCAGCCGTCGGCCGGGGCGTCCTCGAACCGCTGGCGCATCCGGCTCGCGCCGGGCGACCAGCGCCGCCTCACCACTCCCCTGCTGCCGCGACGCCGTGGCGACCTGCGCGCGGCCGGCGTGACCGTCCGCTCGTGGGGGCCGCTGGGGCTGGCCGGCCGCCAGCGGACCTTCGCCGTACCCGGCACGGTGCGGGCGCTGCCGCCGTTCGAGTCGCGCAAGCACCTGCCCTCGCGGCTGGCGCGGCTGCGTGAGCTCGACGGGCGCGCCGCCGTACGGGTGCGGGGGCAGGGGACGGAGTTCGACTCGCTGCGGGAGTACGTCCGGGGCGACGACGTCCGCTCGATCGACTGGCGGGCCTCGGCGCGGACGCCGCACGTCGTCGTCCGCACGTGGCAGCCGGAGCGCGACCGCCGCGTCGTCCTGCTCCTCGACACCTCACGGACCTCGGCCGGCCGCGTCTCCCGCTCCGCCGACGAGCCCGACACCGACGGCGAGCCGCGCCTCGACGCCGCCATGGACGCCGCCCTCCTGCTCGGCGCGCTGGCCTCGCGCGCAGGTGACCGGATCGACTTCGTCGCGGGCGACCGGCAGGTGCGGGCGCGGCAGCGGCTGCACGGCGTACGGGATGTGGCGGCGCGGCTGCAGGAGCAGATGGCCGACCTCGACCCCGTGCTCGCCGAGGCCGACTGGGACCTGCTCGCGGGGGCGGTCCAGGGCTTCGGGCGGCAGCGGGCGCTCGTCGTCCTGCTGACGGCGCTGGAGCCCTCCGCCATCGCCGACGGCCTCCTCCCCGTCCTGCCTGCGCTGACCCGCCACCACCGCGTCGTCCTCGCATCCGTGCGCGACCCCGAGCTCACCCGCCTGGCCGAGGCGGTCGCGGCCGGCGACGAGGCGCCGACCGCCGACACGGTCTACGACGCCGCGGCCGCGGCGCAGGAGCTTCACCGGCGCGCGCGGATGCGGGACGTGCTGGTGCGGCTGGGCGTCGACGTGGTCGACGCGGACGCGGCGCGGCTGGCGCCGGCGCTGGCCGACCACTATCTGGCGTTGAAGGCGCAGGGTCTGCTGTAGCAGGCGGCGCGGCGGATCGGCGGGGATCCGATGAACCTGCTTCGTGCGATCCCCGCCGATGACGACGTGACAGGTGCCGCCGCCGGAGTCGTGTGCCTGAGAACCCGCCCACAGGCGTTCTCAGGCACACGACTCCGCGCAAGCAGCGGGCGGCGGCGCAAGCAGCGGGCGGCCGCCCCACCGGCCCCGCCGACCAGCCCGCCCGACCAGCCCACCCGACCAGCCCACCCGACCAGCCCAGCTCACGCCTGCGTCGCGACCCGGTCCTCCAGCAGCGCCGCCGAGATGTCCCCCGTCGCACCGCGCGACGCCGCCGCCCGACCGACCACGAAGACATAGGCGAGGAAGACCAGCTCGGCGACCACGCCGATCCCGATCCGCGCCCAGGTCGGCAGCGGCGAGGGGGTCACGAACGCCTCGATGATGCCGCTGATCAGCAGGCAGACGGCGAGGCCGAGAGCGACGGTGACCGCGGTGCGGCCGGCGCGGGCGATGGAGGCGGCGCGGGTGAGCTCGCCGGGCTCGACCCACGACCAGAACAGGCGCAGGCCGACGCCGCCGGCGACGAAGACGCAGGTGAGCTCGAGGAGTCCGTGCGGGAGGATCAGTCCCCAGAACAGGTCTCCGCGGTCGTGGCGCATCATGATCGAGCCGATGATCGCGAGGTTGGCGATGTTCTGGAACAGCAGCCACAGGATCGGCAGGCCGAGGATGCCGAGGGCGATGCAGAGCGCGCTCACCCAGGCGTTGTTGATCCAGACGTGGGTGGCGAAGGCGCCGGCCGCGTTCTCGCTGTAGTAGCTCGCGAAGTCGTTGTTGACGAGCTGGTCGATCTCCGCCGGCGAGAGCAGGCTCTGCTCGACCCGGGGATGCGCGGACAGCCACCACATCATCAGGCCGGTCACGAGGACGTTGCCGGCCACGCACCCCAGCCACCACCACCGCAGCCGGTAGAGCGCGGCGGGGAACTGCTCGGTGAAGAAGTGGCCGACGCCCCGCCAGCTCGGCACGCGTACGGCGAGCATGGCGATCCGCGCGCGGCCGAGGAGGGACGACAGGTGGGCGACGAGCTCGCCGTCCGGCGCCGACGTCCGGACGACGGACAGGTGGGTGGCGACCTGCTGGTAGCGGTCGACCAGCTCGTCGGCCTCCGCACCGGTACGGCGCCGCATGCGCAGCAGCTCCTCGAGCCGGACCCACGACCCGGCGTGGGCCGCGACATAGGCATCGAGATCGATCCGCGGCACGGGCACAGGGTACGACGTAGGCTGCGGGCGATGTCCGCAACCGAGCACCCGACCGCGACCTTCGCCACCGTCACCGCCGATGACCTGGTCACCGGCGAGGGTGTCGCGCTCGACCTGCCCGCGGCCTCGCTCGGCCTGCGGATGCTGAGCGGGCTGATCGACGTCCTGGTGACGATCGGGACGCTGATCGCGTTCATCATCCTGCTCGTCACCGCCACCGCGGTCGCGCACGACGAGGCGCTGGTCGGCGCGGGCGTCGTGCTGACGATGGTGCTGACCTTCCTGGTCGTGCCGACCACGATCGAGACGCTCACCCGCGGCCGCTCACTCGGCAAGCTGGCGCTGGGCCTGCGCGCGGTCCGCGACGACGGCGGGCCGATCAGCTTCCACCACGCGCTGGTGCGGGCCCTGATCGGCTTCGTCGAGATCTACGTCACCGGCGGCGTGCCGGCGTTCTTCTCGATCATGCTCAGCACCCGCGGCAAGCGGCTGGGCGACTACGCCGCCGGCACGTACGTCGTCCGCGAGCGCGTCCCGCTGCGCCTGCCGCCCCCGCCGCCGATGCCGCCGCAGCTCGCGATGTGGGCGCGCGGCACCGACCTCGCGACGCTGCCGACGGGCACCGCGCTCGCCGTCCGGCAGTTCCTCGGCCGACTGCCCACCCTCGACCCGGTGTCGCGGGACCGGATCGGCCGGGCGCTCGTCGCCGACGTCCTCCCGTACGTCGCGCCCGCGCCGCCCGCCGGGGCGCCGCCCGAGCTGGTGCTCGCGGCGGTGATCGCCGAGCGCCGTACCCGCGACCTCGCCCGGCTGCGCCGCGACGACGAGCTGCGCGCCCGGCTGCTTTCCGAGGGCTGAAGTCGGGTCCGCTGGGTAGATTCGGCGCCATGACCCACGCCCCCTCCGCCCGGCGTACGCCGGCCGACCCGAGCTCGCCGCTGACCGAGGCCGAGCTCGACCGTGCCCGCGAGGCGATCGGCAAGGTCTCCGAGGCGTTCTCGAGCCGGGTCGTGGGCCAGCACAAGGTCCGCACCGCGCTGCTGGTCACGCTGCTGGCCGAGGGGCACATCCTGCTCGAGAGCGTGCCCGGGCTGGCGAAGACGCTGGCGGCATCGACGCTCGCGCAGGCGGTGAGCGCGCGCTTCTCGCGCATCCAGTGCACGCCCGACCTGCTCCCCAGCGACATCATCGGCACCCAGGTCTACGACCCGCGGCGCCACGAGTTCGAGACCCAGCTCGGTCCGGTCCACGCCAACTTCGTGCTGCTCGACGAGATCAACCGGGCCAGCGCGAAGACACAGTCCGCGCTGCTCGAGGCGATGCAGGAGCGGCAGACGTCGATCGCCGGCACGATCCACCGGCTGCCCGACCCGTTCCTCGTCCTGGCGACGCAGAACCCGATCGAGGAGGAGGGCACCTACGTCCTCCCCCACGCCCAGATGGACCGCTTCCTGCTCAAGGAGATCGTCGACTACCCCGGCGCGGACGACGAGCTGATGGTCCTCGAGCGCATCGACGACGGCACCCTCGGCCAGCACATGAGCGACCTCGCCCCCGTCATCACCACCCACGAGGTCGCCGAGCTGCAGGAGCTGGTTCGCCGCGTCTACGTCGACCCGGCGATCCGCCGCTACATCACCAGCCTGGTCCGGGCGACCCGCGACGTCACCGGGCTGCTCGGTCCCGAGCTCGGCGACTACGTCGAGATCGGCGCCAGCCCGCGCGGCTCGATCGCGTTCTTCCAGGCGGCGCGCGCGATGGCCGTCGTCCAGGGCCGCCACTACGTCATCCCGGAGGACGTCCGCGAGCTGCGGCACAGCGTGCTCCGCCACCGCCTCCACCTCAGCTTCGAGGCGCTCGCCGACCGGGTGCGCCCGGAGACGGTGATCGACGCCGTCTTCCGGGCGGTGCCCACGCCGTGACCGCCCACCTGACGCGGATCAAGTCGCACCTGTCCATCCACGCCCACCGCAAGGTGCGGGGGCTGCTGGAGGGCGAGTACGCGGCGGTCCACGTCGGGCGCGGCATCGACTTCAACGACCTGCGCGAGTATGTCCGCGGCGACGACGTCAAGGACATCGACTGGAAGGCGTCCGCCCGCAGCCGCCAGCTCCTCGTCAAGCGCTACGTCGCCGAGCGCAAGCACACCGTCCTGCTGTGCGTCTCCACCGGCCGCAGCATGGCGGCCCTCAACGACGCCGATGTCGCCAAGCGCGAGCTCGCGGTCCTCGCGGCAGGCGTGCTGGGCTATCTCGCCGTCCAGCACGGCGACCTGGTCGCGCTGGTCCACGGCGATGCGCGGCGCAAGCACGCCGAGCGCCCGCGCTCGGGCGAGCTGCATCTCGAGCGGCTGCTCGGCACGGTCCACGACGCGATCGCCCCCGACGGCCCGCCGGGCGACCTCGACGGGCTGCTGCGCCACGTCATCCGCACCATCCGCCGGCGCACGATCCTGGTGATCGTCACCGACGACACGGCCCTGTCCGAGGAGGCGGTGCGGCTGCTGCGCCGGCTCACCGCCCAGCACGAGGTCCTCTTCCTCACCGTCGGCGACCTCGACCCGACCCAGCAGAGCGTCGCCGATCGCCGGCTGGTCGACGTCGACGCGGGCGCCGAGGTCCCCGGCTGGCTGCGCCGCGACGCCCGGCTGCGCGCGGAGTTCGCGGCACTCGTCGGCGAGGAGGCGCAGCGGCTGCGGCGCCGGCTCGACCAGCTCGGCATCGCGCACGAGGCGATCCGCGACCCCGACTCCGCGATCACGGCCGTCTTCCGCGTCCTCGAGAGGCACCGCCATGCGCGTCGTCGCTAGCGCCGCCTGGGCCGCCGTGTCGGCCGGGGTCCCCGACGAGTTCACCGGCCCGGTCGCCTACGACGACCGCTGGCTCTGGATCGCGGTCGGCCTCGCCGCGGCCGTCGTCCTCTACTTCCTGCTCAGCTGGTGGCTCACCCGCCCGCCGCGTCCGGCGGGCCTGGCCCGCGAGGGCGTCGACGTACCCGACGTCCGCGCGGCGCACCTGGCGCGGATCGAGCGCATCGACGCCCAGGTCCGCGCCGCCGAGCTGACCCCGCGCGCGGGCCACCAGGAGCTCAGCGAGATCGTCCGCTCCTACGTCGCCGCGGTCACCGTCCTGCCCGCGCGCTCGATGGCGCTCGCCGACTTCCACCACCGTGCGCCGCGCGAGCTCGTCGACGTCATCGAGCTGGTCTACCCGCCCGAGTTCGCGCCCGACGACGCGCTCGCCCGCTCGCTCTTCGACACCGCGGTCGACCGCTCCCGTGGCCTGGTGGCCGGCTGGAGCGTCGGCTGATGTGGACCGACGCGTCGACCGAGCTCCGCTGGCCCTGGCTGGCGGTGGGCCTCGCCGTCCTGGTGCTGGTGCTGCTCGCGGTGTGGCTGCGCACCTGGCGGCCCTCGCGTGCCGGAGCGTCGTACGTCGCCCACACGGCGCGGCTGCGCGCCCTCCCCCGCTACCGGACCCTGGTCCGGCGGCAGGTCGCGCTCGGCGCCTGCCTCACCCTCGCGGCGCTGGTCGCGTGCACCGGCGCGATCGTGCTCGCCGCCCGGCCGCAGCAGCGGCAGACGATGGAACGCAACGACCGCACCCGCGACATCGTGCTCTGCCTCGACGCGTCGGGGTCGATGGCGGAGGTCGACGCCCAGGTGGTCCGTGAGTTCCGCACCATCGTCGAGGGGCTGCGCGGCGAGCGGGTCGGGCTCACCATCTGGAGTGGCGCGGCGATCACGATCTTCCCGCTCACCGACGACTACGACTACGTCGTCCAACAGCTCGACGCCGCCGAGAAGGCGTTCGGCGACGGCAAGGTGATCACCGACGCCTTCGCCGTCTTCACCGCCGGCACCGTGATCGACTGGGACATCCAGTCCCAGATGGGCGACGGGCTCGCGTCGTGCGTGCAGCGCTTCGACCGCCGCGACGAGAAGCGCAGCCGCGCGATCGTGCTGGCCTCCGACAACGAGCCGGTCGGCCGGGGCATCTACACGCTGCCCGAGGCCGCGCAGGTCGCGGCCGACGCCGACGTCGTCGTCCACGGCATCGCGGCGCCCGACACCGCGCGCCGGCCCGAGGCGGTCCGGGAGTTCGAGTCGGCGGTCACCAGCACCGGCGGCACCTTCTCCCTGCTCGGCAGCGACGGCGGCGCAGGCGCGGTCATCGACGCGATCGGCAACCTGGCGGCGACGCCGATCGACCGGCCGCCCGTCGTCCAGGTGCTCGACCGGCCGCGCGCCGGCGTGATCATCGCGGGCATCGGGCTGGCCGGGCTGGTCCTGGTGTGGGCGGCGCAGGTGGTCCTGGTGCTGCGCGACCGGCGGGAGGGACGCGGATGAGTCCGTCGCGTGCCACCACCCTGACCGTCGTACGACGGCTGGCGATCGTGCTCGCCTTCGTCGCCGTCCTGCTCCGGCCGGGGGTGGGACACACCGAGGTGCCGACCCAGCTGTCCGACCTCGACGTGCTCGTCGTCGTCGACCGCACCCGCTCGATGGCGGCGCTCGACTACGACGGCCGCACGCCGCGGATCATCGGCGCCAAGGCCGACCTGAAGGCGCTCGCCGACGAGCTGCCCGGCGCCCGCTTCGGGATGCTGGCGTTCGGCGCCGACGCGCGGCTGCTGATGCCGTTCACCACCGACACGTCCGCCTTCGACGCGGCCGTCGAGACGCTCTACCTCGAAGGGCCGACCGACGGCTCCGGCTCCCGCGCCGACCGGCCGGTGCCCGAGCTGCAGGACGTGCTCAAGCGCGCCGCCGACCAGAGCCCCGACCGGCGCCGGATCGTCGTCTACGTCGGCGACGGCGAGGACACCGGCAGCGCCGCCGAGGAGGCCGGCCACGACTTCGGCGACGTCCGCGACCTCGTCGCCGGTGGCGCCGTCCTCGGCTACGGCACCACGCAGGGCGGGCCGATGCCGCAGTCCGACGACTTCGACACCTCGCTCGGCTATCTCCGCGACCCGACGACCGACGACACCGCCATCTCGCACGCCGACCTCGAGCACCTCGACCGGATCGCGCACCAGCTCGGCGTCCCCTTCGAGCACCGGACGGCGCCCGGCGGGCTGCGCAAGCTCGCCGACGCCTTCGCGGCGTCCTACTCCGACGGGCACGGCGGTCACGACCGGCCGGCCCAGCACGAGCTGACCTGGCTCGCCGGGCTGGTCCTGCTCGGGCTGGTCCTCGTCGAGCTGCGCATCGGCTGGCGCGCGGTCTGGAGGACCCGATGAGCCGCACCCGCCGGATCCTCCTGCTCGCCGGCCTGCTGCCGGCGCTGCTCGTCGCGGCGTACGTCATCAAGGTCGCGCTGATGCTCCACGACAACTCCGTGGGCCGCGAGCGGTTCGACCTCGGCGACGACGACGGCGCGGCGTCGTCCTTCGCGTCGACCCGCAGGCTCAACCTGATGGAGTCGTGGATCGCGCCCTTCGACGAGGGCGCGACCTGGCACAGCGACGGCAAGTACGCCACCGCGATCCGGCTCTACGAGGAGGCCCTGCGGTCGGTGCCGAAGCGCGAGGAGTGCACGGTCCGGATCAACCTCGCACTCGCGCACGAGGCGGTCGGCGACGCGGCCGCCGAGGCCGGCGCGAAGGAGAGCGCGCGGGAGTCGTGGCAGGCCGGCATCGACGCCCTCGCCGCGGGCCACTGCCCCACCGACGCCGGGCGCGGCAAGAAGCAGAGCTCCGACGCGGGCGCGGTCGACCAGCGGCTGCGGCAGAAGCTCAAGGACAACCCGCCGCCCCCGCAGGACCCGCAGCAGCCGCAGGACCCGAAGCCCCAGCAGCCCGACCAGAAGCCCGACCCCAAGCGCGACCGGCTCGACGAGAACAACCGCCGGGGCCAGGGCGAGCGGCACGACGACCAGGACCTCTACCAGGACCACGACCTGAGCAAGCCCGACGTCTGGTGACAGCGTCGTCGGAAAGCCGGCAACGGGCTGCAACCGGACGGTCACCCCGGGCGTAGTACTGCCTGTGACCCGACTTCGCCCTGCCCTGCTCACCCTCCTCACCGCCCTGACCGGCCTGACCGTCCCGCTGCTCGGCGCGACGCCGGCCCACGCCGCCGGGCCGTCGGTCCAGGTGCTGGCCATCCCGTGGGCGGACTGCCAGCAGGGCTCCCCGCCGCTGCAGATCGAGACGACGGGCGCGGCCGACGCCCAGGCCTCGCTGTGGGTGCGGGTCGAGGCGGACGGGCTCGTCTACTTCCAGGAGAAGGCGCCGATCACCTCCGACGGACGCCGCAACTGGCGGCCGTACGCGCGCTGGGACGACGTGCCCGATGCGCTGCGCGGGACCTGGCCGGTCCCCGCGGGGCGTCAGGTGCGCGCGGAGCTCCGGCTCGTAGGCCCCGACGGCGCCACCCTCGACGAGTGGACGACGGTCATCGACGGCTGCGACAGCGGCGTGATGCTCTTCAACGGACCGAGTGAGACCGACCGGGACCGTGACCTGGTCACCACCCGCTACGACCTCTGCCCCACGGTCACCGCGCCGCGCACCACCGACGGCTGCCCCACGATCGGGCGCTCCGTGACCCTCGCACGGACCGGCCGCAAGGTCGCCGGCCGGCTGACCGCGGGCAACGCAGTCCTGGCCCGCAACCAGGAGGTCCGGCTCTACCGGGCGCGGGCCGGCGCCGACCTGCTGCTGGCCAGTGGCCGGACCGACGCGGTCGGACGGTTCCGGCTCACGCCGGGCAAGCTCCGCGGCAAGGTGTACGCCGTGGCGCCGGGCCTGCTGGTCCCGACCATCGGCCGGGCCCAGCAGGCGACGTCGCCGCTCGTGCGCCTGAGCTGATCAGCGACGCCGGCGCCGCAGCAGCGCGGCCAGCCCCAGGACGACGGCGAGCCCGATCGCGATCCGCTTGCCGTAGCTCTTGATCAGCACCGGCAGCACCGCCGCGCCCAGGTCGAGCGCGTCGTCGTCCGCCGCCGCGACCGGCCGGGGGGAGGCCGGTCGCGGCGCTGCCGCAGGGG
>NZ_BAABAC010000025.1:157071-183647 GCF_039537225.1 Nocardioides ginsengisoli
TCCCGCGCCCCCCGGCTCGGGATCGGTCCCGGCGGCCGCGGCGTCGGTGGGGGCCTCCGGCTCCGCCTCGGCGGCGGGTCCGTCGGCCTCGGCGGAGAGCCGCTGCTCGAGGCAGCCGACGAACTGCCCGAGCAGCTTGTCGGAGACGTCCTGCATCACCCCGCGCCCGAACTGCGCGGGCTTGCCGGTGATCGCCAGGTCGGTGAGGACGTCGACCTGCGTCGCGTCGTCGCCGGCGGGCGCCATGGTCACGGTGACCTTGGCGCCTGCCGTCCCGTTGCCTCGTTTGTCGCGGCCCTTGGCGTCGACGACGAACCGGTGCGCGGCCTCGTCGCGCTCCACGAACCTGCCCGATCCGGCGTACACCAGGGCGATCGGGCCGAGCTTCACCTTGCAGGTGCCCTCGAACGTCGGCGCGCCGTCGTCGTCCGCGCCGACCGAGGTGACCTGCGCGCCCGGGAAGCACTCGGCGAGCGCCCCGATGTCCTGGAAGTGCTCCCAGGTCGCGGCGACCGAGGTCGGGACGGTGAAGGAGTGGGAGAGGTCCATCGGCGCGGTTCAGCTCCTTCCGGCGGCGGCGAGCACGGCCCGCCGGGTCAAGACGGTCGCCAGGTGGCGGCGGTAGTCGGCGTCGCCGTTGAGGTCGCTCGGCGGGTTGGTGCCGTCCGCGGCCAGCGCCGCGGCGGCGGCCACGCCCTCCTCGGTGGCGGGCACACCGGCCAGCGCCTGCTCGGCCGCCTCCGCCCGCACCGGCGTCGACCCCATGTTGGTCAGGCCGATCCGCGCCTCCGCGATGGTGTCGCCCTCCATCCGGACGGTCGCCGCCACCGCGACGATCGGCCACTGGTGGGCGATCCGCACGAACTTCTCGTACGCCGCGCCCCAGCCGGCGTGCTTCGGGACCCGGACCTCGGTGAGGATCTCGTCGTCGGAGATCGCGGTCTCGAAGAGGTCGACGAAGAAGTCGGACGCCGCGACCTCGCGCGTGCCCCCGGGGCCCTGGACGACGAAGGTCGAGCCGAGCGCGAGCGCGGGCGCCCCGAGGTCGCCGGCCGGGTCGGCGTGGGCGAGCGCGCCGCCGAAGGTCCCGCGGTGGCGGACCTGCGCGTCGGCGAGATGCGTGATCGCCTTGCTGATGAGCAGCGCGTGCTCGTGGACGAGCGGGTCCTGTCCGACGTCGTGGTGGGTGGTCATCGCGCCGATGGCGAGGTGGTCGCCGCGGTCGCTGACACCGCGCAGGCTCTCGATCCGCCCGAGGTCGATCACCCACTCGGGCGCGTTGAGCCGCATCCGGAGGACGGGAAGAAGACTCTGACCACCGGCGATGATCTTCGCGTCGTCACCGTGCTCGGCGAGGGCCGCGAGCGCCTCCTCGACCGAGGTCGGGGCGACGTACTCGAATGCTGCGGGGATCACTGGACCCCTCCTTCCGTCTCGTCGAAGTGGGGCATCGCGGCCTCCGTCGTCGCGCCCCCGGAGGAGCCGCTCCGGATGGCCCGCCAGACCCGCTCCGGCGTGCACGGCATGGTGATGTCGGAGACCCCCAGGTGCCGTACGGCGTCGACCACGGCGTTGACGACCGCCGGCGTGGAGGCGATGGTGCCGGCCTCGCCGACGCCCTTGGTGCCGAGCGAGTTGGTGGTCGACGGCGAGGTCGTGTGGTCGATCTCGAAGCTGATCGTGTCGGCCGCGGTGGGCAGCAGGTAGTCGACGAACGACCCGGAGACGAGGGTCCCGTTGTCGTCGTAGACGGCCTCCTCCCAGAGCGCCTGCGCGATGCCCTGGACCAGTCCGCCGTGGACCTGGCCCGACACGATGAGCGGGTTGATGACGACGCCGATGTCGTCGCAGCAGACGTACTTGCGGAGCTTGACCTGCCCGGTCTCGGTGTCGACCTCGACGGCGCACAGGTGGGTGCCGTGGGGGTAGTTGAAGTTGACCGGGTCGTAGGTCGCCTCGGAGTCGAGGGACGGCTCCATGCCGTCGGGCAGGTTGTGCGCGGCGAAGACGGCGGTCGCGATCTCGGTGATCGCCATGCCCTGGTCGGTGCCCTTGACGGTGAACCGACCGCCGCTGAACTCCAGGTCGTCGGCGGAGGCCTCGAGCAGGTGCGCCGCGACCGGCCGCGCCTTCTCGATGACCTTGTCGAGCGCCCGCACCAGGGCCTCGCCGCCGACGACCAGACTGCGGGAGCCGTAGGTGTCGAGACCCTTGTGGGAGATCTGCGTGTCGCCGTGGAGGACCTCGACGTCCTCGAAGGGGACGCCGAGCCGGTCGGCCGCGATCTGGCTGAACGCGGTCTCGTGGCCCTGCCCGTGCGCGGAGGCGCCGGTGACGATCTCGACCTTGCCGGTCGGGAGCATCCGGACCTCGGCGTGCTCCCAGCCGCCGGCTCCGTAGTTGAGCGAGCCGAGCACCCGGGACGGCGCCAGGCCGCACATCTCGGTGAAGGTGGAGATGCCGAGCCCGAGCTGCACCTTGTCACCGTTGGCCCGGCGCTCGGCCTGCTCGGCGCGCAGCTCGTCGTAGCCGAACATCTCCTTGGCGCGCGCGGTGGCGGCCTCGTAGTTGCCGGAGTCGTACTGCAGGCCCGCCACCGTGGTGAACGGGAACTCCTCGTGCTTGATCCAGTTCATCTCGCGGACCTCGAGCGGGTCCTTGCCGACGGCGACCGCGAGCTCGTCCATCAGCCGCTCGATCGCGAAGGTCGCCTCGGGCCGGCCGGCGCCGCGGTAGGCGTCGGTCCAGGTCTTGTTGGTGAGGACATTGGTGGTCTGGAACTGGTAGGCCGGGAACTTGTAGATCGCGTTGAACATGAACGCGCCGAGCACCGGGACGCCGCCGCCCACGATGGCGACATAGGCGCCGAGATCGGCGAGCAGGTCGACCTTGAGGCCGGTGACGTGGCCGTCCTTGGTCGCCGCGAGGGTGAGCCGCTGCCACTGGTCGCGGCCGTGGTGGGCGGTGAGCAGCGACTCGCTGCGGGTCTCGGTGAACTTCACCGGCTTCCCGAGCCGGCGGGCGACCGCGAACGCGATCATCTCCTCCGGCGTCTGCTGCAGCTTGCCGCCGAAGCCGCCGCCGACGTCGGGCGCGATCACCCGGATCTTCGACTCCGGCACCCCGGTCGTCGCGGCCATCGCGAACCGCAGGATGTGCGGGACCTGGGTCGCCGACCACACCGTGATCTGCTCGCCGGTCGGGTCGACGACGACGCTGCGCGGCTCCATGAACGCCGGGATCAGGCGCTGCTGGCGGTACTCCCGCTCGATCAGGATGCCGTTGCTGCGCGCCTCGGCGATCGCCTGCTCGACGTCGCCGCCGGTGCCGGCCTCGCCCGAGTCGAAGCGCCACACGGCGCTGACGTTGGTGCCGAGGTCGGGGTGCGCGATCGCGCCACCCGTCTCGTGAGCGGTCGCGGCGTCCTTGAGGTCGAGCGCGGCCGGGAGCTCCTCGTAGTCGACCTCGACCAGCTCGGCGGCGTCGCGCGCCTCGGCCGCCGTACGGGCCACGACGACGGCGACGACCTCGCCGGCGAAGGACACCCGGTCGGACGGCATCGGCAGGTGCGCCGGCGTGACCTGGTCGGGGACGACGGGCCACGCGTTGATGCACACGCCCTGGGCCTCGCCGAGGTCGGCGCCGGTCAGGACGGCGACCACGTTGGTGGCGCCCTTCGCGGCCTCGGTGTCGATGCCCGTGATCCGCGCGTGCGGGAACGGGCTGCGCACCATCGCCAGGTGCAGCATCCCGGGCAGCGTGATGTTGTCGGTCCAGCGGGTGCGGCCGGTGATGAGGCGCTGGTCCTCCTTGCGGCGGCGGTCGCGACCGATCTCGCTGGTGGTGGCGCCCGTGGGCTCCTGCGTCGCGGTCATGCCGAGGCCCCGCTCTCGGTCGTCGTACCGGCGGCGTGCTGCACCGCGCGGACGATGTTGTGATAGCCCGTGCAGCGGCAGAGGTTGCCCTCGAGACCCAGCCGGATCGCCTCCTCGGACGGGCTCGGGTTGTCGTTGAGCAGGTCGATGCTCTGCATGATCATGCCGGGCGTGCAGAACCCGCACTGGAGGCCGTGACACTCACGGAAGGCCTCCTGGACCGGGTGCAGCGCGCCGTCCTCGCCCGCGATCCCCTCGATCGTGGTGACCTCAGCACCATCGGCCTGGACCGCCAGCACGTTGCAGGACTTCACACTCCTGCCGTTGAGGTGGACCGTGCATGCGCCGCAGTTGCTGGTGTCGCAACCGATGACGGTGCCGGTCTTGCCGAGCTTCTCGCGCAGGTACTGCACGAGGAGCATCCGAGGTTCGACGTCGTCGGCGACCTGCTGGCCGTCGACGCGCAGGCTGATCCGGGTCATGACTCTCCCTTGAGCGTGGGACCGTGACGTGGATCACGCTAGGAGGGGGTGGTTGGCGAGTGGTTGGCCACCGGGATCGGGTCCCGGATGGCTGGGTTCGGCAGTGCTGGTGAGGCCTCTTCTGGCAGGCTTCGGCGGGTGTTCCGCTCTCCCCGGGATGTCGTCGCGCTCCTGCTCTCGGTGGTGGTGGCCGCCGGCATGCTGGAGTGGCAGTGGGGGCTGATCAGCTGCCTGTTCGGGAGTGCGAGAGCAGACGACGTGTCCTTCGTGACCGTCATCGACGACGACCCGGAGCCGGAGGCCGCCGATCTCGGCGAGCGGCAGAGCCTCGGCGGATCCCTGAGCGTGACGGTCTCGGACGCTCGCGTCGGCGGCGAGACGGGCCGGGCCTGGCTGACGGTACGGGTCCGCACCGCGAACGACCGATCGCGGACGGCTCCGGCGCCGCAGATCACGCTGAACTGTGGGGAGTCCGGCGACATCGGCCTGGCGCGGGGCGAGGAGAACGGCCTCCGGCGCAAGCCGCCCGTCGCTGCCGGCACGACGACCGACGAGGAGGTCGACCTGCTGCTGCCCGGGGATGCGGGCTACTCCTCCGCCGGCGTGCGGGACTGCGCGATGCCCGCCTTCCTCCAGGCCGCCGTGTACGCCGCCGAGGACAGTGACGCCCCCTCGCCACCGCGCAGTGGGCGGTGCCCGACGAGCTCGTCGCCGAGCTCGACGAGCGTCGACCGCGGTACGTCCCGGCGCCGCCCGGACCGCCGGACCTGCGGGAGCCGAACCGGCCGTACGCCTGGGTCGAGGAGGACGTCCACAGCAACGGCTACGCCGTGGCCTTCGTGCGCGGCCTCACTCCCGGCCAGGTGCTCCGGGCGCTGGGCCCAGTGCGACAGCGCGCCGGCAACCTCACCGACAGCCAGGTGTGGGAGCTCATGGACCGGCTGACGCCGGAGGACCTCTCCGAAGTGCCCTATGTCGCCAGCATCGCGCCGCGGAACGGCGGCGTCGTGGTGTTTCTCGAACTACGGCCTCTTCTCGAAGAAGCGGGTCCGTGCGCTCAGCCGCCGCGGGATCGCGGCGACCTACGGCACCGGTGAGTTCGACCAGCTCCTCGTCGCTCGCCGCGGCGTCGTCGTCCGCAACGACGACGCGCTGATCGACACCGCATGGGACGACAGCAGGCCCCTGCCCGAGGAGCGCGGGCTCGACTTCGACAACGACATCGACGCTTCGTCGTGGATCGTGCTCGAGTGGCTCACCGGGATCTCCGTCACCGAGGAGTGGATGTTCCGGACACCGCACCCGAGGTACGTGCTCGCCGGCTGGTGATACGGGCCCCTCAGCCCTCCGCGACCGCCAACCGCGCCTTCAACAGCGGGATCGCCGGGTGCCGCAGCCGCCCGGCCCGGCCCAGCTCGGCCAGGCACGCCTCCAGCACCGCCGTGTCGTAGGGCGCCAGCTCGCTGTAGTGCAGAACGGCGTCCGGCTGGGGGTCGGCGAGGAGGGCCTCGCGGACGGCGACGGCGACGTACTCGCCCATCTCGACGAGGGCGGGGCTCTCGGTGCCGGGGAGCAGGTCGCCGCCGTAGGCCTCGACGGCGGCCGCCGCGTCGCCGCGGCGGAGCAGGGCCAGGACGTGGTCGACGTCGGTGGCGATCGGCATCAGCAGGCGGTAGGGGCGGGAGGCGAGCTGGCCGGCGAGGGCGTGGCGCAGGTGGGAGACCTCGGCCTTGAGGGTGGAGAAGGTGACCGCGTGGTCGCCGTACAGCATGGCGTGGAGCTGGTCGAGCGAGAGCCCGTCGGGGTGGAGGGCGAGCAGCGCGAGGATCTCGGTCTGGCGGCGGTTGAGCAGCAGCCGGCGGCCGTCGACGCGCGCCTCGGCGGTGCCGAGCAGGCTGAGCACCAGGCCGGGCTCGTCGACCTCGTCGTCGACGGCGTCGGCGGTGAGGGCGTCGGAGTGCGGCAGCGCCTGCTCGACCAGCCGGGCCAGCACGCGGGCGGTGGCGAGGCCGATCGGGTGGGTGCGGTCCCACGTCGTGGAGAGGTCGAGGACGCCGAGCTTGGCGCCGGTCACCGGGTCGTGCAGCGGCGCGGCCCAGCACACCCAGTTGTGGACGATCGGGGCGTAGTGCTCGGCGCTGAACACCATCGCCGGGCGGTCGAGGCGGTTGGCGAGGTCGAGGGCGTTGGTACCGACCGAGCTGTCGTCCCAGCGCCCGCCCATCACGAAGTTCACGGTCTCGGCCTTGCGCCGCATCACCCGGCCGCCGTAGGTCCACAGCACGCGGGTATCGGGGTCGGTGACGGCGACGACGAGGTCGCCGTCCTCGGCGGTACGGCGCAGCTCCTCCTCGACTCGCTCGACTGCGATCTGCAGCGGCGAGCCCTTCCAGAACGAGCGGGTCTCCGACTCGTCGGCGAGCGGCGCCTGGATGACGTCGCGCGCGACGCTCAGGCCCGAGCGGTTCCAGCTGTCGAGGATCTCGGGACGGACCAGCTCGGTCGCCGAGTCGCCCTCCTCGACGAACGTCGTCCAGGCAGCGAGCGCCGCCCGACGCCGCTGGTCGAGGTCAGTCATGCGGTCACCCTACTCCCGCGATGTGAGCCCGATCACGCGTGAATGCGTCCCGCCTTGCTGCCCAGCGGCTCCCCCGACCCGCCCCAGCGGCCGGCGACGATCTCGGCGGCGATGCTGATCGCCGTCTCCTCCGGAGTGCGGGCGCCGAGGTCGAGACCGATCGGGCTGCGCAGGCCAGACAGCTCGGCGTCGGTGAGTCCGGCCTCCTTGAGCCGGGCCATCCGGTCGTCGTGGGTACGCCGCGAGCCCATCGCGCCGACGTAGGCGACCTCGGGCAGGCGCAGCGCCACCTCCAGCAGCGGTACGTCGAACTTCGGGTCGTGGGTCAGCACCGCGATCACGGTCCGGGCGTCGATCCGCCCGGCCTCCTGCTCGGCCGCGAGGTAGCGGTGCGGCCACTCCACGACCACCTCGTCGGCGCCGGGGAACCGGCTGGTCGTCGCGAAGACGGGGCGCGCGTCGCACACCGTCACGTGATAGCCGAGGAAGCTGCCGACCCGCGCCACCGCGGCCGCGAAGTCGATCGCGCCGAACACCAGCATCCGCGGCGCGGGCGCGAACGCCCACACGAAGACCCGCATCCCCTCGCCGCGGCGCTCGCCGTCGGGTCCGTAGGAGAGCGTTCCGTTGTGGCCCGCGGCGAGCAGGCCCAGGGCGTCGTCCTGGACGGCGGCGTCCATCCGGGCGCTGCCGAGGCTGGCCGAGGGGCTCTGGTCGGGGCGCAGGATCGCCCGCCGCCCGACGTACGACGGGTCGGGGTGGTCGACGATCGTGGCCACCGCGACCGGCCGACCGGCGTCGATGTCGGCGGCGATCTCGGCGAGCTCGGGGAAGGTCTCGCGGTTGACCTTCTCGACGAACACGTCGAGGATCCCGCCGCACGTCAGGCCGACCGCGAAGGCGTCGTCGTCGGAGACGCCGTAGCGCTGCAGCACGGGCGTCCCCGAGGCCGACACCTCCTGCGCGAGCTCGTAGACGGCGCCCTCGACGCAGCCGCCCGACACCGAGCCGACCGCCGAGGCGTCGGGGCCGACGAGCATCGACGCGCCCGGCGGGCGCGGCGCCGACCGGAAGGTCGCGACGACCGTGCCCATGCCGACGGTCTCGCCGGCCTCCCACCAGGTGAGCAGCTGAGGCAGCACCTCACGCATCACGGACCACCTCCAACAGCTCGGCGAATGTCGCCAGCGAGTGGCCGGCGAGGAAGGCGTCGACGTGCGGCAGGACCGCGACGATCCCCTGCTGCACGGGCGCATAGCCGTCCTTGCCCCGGTGCGGGTTGACCCAGACGACCCGGTGCGCGAGCCGGTGCAGCCGCGCGACCTGCTCGGCGAGCAGCGTGGTGTCGCCGCGCTCCCAGCCGTCGCTGAAGATGACGACCACCGCGCCGCGGGCCATCCCGCGCCGGCCGTGCC
Source organism: Nocardioides ginsengisoli (assembly GCF_039537225.1). Lineage (NCBI taxonomy): Bacteria > Bacillati > Actinomycetota > Actinomycetes > Propionibacteriales > Nocardioidaceae > Nocardioides > Nocardioides ginsengisoli. The sequence continues at coordinate 165,422 of NZ_BAABAC010000025.1, forward strand.
GGTCGACGAACGCCTGCAGCGTCTCGCCGAGGCGGGTGCCGCCCGACCAGTCCGGTACGACGTCGCCCGCCGCCGCGATCGCGCGGTCGGCGTCGCGGCGCCGCAGCGCGCGCGAGAGATGGGTGAGCCGGGTGCCGAGGCTGAACACCTCGACCCGCTCGGGACCGGCCTGGGTGATCCGGTGGGCGAGGCGGAGCAGCGCGTCGGCGTAGCCGCTCATCGACCCCGACACGTCGATGAGCAGCACCACCCGCCGCGGCCGCTCCGAGTGCCGGCGGTAGCGGATCTCGGCCGGCTCGCCCATCCGCCGCAGGCTCGCGCGCAGCGTCCGCGAGGCGTCGACGGCCCCGCGCCGGTGCGGCGTACGACGGGCGGTCGGTCGGGTCGGCAGCCGGACCGGCAGCGACGCGAACATCCCCGCCAGCCGGATCCGCTCGACCGGGTCGAGCGTCGCGACGTCGCGGTGACGCAGGATCTCGGCCGCGCTGGCCGCCGCCTTGACCGGGTCGTCGTCCTCGTCGGGTCCGCCGGAGCCGGCGGCCTGGTCGTCGGGCAGCAGCGCCGCGGTCGGCTGCTGCCGCGCGGTCCGCGGGCGCAGCATCGGCGTCACGTTGTCGCGGCTGAACCACTCCTCGAAGACCCGGTCGTGGCGCTCGAGGTCCTCCGGCGTCGCGCACAGCGTCGCCCGGCCGGCGGCGCGGGTCGCGGCGCGGTCGCCGAGTCCGACGAGCGTGACGGCGTCGAGGTAGGCCCGGGTGCGGTCCTGGGTGACCGCGACGCCGGCCGCCCGCAGCGCGGTGGCGAAGCCGAGCAGGATCTCGTCGGCGTCGTGGACGAGATCCGGTGCCGGCGTGGCCGTGGTCATCGCGCGAGCATCCGGTCGAGCGCGGCCCGCACCCGCTCGGCGTCGTCGCGGTACTTCACCAGCGCCCCGAGAGTCCGCGCCGCGGTCTCGACGTCGAGCTCGGTGGTGCCGAGGTGGTGGAGCGCGCGCGCCCAGTCGAGCGTCTCGGCGACACCCGGCGGCTTGAGCAGGTCGGACCCGGCACGCAGCTGCTGGACCACCTCGACCACCTGGCGCGCGAGCGTCACGCGGACCTCGGGCGCGCGCGAGCGGACGATCGCCACCTCCCGCTCCAAGCCGGGGTGGTCGATCCAGTGGTAGAGGCAGCGGCGCTTGAGCGCGTCGTGCAGCTCGCGCGTCCGGTTGGAGGTGAGGACCACGGTCGGCGGCGTCGCGGCCTGCACCGTCCCGAGCTCGGGGATGGTCACCTGGAAGGTCGACAGCACCTCCAGCAGGAAGGCCTCGAACTCGTCGTCGGCCCGGTCGACCTCGTCGATCAGCAACACCGCCGGAGCCTTCTGCAGCGCGGCGAGCACGGGGCGCGCGAGCAGGAAGCGCTCGTCGTACAGGCTCTTCTCGGCTTCCTCGACGTCACCCTTGGTGGCGTCGGACAGCGCCTCGAGCGCGCGCAGGTGGAGGATCTGGCGCGGGAAGTCCCAGTCGTAGAGCGCCTGCGTCGCGTCGATGCCCTCGTAGCACTGCAGCCGGATCAGCGGCTGGTCGAGCGACTGCGCGATCGCCTCGGCCAGCGCCGTCTTGCCGGTGCCGGGCTCGCCCTCGAGCAGCAGCGGCCGGCGCATCTCCAACGACAGGAACAGCACGGTCGCCAGCTCGTCGTCGCAGAGGTAGCCGGTGTCCTCCAGGCGGCGCGCCAGATCGGCGACACGGGTGTCCATGCACCCAGGCTAGGCCGCGGTCGTTGGCGGGTGGTTGGCAAGTAGTGCCAATTGCTACGGCCGGCGTTGTCCGGTTCCGGAAGAATCTCAGCGCCGCTGCAGGATCACCTGGGAGCCGAGGTAGCCGCAGAGGACACCCACCACCCGCGCGACGATCTCGACGGGCTCCGGCGCACCGAGGGCGATCGCCAGCAACGTCGCGATGGCACCGCCGACGACGACGCAGCCCATGATGATCAGCAGCCGCATCCCGGCCGACACGTTCCGTCCCTGCGTACCCGAGCTCATCGGTCCATCATCGCCGGTCGACGTCGACGCCGGTCGCCAGGTCCCCGCACTCGACGAGCAGCACCTCTCGGGAGGCGAGGTAGGCGCGCGCGCCCTGGTCCCCCGCCGCGCTCTCGATCACGCCGGCCCAGTGCTCGCGGCCGAGCAGGACCGGGTGGCCCGGCTTGCCGTCGTACGACGCCCGGGCGAGGGGCGCTCCGGCGGCAAGCACCCGCGCGACGACCTCGGCGGTGACGTCGGGCAGGTCGACGAGATGGACGAGTGCGGCGTCCGCGTCGACGTCGGCGAGCGACGTCAGGCCGGCCGCGAGCGAGGCGCCCATACCGGACGCCCAGTCCGCCGACCGGACGACGGCGACGTCGTCGTCCCCTGCCAGCAGCGCCGCCGCCTCGTCGGCCGCGGCCCCCAGCACGACCGTGACCGCCGCACAGCCGCCGGCGCGCAGCACCGCGACCGAGCGGGTCAGCCACGAGACGCCGGCGTCGTCGCGGACCAGTGCCTTGGGCATGCCCATCCGGCTGCCCGCGCCGGCCGCGAGCAGGAGACCGTGCACGCTCACGTGGCGACGGTGAGCAGGACGGCGGAGTCGCTGATCGCCTCGAGGTCGTGGCGCTGCGGCGGGAGGATCACGTGGTCGCCGGCGTGGCCGTTCCAGACCTGGGAGCCGGCGTGGAGGGCGACGTCGCCGTCGATCACCAGGAGCGTCGCCTCGTCGGGCGCGTCGTGCTCGCCGAGGCGGGTGCCGGCGCACAGCGCGATGAGGGTCTGGCGCAGCCGGTGCTCGTGGCCGCCGTAGACGGTGACCGCGGCGCGACCGCTCGTGGCCGTCCGGGCGATCTCGAGCTGGGCCTCGGCCAGCGCGTACAGGGAGGTGCCGTCCATGACCCCGAACATGCCACAGGGCCCCCGGCGAAGCGAGGCGTGCGCGGAGTCGTGTGCCTGAGAACCCGTCCAGAGACGTTCTGGGGCACACGACCCCCACGAGCGAAATGCCACAGGGCCCCCGCCGAAGCGAGGGCCCTGTGGGTGAAGCGGTGGTGCGGACGAACTCAGAAGTCCATGCCGCCCATGCCACCGGTCGGGTCGCCCATCGGGGCGGACTTCTCCGGCTTGTCGGCCACGACGGCCTCGGTGGTGAGGAACAGCGCGGCGATCGACGCGGCGTTCTGCAGCGCCGAACGGGTGACCTTGGCCGGGTCGATGATGCCGGAGGCCAGCAGGTCGACGTACTCGCCCGTGGCCGCGTTGAGGCCCTGGCCGGCGGGAAGGTTCGCGACCTTCTCCGCGACGACGCCGCCCTCGAGGCCGGCGTTGATGGCGATCTGCTTGAGCGGGGCCGACACCGACGCCTTGACGATCGACGCACCGGTGGCCTCGTCGCCCTCGAGCTCGAGCTTCTCGAACGCGGTCGCGGCGGCCTGGACCAGCGCGACGCCACCCCCCGGGAGGATGCCCTCCTCGACGGCGGCCTTGGCGTTGCGGACGGCGTCCTCGATGCGGTGCTTGCGCTCCTTGAGCTCGACCTCGGTGGCCGCGCCGACCTTGATGACGGCCACGCCGCCGGCCAGCTTGGCGAGGCGCTCCTGCAGCTTCTCGCGGTCGTAGTCGGAGTCGGAGGACTCGATCTCGGCGCGGATCTGGTTGACCCGGCCCTCGATCTGGCCCTGGTCGCCCGCGCCCTCGACGATGGTGGTCTCGTCCTTGGTGATGACGACCTTGCGGGCCTGGCCCAGCAGCTCGACACCGGCGGTCTCGAGCTTGAGGCCGACCTCCTCGGAGATGACCTGGCCGCCGGTCAGGATCGCGATGTCCTGCAGCATGGCCTTGCGGCGGTCGCCGAAGCCCGGGGCCTTGACGGCGACGGACTTGAAGGTGCCGCGGATCTTGTTGACGACCAGGGTCGACAGCGCCTCGCCGTCGACGTCCTCGGCGATGATGACGAGCGGCTTGCCCGACTGCATGACCTTCTCCAGCAGCGGCAGCAGGTCCTTGACGTTGCTGATCTTGCTGTTGGCGATGAGCACGTAGGCGTCCTCGAGGACGGTCTCCATGCGCTCGGGGTCGGTGACGAAGTAGGCCGAGATGTAGCCCTTGTCGAACCGCATGCCCTCGGTGAGCTCGAGGTCGATGCCGAAGGTGTTCGACTCCTCGACCGTGATCACGCCCTCCTTGCCGACCTTGTCCATCGCCTCGGCGATGGCGTCGCCGACGGTGGCGTCGCCACCGGCGGAGATGGTGGCGGTGGCGGCGATCTGCTCGCGCGTCTCGACGTCCTTGGCCATGCCGAGGAGCTGCTCGGAGACTGCGGCGACAGCGGCCTCGATGCCCCGCTTGAGGCCCATCGGGTTGGCACCGGCGGCCACGTTGCGCAGACCCTCGCGGACCAGCGCCTGGGCGAGGACGGTCGCGGTCGTCGTACCGTCACCGGCGACGTCGTCCGTCTTCTTCGCGACCTCCTTGACCAGCTCGGCGCCGATCTTCTCGTAGGGGTCCTCGAGCTCGATCTCCTTGGCGATGGAGACACCGTCGTTGGTGATCGTGGGGGCGCCCCACTTCTTCTCCAGAACGACGTTGCGGCCCTTGGGGCCCAGGGTGACCTTGACGGCGTCCGCGAGCGTGTTCATGCCACGCTCGAGACCGCGGCGGGCCTCCTCGTTGAAAGCAATCAGCTTCGACATAACTCCTGCGATTCCTTCGCGATGTCCGTTGTCACTCTCAAGGCGAGAGTGCCAGCATCATGTTTAGCACTCGACCATGGCGAGTGCAAGGAGAAGACGGCTCACAGCCGTCCGAGACGACCCGCCACCGCGGCCGCGAAGCGGTCGGCGTTGGCCGGGGCGACGTCGAGGTAGAGCCCCGGCTCGATCAGCTCCAGCTCGCTGACCACCCAGGCGTCCTGCCAGCGCATCAGGTCGACGCGCGCGTAGACCAGGTCGGCGCCGCGTCGCTGCGCCGCCGTCCGTACCGCGTCCGCCGCGACCGTGGCCCGCTCCGGGTCGAGTGCGACCGGCCGGCTGCGGCCGCCGTACAGCTCGTGCACGCGGACCTCGCCGGCTGCCGCGACCTTGTCGACCTGCGCCACCGCGACGCCGCCGAAGACGTAGACCGACGACTCCCCCGTCGTCCGGACGGAGTCGACGACCGGCTGCACGATCCAGGGGCCGGCGACCAGTCCCTCGAGCCGCGGGTCGGCGACGCTCTCGGCGACCACCAGGCCCACCCCACCGGCGCCGGTGCGCGGCTTGATGACCACGCTCCCCCAGCGGTCGAGCGCCTTGGCCAGGCCGCCCGCGAGGTCGGCGTCGTCGAGGAGGTCGGTCGGGACGGTCGGCACGACGTCGGCGAGCTCGAGGAGATAGGCCTTGTCGGCGTTCCATGCGAAGACGTCGGCGCCGTTGAGCAGCGTCGTCGCCGCCTCGACCTCCCGCGCCCAGGCGAGGAAGGCGGGCAGGCGGCGGTGGTAGTCCCAGGCCGAGCGGACGCCGACCGCGTCAGCCGCGGCCCAGTCGACCGCCGGGTCGTCCCAGCGCACCCAGCGGGCCTCGATCCCGTGCGCAGCGAACGCGGCCGGCAGCGCCTCGCCGCCCGGCTCGCCGTCGGGCATCAGGTCGAACGTGGCCAGCAGGAGGGAGGTCATCCGCCCACGGTAGGTCGCGGGGCGTGATGCCCGAACGGCGCCCGCTCCTCGTAGCCGAGCGCGACCAGCACCGACGGCAGCAGCGCCTGCGCGGTCCGCTTGTAGCCCAGCGCGCTCGGGTGGAAGCGGTCGAGGCTGAACATCTCGTCGGGGTTGGTGATGAAGAACGGCCCGACCACGTGCGCGAGCGAGACCGCGTGCGCCCCGTTCCGTACGGCGACCTCGGCCTGCGCCGCCGCGAGCTGGCGCGACATCCGCGACCCGAGCGACCGCAGCGGCTGCGGCACCGGGCGCAGCGCCCCGAGGTCCGGGCAGGTCCCGACGACGACCTCGGTCCCCCGCTCGCGGAGCCGGACCACGGCCTCCTCCAGCTGGGCCGCGGACGTCGCCACCGGCACCCGGTGGGTCACGTCGTTGCCGCCGATCACGATCACCGCGACGTCGGCGCGGTAGTCGCTGGGCAGCGCGTCGAGCTGGTCGGCGAGCGCCGACGTCTCGGAGCCGACGACGGCCGCGGTGCGCAGCGCGACCGGACGTCGTACGGCTCCGGCGAGGCCGCGCGCGACCCGCGCGCCGAGCGTGTCCTTGGGCCGCTCCGCGCCGAGGCCGGCGGCGATCGAGTCGCCGAGGACGAGCAGGTGGAGCGGCGGGCCGTCGTACGACTTGCGCTTCCAGACCTTGTCGGCCGGGATCGCGTCCTCCCCCAGCGGCTTTCCGATCCGGGCACGCGCGATCACGGCCTGACGGCGCAGCAGCTCGCGGCCACCGCCGGTGGTGACCCCGACCCCGGCGAGGGCGACGCCGGCGGCGACCAGGGCCTTGCGGGTACGGCTCATGGCTGCTTTGAACCAGACCGGACTGAACGGATCGTGGCCTCCCGGTTTCGCCTGGGTGGCGGGTGGAGCGTCTCACCCGGCATTCCGGTCGGGTTTCGGGCGATTTCACGACCGGAATGCCGGGTGCGAGGCGTCCCCACCCTCGCCGCGGCGCTCGGCAGCGCCTGGGCGATCAGCCGGCGACGAGGATGGTCGGCTCGTGGCCGACCGGGAAGCTCACCGACGCCGCGATGAAGCAGTTGGTGCTCGCCTCGCCGTGGATCGCGCGCGCCACCTCGACCATGCTCGCCTCGGCGACGATGACCCGCGGGCGCAGCGTGACCGACGTGAACCGGCCGCCCTGGCCGACCTGCTCCATGGTGCCGACGGGGCTGTCGTCGTAGGCGGTGACCACGACGCCGTGGTTGACCGCGGAGTGCAGGTACGACAGCAGGTGGCACTGGGCGAGCGCGGCGAGGAGCAGCTCCTCGGGGTTCCAGCGGGCGGCGTCGCCACGGAAGGTCGGGTCGGCGGAGCCGAGCAGGTCGGGCTTGCCGGCGGCGGTGAGCAGCACGGTGCGGTCGTAGTCGCGGTAGCCGCTGGTGCCGGTGCCGCGGTTGCCCTGCCAGACCAGGTCGAGGGCGTAGTGATGGTTGGTCACGCCCCCATCATGACGACCCAGTGGGACGGATGCTGGCGAGAACTTGTTCTAGTTTGGCACTCTTCTCCTGTGACCCCCACCACCGAGCCCACGACGCGCCCGCTCAACCTCGCCGACGTGCTCGAGGCGATGGCCGACGCCCTGCCCGACCGCGTCGCCGTCCACACCGGCGACCAGGTGTGGACCTTCGCCGAGATCGACGAGCGCGCCACCCGGCTGGCCAACCACCTGATCGGCCTCGGCGTGCAGCCGGGCGAGCACGTCGCCGTCCACTCCCCCAACCGGATCGAGTGGGTCGACGCGCTCTACGGCTGCCTCAAGGCCCGGGCGGTCCCGATCAACATCAACTACAAGTACCTGCGCGACGAGCTCGCCTATCTCTACGACAACGCCGACTGCGTCGCCGCCATCGTCGCCCCCGAGTACGTCGACGCGCTCGCCGAGCTCGACCTCCCGACGCTGCGGCACACGATCGTCCTGGGCGACGAGTACGACGCCGCGCTCGCCGCCGCGTCCCCCGAGCGCCCGGTCACCGGCCGCACCGCCGACGACCGCTACGTCCTCTACACCGGCGGCACCACCGGCTACCCCAAGGGCGTCGTGTGGCGCAACGAGGACCTGCTCCGCGCCGCCCTCAACGCCGCCCGCTACGGCGCCCCGCTCGAGTCGGTCGAGCAGCTCACCGCCGAGGCGGTGGCCAACCCGAGCCCGATGGTGCTGCTCGCCTGCGGGCCGATGATGCACGGCGGCAGCCAGTGGATCCTCGGCAACGGCCACGTCGCCGGCCAGACCGTCGCGCTCTTCACCGAGCCGCACTTCTCCGCCGAGGGCGTGCTCGACCTGGTCGAGAAGGCGAAGGTCGTCTCGCTGACCTTCCTCGGCGACGCGATGGGCCGCCCGGTCGCGGAGGCGATCCTCGCCGAGCCCGACCGCTGGGACCTCTCCAGTCTGGTCGCCGTCTCCAACGGCGCGGCGCCGCTCTCGGACGGCGTACGCGAGGAGATCCGCCGCGCCCTGCCCGGCCGCTTCATCCTCGACTCCTACGGCTCCTCCGAGTCCGGCGCCTCCGGCTCCCGGATGGACGACGGCTCGGGCGGCGCCCAGAGCGCCCCGCGCTTCGACGTCTCCGACCAGATCGAGGTCTTCGACGCCGACTTCAAGCCGTGCCCGGTGGGCGTCGACGGCATGCTCGGCCGCTCGGGCCCGGTGCCCCTCGGCTACTACAAGGACCCGGTCAAGACCGCCGCCACCTTCAAGGAGATCGACGGCGTGCGCTGGGCGATCCCCGGCGACTTCGCCCGCCGCGAGGACGACGGCACGGTCACCGTCCTGGGCCGCGGCTCGGTGTGCATCAACACCGGCGGCGAGAAGGTGCACCCCGAGGAGGTCGAGGCGGTGCTGCTGCGCCACGAGGAGGTCTTCGACGCGGTCGTCGTCGGCACCCCGCACGAGCGCTGGGGCCAGCAGGTCACCGCGCTGGTGCAGCGTCGGGCCGGCTCGACGATCACCGACGAGCAGCTGCGCGACCACTGCCGCGCGCTGATCTCCAACTACAAGGTGCCGAAGACCATCCTGTTCATCGAGGAGGTGCCGCGCACGCCGGTCAGCAAGGTCGACTACCCGGCCAGCGCGGCGCTCGCGGCGCAGCTGCTGGGCTGATCCACGTCTCACCCGGCATTCCTGCCCGCAGTTCGCGGAGATCGGAGCAGTCATGCCGGGTGACAGCGTCGATTCGCCCGTCGCTCGCCCGTCATCGAGGTGTCAGACTCACCCCATCCCTTGAGGAGATGATCCCGATGACCACGTACGTCGTACTCCTGACCGGCGACGAGAGCCGCTGGGCCGCTGCCACCGACGAGGAGCGAGCGGCCATGTACGCCCAGCACGCCGAGTTCAGCCGCCTGCTCGAGGAGCGCGGGCACAAGGCGACCGGCGGCGCCGAGCTGACCCGCGCCGCGACCGCCCGGATCGTGCGCCGCGGCGCCGACGGCACGGTCGCCGTCACCGAAGGCCCGTACGTCGAGTCCGTCGAGCAGCTCGGCGGCTTCTACTCCGTCGAGAGCGACGACCTCGACGACCTGCTGGAGATCTGCGCGGTCCTCGCCCAGCCGGGCGGCGCCGGCGTGGAGGTCCGGGCCGCGGTCGACCACGTCGACCACGAGGCCTGATCCCGACCGGGACGACGTGGAGCCGCTCGAACGCGTCCTGCGCGAGGAGTGGGGCCGGCTGCTGGCCCTGCTCGTCGCGTGGTGCCGCCGGGTCGACCTTGCCGAGGACGGGCTGGCGGACGCCTTCGAGGCGGCGGCGCGCACCTGGCCCGAGGCCGGCGTGCCCGGCAATCCCGCCGGCTGGCTGCTCACGGCGGCCCGCCGACGGGTCACCGACGCGCTGCGCACCGAGGCCGTCGCGCTGCGGAAGGTGCCGCTGCTCGAGGTCGAGGCGTCGGCGCAGGAGCAGGCGCGGCGCGTGGTCGCGGCGCCCTCGGAGCGGGAGGTGGTCGTGGACGAGCGACTGCGCCTCGTGCTGCTCTGCGCCCACCCGGCGCTGTCCCGCGAGGCCGCCGCGGCGCTGACCCTGCGGCTGGTCCTGGGCGTGCCGACCGACGACATCGCGCGGCTCTTCCTGGTGCCGACCGCGACCATGGCCGCCCGGCTGACCCGCGCCCGCAAGAAGCTCGCCGGCGCGCGCTTCGCCGTACCGCCTCCGGACGAACTGGGCGCCCGCGTCGACGTCGTCGCCGACATCGCCTACCTGGCGTTCACCAGCGGCTATGCGTCCGGCTCGGGCGCCGACGTGCTGCGCGCGGACATCGCCGGCGAGGCGGTCCGGCTGGTGCGCGTGCTGCGCGCCCTGCTCCCCACGCGGTACGACGAGCTGGACGCGCTGCTCGCCCTGATGATCCTGCAGCACGCCCGCCGCGACGCGCGGGTGGTCGACGGCCGGCTGGTGCTGCTGCCCGACCAGGATCGCTCCCGGTGGCACGCCGACGAGACCCGCGAGGCCCTCGACCTGCTGCGGCCGCTGGCGACGGCGGCGCCGGCGCCGTACCTGCTGCAGGCGCTGATCGCCGCCGAGCACGCGATCGCGCCGACGCCGGGCGAGACCCGGTGGGACCGCATCGTCGAGCGGTACGACGAGCTGCTGGCCCTGCGCCCCTCCCCCGTCGTCCGCCTCAACCGGGCCGTGGCCGTCGCCGAGCGGGACGGCGCGGCCGCTGGGCTCGCGGCCCTGGACGGGGTGGCACTGCCGGGACACCGCCTGCCGGCGGTCCGGGCCGAGCTGCTCGCCCGGCTGGGCCGGGTCGACGAGGCGCGCCGCTCCTACGACACCGCCCTGGCCCTGTGTGCGAACGACGCCGAGTCCGCGCACTTGCGGACCCGGCGTCGGTCACTGGGTTGACGTCGTACCGGACGAATCGGTCGCTTTTCGCCCGGAAATGCGACCGAATCGTCCGGTACGACGGGAGATCAGCAGCCGCCGGCGACCGCGGGGATCACCGAGACCTCGGCGCCGTCGGGCGTCGGGGTGGCGAGGTCCTGCTCGAAGCGGACGTCGTCGTTGTTGACGTAGACGTTGACGAACCGGCGCAGCTTGCCGTCCTCGTCGAGGATCCGGCCCTTGATGCCCGCGTAGTTGGCGTCGAGGTCGTCGAGGATCTCGGCGAGGTTGGCGCCGGTCGCGCTCACCTCGGACTCGCCGCCGGTGTAGGTGCGCAGGATGGTGGGGATCCGGACGCTGACTGCCATGGTGCCGCTCTCTTCTGCTCGGTGGGTGGTGCTCAGATGCCGGTGGCCTTGAACGCCTTGTAGCTCGGGGCGATGGTGGCCGCCGCGCCGACCTGGTCGGCGATCGCGTCGAGGGTCTTCAGGCCGTGGCCGGTGTTGACGACGACGGTCTCGAGGGTGGGGTCGAGCTGGCCGGTCTCGACGAGCTTCTTGGTGACGGCGGTGGTCGTGCCACCCGCGGTCTCGGCGAAGATGCCCTCGGTGCGGGCAAGGAGCACGATGCCGGCGCGGATCTCGTCGTCGGTGACCTCCTCGACGGCGCCACCGGTACGGCGGGCGATGTCGAGGACGTAGATGCCGTCGGCCGGGTTGCCGATCGCGAGGCTCTTGGCGATGGTGTCGGGCTTGACCGGGCGGATCGCGTCGGTGCCGGCCTTGAAGGCGGTCGCGACGGGGCCGCAGCCGGTGGCCTGGGCGCCGAAGATCTTGTAGGGCTTGTCCTCGACCAGGCCGAGCTTGATCAGCTCCTGGAAGGCCTTGTCGACCTTGGTCAGCTGCGAACCGGACGCGACCGGGATGACGACCTGGTCGGGCAGGCGCCAGCCGAGCTGCTCGGCGATCTCGTAGCCGATCGTCTTGGAGCCCTCGGCGTAGTAGGGGCGGACGTTGACGTTGACGAACGCCCAGCCCTCCTCCTCGCCGGCGATCTCGGAGGCGAGCTTGTTGACGTCGTCGTAGTTGCCGTCGACGGCGACCAGTCCGTCGGTGAAGATCGCCGAGTTGACCTGCTTGGGGTGCTCGAGGTTGCTCGGGATGAAGACGACGGTCTTGATGCCGGCCCGGGCGCCCGCGGCGGCGACCGCGTTGGCCAGGTTGCCGGTCGAGGGGCAGGCGAAGACCTTGGCGCCGAGCTCGCGGGCGGCGCTGAGCGCGCAGGCGACGACCCGGTCCTTGAAGGAGTTGGTCGGGTTGGTGGTGTCGTCCTTCACCCACAGGTTGGCGATGCCGAGCTCGCGGCCCAGGTTGTCGGCCTTGAGCAGCCGGGTGAAGCCGGGCTCGGTGTTGGGGCTGGTCTCGATGTCGCTCGGCACCGGCAGCAGCGCCTTGTAGCGCCAGATGTTGCGCGGGCCGGCCTCGATCTCCTCGCGGGTGACCTGCGGGAAGTCGTAGGTGATCTCGAGCGGGCCGAAGCACTCGGGGCAGGCATAGAACGGGCCCAGGGCGACCTGGTGGCCGCACTCGCGACAGGACAGCGCCGTCGCATTGCCGAAGGCGCCCTCGCGCAGCCCCGGCTGGGTGGGGGTGGTCGTCTCCGACTTGCGATCGGTCGCTTCGCTCCCACGCTGCTTCGCATCGGTCACAACGGCGCTCATGGATTCCTCCTTCTCATCTGTCCCGGCGACTCTCGCGCGGGTCGGATTTGGCACCGTTTCCGCGACGTCGCCTGCAGGCAGGTCGACGGGAGTTCGCGGCGGTTGCCGGGACTTCTCAGGGCCGTTCCCTCAGTCCCTCTGGATGAGCACGGACAGCCTAAGGGCGAGCCCCGGCGATCTCCCAATCGAGATCCCGACATTCGAGACAGATGTCCACATATTGAGACCTGCGAGGTCAGGCACGAGACCGGCGCGCGGTCAGCGGAGGGCGCGGGCGTCCCGGGCCAACTCGCGGAGCAGCTCGAGGACGCCGTCCGGTCCGCGGACGACGACGTCCGACAGCGCGATCAGGGCGCTCTCCTCGCTGGACGCCGAACAGACCCGCAGCGTCGCCAGCCCCTCCTGGCGCAGTGCCTCGACCGCCTCGAACGCCTCGACGTCGCCGAGGTCGTCGCCGGCGAACAGGAAGCCCTCGGCGTCGGTGACGGCGGCGAGCCGGTCGACGACCATCCCCTTGTGCGAGCCGGGCGAGCGGACCTCGATCACCGCGCGACCCGGCTCGAGCACGAGCCCGTGGCGCTGGGCGAGGGCCTGCAGCGGCGGCAGCAGCCGGTGGAAGGCGCCGTCGGGGTCGGCCAGCCGCCGGGTGTGGACGGCGACCGCGAGCCCCTTGTCCTCGACGTAGGCATCGGCAGCGTCGGCCGAGCGCAGCGCCCGCGGCAGGTCGCGCTCGAAGGTCGCCAGCCCGCGTGGCGGTCGCGGCGCCGCGATCCGACGGTGCTGCGAGCTCCAGCGCTCGTTGCCGTACTGGCCGAAGACGAACAGCTCCTTGCCCTCGGCCGCGAGCTCGTCGCCGACCTCCTCGAGGCCGCCGAGGTCGAGCGCCTGCCGGGCGGGCCGGCCGGTGATCACCGCGATCGCGGCGACCTCGCGGGCCAGCTCGAGCAGGACGCCGGCCGCATCTGGGTGGATGTGCGCCTGCGCGGGGTCGTCGACGATCGGCGCGAGGGTGCCGTCGAAGTCCAGGCCCACGACCGTCCGGGGCGCGGCGCGGACGAGCGCGTCGTACCTCTGGCGGCCCTCATCGGTGGGGAACCTCATCGCCCCATCCCATCACGTCGCCCGTTCGGGTTGGTGACGGGTAGGTGAACGCTCGGCCCGAAGAGCAGGCCGGCAGCGCGGCGGGAGACGCGCCCCTGGCAGCTTGCTGCCCCCTCCGCGTCGGAGACGCGCTCGGCCCGGAGAGCAGGCCGGCAGCGCGGCGGGAGACGCGCCCTGGCAGCTTGCTGCCCCCCTCCGCGTCGGAGACGCGCTCGGCGAGACGGACTAGTCCAACTCGCCGGTGAGGATCAGGGTGAGGTTGGTCGAGCTCATGTCGCTGCTCGTGTCGGCGGGGAGCACGCGGGCGACACCGAGGTCGAGCGCGAGCTGCTCGGCGACGGCCTTCTTGCCCTTGGGGAAGTAGACGGTGGTCGCCGGGACGGTGCCGTACCAGTTGTCGGCCGCGGCGACCCGCCAGCCGGCCTGCTTGACCCGGTCGGCGACCCGGCTGGCGAGGCCGGTGATCCGGGTGTTGTTGAAGACGACGACGGCGTGGTCGGCGCGGACGACGGGCTTGGGCGTCGGCTTCGCCTCGGCGGAAGGCCGGTCGGAGGTGCCGTCGGAGGGCTGGCCGGTGGCGGTGCCGTCACCGGCCGTGGCGGAGCCGGTCGGCGTGGCGGCGGCCTTGGTGGCGGAGATGTCGCGCTCGGGCGCGTGGTCGCCGCGGGTGGCGACGAAGGCGATCGCGGCGAGGGCGACGGCGACGATGCTGAGCAGCACCACGGGCGAGGGCAGGACGGCGCCGCGCTCGTCGTGGGTGCGAGTGGAGGACCAGGTGGGGAAGGTCATGGCCGCCTCTCTGGGTGGACGGTGGGCCGGACGGGCCGGTCGGTCAGATCTCGAAGCCCAGCCGGCGGGCCGAGCGCTGGCGCTGCCGCTGGGAGCGGAGGCGGCGCAGACGGCGGACCAGCAGCGGGTCGGCGGCGAGCGCCTCGGGACGGTCGATCAGGGCGTTGAGCACCTGGTAGTAGCGGGTGGCACTCATGTCGAACTGCTCGCGCACCGCCGACTCCTTGGCGCCGGCGTACTTCCACCACTGGCGCTCGAACTCCAGGATCTGGGTGTCGCGCTCGCTCAGGCTTCCGGGGACGGCCGCGCCACCGGCGGCCTCCTGGCTGCGCTCGGCGTTCATCCGGTCTCCTCGACACTCGGGGTGGCACATCCGACAAGTCTTCAGGTGCCACTGTAACCCGCGAATCACATCGATGTCATTCGGCGCGCAGGAAGCGCAGCACGGCCAGCACCCGGCGGTGGGACTGGTCGTCGTCGGGCGGGAGACCGAGCTTGGCGAAGATCCGCTGGGTGTGCTTCTCGACGGCTCCGAGGGTGACCGTCATCGCCTCGGCGACCGCGACATTCGACCGTCCCTCGGCCATCAGCGTCAAAACCTCGCGCTCGCGCGGCGTGAGCGCGTGGACCGGGTCGCCGCGCCGCTCCAGGAGCTGGCGGACGACGAGCGGGTCGAGCGCCGTCCCGCCGCCGGCCACGGTGTCGAGCGAGGCGAGGAACTCCCCCACCTCGCTCACCCGGTCCTTGAGCAGGTAGCCGACGCCCGTCGCGCCGGTGGCGAGCAGCTCGTCGGCGTACGACGCGACGACGTACTGCGAGAGGACGAGGACCGGCGCCTCCGCCCACGCCCGCCGTACGGCGACCGCCGCGCGCAGCCCCTCGTCGGTGTGGCTGGGCGGCATCCGGACGTCGACGATGCCGAGGTCGGGGCGGTGCGCGAGCATCGCGTCGACGTACGACGGCCCGTCGCCGACCGCCGCCACGACCTCGTGGCCGGCCTCGGCGAGCAGCAGCTGCAGCCCCTCGCGCAGCAGCACGGAGTCGTCGGCGACCACGATCCTCAGGCTCGTCATGCTCACGACAGTGGCACGGTGGCGAGCAGCCGCGTGGGACCGCCCTCCGGGGAGGCCACCTCGAGGGCTCCCTCGACGCCGGCCAGTCGCTCCCGCAATCCGGCAAGTCCGCGACCCGGCGCGAGCCGGGCACCGCCGTGGCCGTCGTCGTCGACGGTCACCACGAGCGATCCCTCGCGCTGCGCCACCGCGATGTGGGCGCGACTCGCCTGGCTGTGCTTGGCGACATTGGTCAGCGCCTCGGCGACCACGAAGTACGCCGTCGTCTCGGCCGCCACCGGCAGCTCGCGCGGGACGTCGACCGCGACCGTCACCGGGAACGCCTGCCCTGACGCCATCTCCTCCACCGCCGCGGCCAGCCCGCGGTCGACCAGGAGCGGCGGGGCGATCCCGCGGGAGAGGGCGCGCAGCTCCTCGACCGCCTCCCGCGTCTGCGCGACGGCGGAGTCGAGCGTCTCGGCCGCGGTCGCCGGGTCGTTCGCGAGCTGGTGGCGGGCCCGGCCGAGGTCCATGCCGAGCCGGATCAGCCGCTGCTGCGGGCCGTCGTGGATGTCGCGCTCCAGCCGGCGCAGCGACTGCGCCTCGGCCCGGTGCGCCGACGCCCGGCTCTCCTCGATCACGCCCATCCGCGCCTGCAGCTCGGCACGGCTGCACAGCAGCACCCGCGCCGTCCCGGCGTGGACGGCGGCCGCGAAGCGGACCACGAACGGCAGCGCCAATGTCGCCAGCGCGCCGATCGCCAGATAGAGCAGCGACTCCGGCCGCCGGCCGTGCCCGAGCCCGAGGATCTCGGCGAGGGTGAGGTTGTCGGCGTCGTCGAACGGGAGGTACTGCTGCCAGAACCAGTACGTCAGCCCGCCCAGCACCAGCGCCCACCAGCTCACGGTCAGCACGAACGCGAAGATCCCGGTCACGAAGCCGACCACACTCCACAGGACGTCGAGCCACGACTGCGTGTCGCGCAGCGGCGTCAGCAGCGCGTGCACCCGGCCGCGGCCCGGCTGCGCCCGCAGGTACGACGGCCGCGGCGCCGCGACCCCGAGCATCCCGGAGAGGCGGAGCCGCTCGACGTGCGCGAACCCGCGGGCGACGTACACGGTGCCGACGAGGACGACGAGCCCGAGGCCGGCCACGACCGCCGTACCGAGCCCGGCGGCGAGGCCCGCGATCGCGATGGAGAAGGCAGGGACGGCCAGCACCAGCGCGGAGATCGCGTAGGCCGTGTCGGGGAGCAGGCGGCGCAGGGGGTTCATGGCCACCACGCTAGGGATCGCCCGCTCCACCGACCATCCAGCCAGCCCGACACTTCGCCGTCTAGGGTGAGCGCGTGGGCCATGACCTCGTGATCGTCGCCAACCGCCTGCCCGTCGACCGCGTCACCGACGCCAGGGGGAAGGCCGCCTGGCGGCGCTCCCCCGGCGGACTCGTGTCCGCGATCGAGCCCGTGATGCGTGCCCACGACGGGGTCTGGATCGGCTGGCCCGGCGGCACCGGCCAGCGCCTCAAGCCGCTGAAGATCGACGGTCTCGACCTGGTGCCGCTGTCGATGACGGCCGACGAGATCGAGGAGCACTACGAGGGCTTCTCCAACGGCACCCTGTGGCCGCTCTACCACGACGTCGTCGCCAAGCCGGAGTTCCACCGCGAGTGGTGGGACACCTACGTCAAGGTCAACCGGCGATTCGCCGAGTCGGCCGCCGAGCTGGCCGCTCCGAACGCCACCGTGTGGGTGCACGACTACCAGCTGCAGCTGGTGCCGCAGATGCTCCGCGAGCTGCGCCCCGACCTGCGGATCGGCTTCTACCTGCACATCCCGTTCCCGCCGGCCGAGCTCTTCCAGCAGCTCCCGTGGCGCCGGCAGATCCTCGAGGGACTGCTCGGCGCCGACCTGATCGGCTTCCAGCTGCCCGGCGCCGCCCAGAACTTCATCCGCCTGGTCCGCCAGCGGGTCGGCCACAAGACCCACCGCGACCTGGTCTACCTGCCCGACGGCCGCACCGTCCGCGCCGCCGCCTTCCCGATCTCGATCGACGCCGCCGGCTTCGAGGAGCTCGCCAACTCCCCCGCCGTCCGCGACCGCGCGGACGCGATCCGCGAGGCGCTCGGCAACCCGAAGAAGATCTTCCTCGGCATCGACCGGCTCGACTACACCAAGGGCATCTACGCCCGGCTGCGCGCCTTCGGCGAGCTGATCAGCGACGGCGCGCTCACCGTCGACGACGCGGTCTTCGTGCAGGTCGCCGTCCCGTCGCGGGAGCGGGTCGAGCACTACCGCAACCTGCGCGACGACATCGAGCGCCTGGTCGGACGGCTCAACGGCGACCTGGGGCGGATCGGGCGGCCGGCGATCAGCTATCTGCACACGTCGTACCCGCGCGAGGAGATGGCGGCCCTCTACCGGGCCGCGGACGTGATGGTCGTGACGCCGTACCGCGACGGGATGAACCTGGTCGCCAAGGAGTACGTCGCCTGCCGCACCGACGAGGACGGCGCGCTCGTCCTCTCCGAGTTCGCCGGCGCCGCCGACGAGCTGCGCCAGGCCTGGCTGGTCAACCCGTACGACATGAACGGCATGAAGGCTGCCCTGCTCGAGGCCTACGGGGCCGAGCCCAAGGAGCTCACCCGCCGGATGCGCGCGATGCGTCGCCAGATCGCCCAGCACGACGTGAAGGCGTGGGCCGACAGCTTCATGACGGAGCTGACGGACGTCGAGCACAGCCACTCGAAGACGGTGCGCCCCGCCACTCGCTCCTGAGCCGGGCCGGGGTCTCACCCGGCATCCGTGTCGTGAAATCGCCGATTTCGCGACAGGAATGCCGGGTGGGACGAGGATCCCGGCGGAGGAGGATCAGCCGAGGACGCCGGGCGCCGTGCCCTCGTCGTCGAGCCAGTCGCTGCCGTCGTCGAAGAGGTCCTGCTCGTCGTACTGGTCGTCGTCGTTCTTCCGCCGGCCCCCGCGCCCGCCGGCCGCACCGGCGCCGCCGCGCCCGCCGCGACCACCCGAGCCGCCTGCAGACCCGCGGC
>NZ_BAABAC010000026.1:0-45017 GCF_039537225.1 Nocardioides ginsengisoli
CGTTCGGGCAGTCACGCCTGGGTGCGCAGATACCGCCCGAAGTGCGGCACCGTGAAGGCGATCCGCCCCCGCTCGCCGGAGTAGATCAGGCCCTTCTTGAGCAGTGAGTCGCGCGCGGGCGAAAGGGACTGCGGCTTCTTGCCCAGCACGTTGGCCACGTCGGCGGTGGCGACCGAGCCGACCGGGTCCTCGAGGCCGTCCTCGCTGTCGGCGACGGCGGCGTCGGCCATGGCCCGCAGGTAGTCGCGCTCGGCGGGGGTGGCGCGCTCGTAGCGCGAGCCGAAGAAGCCGACGGCGAGCTCGCGCTCGGCCTCGGGTCCGGCGACGGCGACGTCGTCGACGGTGATGGGCGCGCGTGGGGCGAGGTCCCAGACGGAGCGGCCGTAGGCCTGGATGAAGTAGGGGTAGCCGCGCGTTGCGTCGTACATGGCGGCGAGGGCCTCGGGGGTGAACTCGGCGTCCTCCTCGGCGGCGGGCGCGACGAGGGCACGGTCGGCGGCGTCGCGGGAGAGCCGGTCGATGCGCTGGTAGGAGAAGAGGCGCTCGGAGTAGGACTTGCTGGCCGAGAGGACGGCGGGCAGGTGGGGCAGTCCCGCGCCGACGACGATCACGGGCAGGCCGTTCTGGCTCAGCTCGTGGCAGGCGGCGCAGAGCGCGGAGATGTCGTCGGCGCCGAGGTCCTGCATCTCGTCGATGAACACCGCGACGCCCTTGCCGACGTCGGCTGCGAGCCCGCCGACGTCGGTGAGCAGCTCGACGAGGTCGATCTCGACGTCGCCGGAGTCGGCCCGGCCGCGGACGACCGGCGCGTCGATGCCCGGCGACCACCGGTCGCGGAGCTTGGCGTCGGCGCCCGCCTCGCGCTGCGCGAACGACCGGATCACGCCGAGGACGTGATCGGTCTCCGCCGGCTCCGGGTGTCCGAGCTCGCGGACCGCCTGGTGCAGCGCCGACGACACCGGCCGCCGCAGCGACTGGTCGGGGCGCGCCTCCAGCTTGCCGGTGCCCCAGCCCTTGCGGACCGCCGCCGAGCGCAGCGCGTTGAGCAGCACCGTCTTGCCGACCCCACGCAGCCCGGTCAGCACCAGGGACCGCTCCGGACGCCCCCGCGCGACCCGCTCCAGGACGACGTCGAACGCCCGCAGCTGCTCGTCGCGACCGGCGAGCTCGGGCGGGCGCTGGCCGGCGCCGGGCGCGTACGGGTTGCGGATCGGGTCCATGATGCGACGGTATCCGGCTCTCTAGGCTGCGCCTTAGATTCGCCTAGCGTGTCGCATCGAGGATCGTGGACGCGACCGGCCAGCCGCCCTGGGTCTGCGACGGCGCCGATCGGGCACCGGTCGGGAGTGGACGGCCTGGGCTTCGCGTGGTCGATCGCTCTCATCGTCACCGCCGGCACCCTGCCCGCGGGGATGGTACGGGCGGTCGCCTACCGCTCGGGCTCGACCGACCACACCCCGGGGATGCGGACGGTCGCGGTCGTCGTCCTGACCGTCGGGCTGGTGGGCCTGGTCTGCCTCTTCGGGCTCAGCGTCGCGCTGCTCGCGCGCTGACCCGCAGGGTCACCGCGCCGGCGACGACGCTGCCGAACCCGAGCGCGACCAGCCAGGGGTCGACCGGTCCACCGGTCGCCGGGAGGACGGCGGCCGCGGGCGTCGCGACGGCCGGAGCGACGTCGCCGGCCGGGCCCACCTCGACCTCGCCGATGACCTCGCCGTCGTCCCCGCCCTCGGCCGGCACGACCGGGTCGGTGCCGGGGTCGGTGCCGGGGTCGGTGCCGGGGTCGGTGCCGGGGTCGGTGCCGGGGTCGGTGCCGGGATCGGTGCCGGGCTCCTCACCGGAGCCCTCCGACTCCGCGCACGCCGGGGTGGCGGGCAGGCCCGGGACCAGGATGAAGTCCTCCACCCAGGCCGGCGAGATCTCGACGACCCGCGCGGCGATGACCTCGACGACGACGAGCGATTCGGCGACCGCGGTCCAGCCGTCGCCGGCCGGCGGCAGCGCCGAGGTGTCGGACGTCGTCTCGACGTCGGGCGTGCCGGGCCGGGTGGCGCCGGTGGCGTCATAGCCCGCGGCGACCGGGTCGCCGTCCCGCACCCAGATCGTGTCGACGACGGCGGGCGTGGTCTCGGTGTAAGCGCCCTCGACCCACCCCGCACCGTCCGGTACGACGCCGGGCGCGAGGTCGCGAGTGTCGGTGCTGGTCGACGCGACGCGGGTCGCGCCGGTGGCGGTGGCGCCCGCGGGCGGGGTGGCGCCGTCCAGGACCCAGGTGGTCTCGACGTGCGAGAGCTCGGTGACCTCGGCGACGGCCGGATGGTCGACGACCCACACCTGGGTGGTGACCGCGGGCGTGATCTCGCGGACGTCGGTGCGACCGGTCCAGGACCAGCCCTTGCCGCCGTCGCCGGCGTTCCAGCCCTCGACCTCCCACCGGGTCTTGCCGTTGGACTGCTGGACGTACTCCCAGAAGGTCTGGGTCATTGCCGGCGTCACCACACGGGTCTCGTGGTGGCCGACCTCCGGGGTGCCGGCGACGTGGGCACGGTCGATGACGGTCGTCGCGAAGGCCCGCTCGAGGACGTCGACGGCGCGGGTCCAGTGGACCGTCCCAGACGCCGCCGTCACCACCCGCGCGTACGCCCGCTCGACCACGTCGACGGTCCGCGTCCAGCGCCACTCGTCGCGGGTGACGGCCGGGACCGTCTCGGTGACGGCGGGGTGCTGGATGCTTTCGTAGACCGGGTCGACGGCGGGCTGGCCGCACGGCCGGTCGGGCGCGGGGATGACCGGCGCCGGCGTGGGCGCGGGGGCCGCGGAGGCGGAGGGAGCGATGCCGACGACCGCCACGAGGGCGAGCGGGGCCAAGGTCAGGTGCCGGATGTCCATGGGACCGTCTTTCGGGAGAGGGGGTGTGCGGCCTCCCGAGTGACGCCGATGCCCGACCAACGCGGCACGCCGGACGAGGTCACTGGCGCGTCCGACTATCGGGACGAAGTCCCCGGGCATACGGCTCGTCCGGCCCATCCGTCGGCGGGTCGCCCTAGGCTGTCGGTGTGCCTGAGCTCCCTGAAGTCGAGGCGCTGGCCCTCGATCTGCGCGGCCGGCTCGACGGTCGCGCCCTCACCCGCGTCCACATCGCCGCGTTCAGCGCGCTGAAGACCTACGAGCCGCCGCTCTCGGCGATCGAGGGCACACTCGTCGACGACGTACGACGGCACGGCAAGTTCCTCGACATCGAGGCCAGCGGCCTCCACCTGATCCTGCACCTCGCCCGCGCCGGGTGGGTGCGCTG
Organism: Nocardioides ginsengisoli; assembly: GCF_039537225.1. Lineage (NCBI taxonomy): Bacteria > Bacillati > Actinomycetota > Actinomycetes > Propionibacteriales > Nocardioidaceae > Nocardioides > Nocardioides ginsengisoli. The sequence continues at coordinate 3,296 of NZ_BAABAC010000026.1, forward strand.
GAAGGACGAGGTCCCCGCCCTCCCGCCGCGGCCCAGCACGAAGTCGACGCTCGCCGTCCGGGTGGTCCTCGACGAGCGCGACGGCGTCTCCCCCGGCCTCGACATCACCGAGGCCGGCACCAAGAAGTCGCTCGCCCTCTACCTGGTCCGCGACCCGCTCGACGTCCCCGGCATCGCCAGCCTCGGCCCCGACCCGCTCACCGACGACTTCACCATCGAGCGGCTCGCCGCCATCCTCGCCGACGCCGGCCGCAAGCAGCTCAAGGGCGTGCTGCGCCACCAGGGCACCATCGCCGGCATCGGCAACGCCTACTCCGACGAGATCCTGCACGCGGCGCGGATGTCGCCCTTCAAGCCCGCCGACAGCCTCGCCGACGACGAGCTCGCCGTGCTCTACGCCGCCGTACGCGACACGCTCGGCGACGCGGTCGAACGCTCGCGCGGGCTGGCCGCGAGCGAGCTGAAGGCGGAGAAGAAGTCCCACCTCGCCGTCCACGGCCAGACCGGCAAGCCGTGCCCGGTGTGCGGCGACATCGTGCGCGAGGTGTCCTTCGCCGACTCGAGCCTGCAGTACTGCCCGACCTGTCAGACCGGCGGCAAGCTGCTGGCCGATCGACGGATGAGCCGACTGCTCAAGTAGGTGTGGGAATCCCCGCTTCAGCGGGGATCCTTGCACTTCCTGCCGTTTGCAACCGTCAGGAAGCGTCGGAATCCCCTCTTCAGCGGGGATTCCGACACTAAGTCAACCCTCAGGTCAGGCGTTGTGGACAAAGTCCGCGACCAGCCGGTTGAACTCGTCCGCGTGCTCCAGCTGCGCCCCGTGCCAGCAGCGGTTGATGAGGTGTGCCCGCGAGTTCGGGATCCGGGAGATCGCCACCGCCTTCGCGCCCCACGGCGCCGAGGTCGCGCAGCGGATCGCCGACGAGCTCGACTACTTCGGGATCGCCGGCTTCGACGGGACCTTCGTCGCCCAGCAGGCCGATCCGCGGCGCGACCTGACCGCCGCGATGGAGCTGCTCGCCGAGGCGATCGTCGGCCTCGGCGAGGCGCGCATCGCCGCGGCCCGCTGAGCGGACCTGCGCCGCCCTCGCCGGGCGGCGACCTGGAACGATCGCCTGCGTGACCGACCCGACCACCCTCGCCACCGCGGCGCTGGTGGTCGCCTTCGCGTCGATGCTCCAGCAGGCGACCGGGTTCGGATTCGCGCTGGCCGCGACGCCGCTGCTGGCGCTGACGGTCGACGCACACGCGGCCGTCGTCCTGGCGCTGATGATCGGCTTCCTCGGGACCGCCTGGCAGGCGGTCGACGGACGCCGCGCCTGCGTCTGGCCGGTCGCCCGGCGGATGCTGCTCGGCGCAAGTGTCGGCATGGTCGCGGGCGTCGTCCTGTTCCGGCTGGCCGACGCCCGGACCCTGCAACTGCTCATCGGCGTCGCCGGGCTCGCGGCGGTCGCCGTCCTGGCTAGGGGGATCAACCTCCAGCACGCCGGGCGGCGGCTCGACTACGGCTCCGGCCTGCTCTCCGGGGCGCTGACCACCTCCGTCGGCACCAACGGACCGCCGCTCGTGTTCACCCTCACCGCGCGGCACTTCCCGCCCGCGGCCTTCCGAGCCACGCTGACCACGATCTTCACGCTCCTCGACCTGATCAGCATCGCGGTCTTCACGGTGGTCGGCGCGATCACTCCCGACATCCTCGTCGTGCTCGGGTGGACCTTGCCGTCGGTGGTCATCGGCGGCGCGCTCGGCGTGCGGCTGCGCCCGCACCTGCCGCCCGAGCGCTTCCGCAAGGTCACCCTCGCGCTGCTGACCGCGACCGCGCTCGCCGCACTCATCCCCGCGCTGCTGGGCCGCGCGGGCGCCGCCTGACCCGCCGCCTAGGCTGGAGGCATGATCCCTTCGGTCGAGATCGCCGGCGTCCCCAACCCGCTGCCCGAGGGCCTGGTGGTGCTCGACGTACGCGAGGACGACGAGTGGGCCGCCGGCCACATCGACGGCGCCGTCCACATCCCCCTGATGGAGCTGCCCGCGCGGCTCGGCGAGTTCGTCGAGCTCGAGGCCCCGCAGACGCTCGTCGTCTGCAAGGCCGGCGGGCGCTCGGCGCGGGCCGTCGCCTACCTCGCGCAGCAGGGCTACGACGTCGTCAACCTGGTCGACGGGATGATCGGCTGGGAGCGCGACGGGCGGGCGATGGTCGCCGACGGCGCGCACCCGCCGCAGGTGCTCTGACCGCTCGACGCCCGCCCCCTGCGACGCAGCGACCCCCGCACCTGGCGCAGGTGCGGGGGTCGCGCGCGTCGTTCAGCCGGATCGGCTGATCACTGCGAGGCGAGGTCCGTCGGCAGGTTCGAGAGCAGGCTCGAGAGGTCGCTCGGGAGCTCGGTCGGGAAGCCCGAGGGGAGGTCCGTCGGCAGGCCGGACGGGAGGTTCGTCGGCAGGTCCGTCGGCAGGCCGGACGGCAGGTCCGTCGGGAGCTCGGTCGGGGTGCTGTCGGCGCAGGTCTTGGCCTGGTACTCCCCGAACGCCTTGACCTTCTTCTCGTCGTCCTTCGAGATCTTCGTGCCGAAGGTGTCGGCGTTGTCGCCGTCCTCGAACGCCTTCTTGATGTCGTCGCCGTTGACGTCCTTGGCGGCGTCGATCGAGATCTCGAAGCCCTGGCGCGCGTCGTCCGGGATGCCCTTGGGTGTGCCGACCTTCGCGGCCCGCTCGCCCTGCTTCTTCACCAGCTCGGCGAGCTTGTCGTAGTCCTTCTTGCCGTAGGCCTCGAGGAAGGCGGCGCTGTCGGCCTCACCGTTGACGGCGTTGCAGAAGTCCTTGACCGAGGCGTCCTTCGGGCCGTCGCCACCGCCACAGGCGGAGAGCGAGAGACCCAGCAGGACGGCGGCGCCGGCGACGGCCAGCGGGCGCTTGATCGAGCTCATGCTCGGGGTTCCTTTCGTAGGTGCCACTGGGGGGTGCCGCTCCGTCCGGGAGCGGGCGGAGGGCACGCCCTCCGTGAGGTACGACGGATCAGCCGCCCAGCTCGGACGCGCAGGTCTTGCCGGCGTAGACGAAGAACGCCTCGGCGTTCTTCTGGTCGTCCTTGGAGACGCCCGGGATGTCGCTGCTGCCGTCCTTGTCGCCGAACGACTTCTTGGCCTCGTTGTAGTCGAGGTCGGTGATGGCGCCGACGACGACCTCGAAGCCGGCGCGCTCGTCCTTGCCGATGCCCTTCGGGGTACCGATGTCGCCGAGGTCGCCGTACGACTTCTGGATCTTCTTCCACTCCGCCTCGTTCGGCTCGTCGCCCTTGACGGTCGACGCGGTGGCGATGTCCTTCAGTCCGCCGCAGAAGTCCTTCTTGGAGGCGTCCTCGGGGTAGCTGCCGCCGCAGGCGGACAGGGTGAGGCCGAGCAGGACGGCGACGCCGGCGGCTGCCAGCGGGCGCTTGATCGTGGTCATGTCGATTCCTTTCTTGGGGGCAGACGCCGGCGGCGCGTGCCCACGGGCAGGGCGCAGTCGATCCGGCGACCTGGCGTCACCCTGCCCCATTGCTCTCAGACTATTCACAGATCGAGGCGAACTGCAGGTTGACAGTCCGTGACGCGCGTGGATCGCGTCACGGCGCTCCACCGCGGTCAGCGGGTCCAGCAGGCCGCATCCGGGACGTCGAGCAGCGGCCCCAAGGCCGCGAGGTAGGTCGCCCGCGGAACCTGCTCCACCCCCAGGCTGCTCAGGTGCGCGGTCGCCCACTGGACGTCGATCAGCCGCCGGCCGGCCGCGCCCTCGGGGTCGCTCTGCAGCGCCCGGACCAGGCCCAGCAGCGCCACCTTCGAGGCGTCGGTGACGTGGTGGAACATCGACTCGCCGGCGAACAGTCCGCCGATGCCCACGCCGTACAGACCGCCGACGAGCCGGCCGTCCTGCCAGGTCTCGACCGAGTGGGCCCAGCCGAGCCGGTGCAGCTCGCCGTACGCGCGGGCGATGCGGGCGTCGATCCAGCCGTGCGGACGGCGCGGGTCCGCGCAGGCGGCGACCACCTCGTCGAAGGCGGTGTCGATCCGGATCTCGAAGTCGCGTGCGGAGCGCCGCAGCGACCGCGACACCCGCAGCGCGTCAAGCCGCAGGACACCGCGGAACGCCGGGCACCACCAGCCGACCGAGCGGCCCTCGGGCATCGGGAAGAGGCCGGAGCGATAGGCGGCGAGCAGCGTCCCGGCCTCCAGGTCGGCGCCGATCGCGACCAGGTCGCTGCCGTCGTGGCGGCCCTCGCCCTCGTCGTCGAAGACGGCCGCCAAGTCGTCGATGCCGTCGGTGTCGTCGGCGGTGTCGTCGGCGGTGTCGTCGGCGGTGTCGTCGGCGGTGTCGTCGGTCTCGTCGTCGTCCAGGTCCTCGAGCGGCAGCGCGGCCAGGTCCTCCCGGCTCGGGAAGACCCAGGGAGTCACGGGCGGCTCGATCGGCACAGGAGGAGCGTAGGGGCCCCCTCTAGGCTGGACGGCATGGCATCGGTCAAGAAGGGCCTCGCTGTCGAGGCGGCACGCCAGCTCGCGCCGCGCGTCACCCAGCTGGCGCCCGGGCTGACCCAGTCCTTCGTCCGCGAGGCGCTGCACCGCGCGATCGTCGGCGTCGGCCCCCTCCCACCGGCGGCCCAGGCCGCCGACGCGCAGCTGCGCGAGCAGCGCGGCAACGTCGACAAGGCGGTGCGCGAGGTGATCGAGAACCACGTCGCGTACGCCGGCGTCGAGGGCCTCGCCACCAACCTCGGCGGCCTGATCACCGCCACCATCGTCGCGCCCGCGAGCATCGCCGGGCTGGCGCTCATCCAGTGCCGGATGGTCGCGGGCATCGCCCACCTGCGCGGCTACGACCTCGCCGACCCGCGGGTCCGCAACGCCATCTTGGTCTGCATCCTCGGCGAGGACGTCGTCACCAAGATGGTCAAGCGCAGCGAGATCCCCGCGCCTCCGATGGCGATCGCCACCGCGCCCCACCACGACCCGACCCTCGACCGCACCGTCTCGACAGTCCTCGCGGGCGAGCTGGTCGGCCGGGTGATCGGCAAGCGGGTAGCCACCACCGTGGGCAAGCGGGTGCCGCTGGTCGGCGGCGCCGTCGGCGCGGTCGCCGACGGGTGGAGCACGTGGCGGGTCGGGCGGTACGCGGGCCGTGAGTTCCTGCCGCGGCCCCTCATGTAACTCGGTGTTCGTTCATCCACCACGGTCGAGCAGCATCTGCCACGGTGTCGTTACCGGTCACAGCACCGTGGTGGATCTATGAACACCGAGTTACAGCTGCGGTCGCCCGCGCGCCGACCGGTAGGCCCCCAGCGCCTTGCGGCCCGGCTTGCTGCGCTCCATCGTCTGCACGGTCCACTCCATCGAGCGGAGCAGCCGCGGCGTCCGCGCCCGCATCAGCTCGCGGCGGGTGTCCTCGAGCTTCGCGCGGAGCTTCTCGTTCTCGGTCTCCGACTTGGCGTACTCCAGCAGCAGCGCCTTGATCGCGTCGACCCCGGCGGTGGCGACCTGACGCTCCGACGGGTGGTCGGGGTCGGCCCACTTGCCGGCGGGCGCCGCGGCACCGCGGATGTCCTCGAGGTCGCCCACGACGTCGTACCCCCGGGCGGCGAGCTCGGTGATCCAGGAGTCGGCGAGCTCGTGCACCCACGGGTACTGCTCGGGCGGCAGGCCCAGGCGCGGCGACCTGGTCCGCTTGGAGAGGGTCTGGTGGGCGAGCAGCTCGCGGACCATCGGCCGGTAGTGCTGCGGCGGCAGGTCGCGGCCGACGGTGCGGTTGATCCGGCGGATCAGCGCCGACTCGGGTACGCCGAGGCTCGGGTTGGCGCGCTCGGTGGTGAGGTCGAGGTCGAGCCGGTCGAGGTCGAACGCCTCGCTGAACCGCTTCCAGAGCAGGTCCGGCGGGCCGCCGGCGGGCGGCACGGTGACCAGGTGGATCCGCTCGGGCGGCAGGTCGGCGCCCCAGCGGGCGAGGATGTCGGGGATCTCCTGCACGCCCCAGAACCAGGCGCCCACGCGGTGGTTGCGCTCGGGGTCGTGGATCAGCTCGAGGAAGCGCGCGAAGCTGAAGCCGGCGCGGTGCTTGACGTTCTCCTGCCACTCCGCGGGGATCTGCCGCACCAGGTCGCGCACCGACAGGATCAGGTGCACCTCGGTGCCGCCGTCCCGCGTGTCGCCGCCGAGGCGGTGGCCGATCGAGCTGAGCGCGCGGGCGACCTGCGTCCGGGACGCCGTCGCGAGGATCTCGTGGCTGATGATCGCGGTGTCGTCGTGCTCGCGGACCTGCGCGGCGAGCCGGTCCCAGGCGCCGACGGCCTCCTGCTCGAGCCCGCCCCAGCGCAGCCGCATCAGGTCGAGCGCGGCCAGGAAGTGGGCGTCGAACCGGTCGGCCGGATAGAGCACGCCCTGCTTGAGCAGCTTGTCGCGGTTCTGGAAGAGCACGTCCTGGAGGTACGACGTCCCCGTCTTCGGCGTACCGACATGGAGCAGGACCCGGCGACTCACGCTTCGACCTCAACCGGCGCCGTGACAGGGTCGAGGAGCAGGCCCAGCGCCAGCGCGAGCACCTCGGCGTCGACCGGGAAGACCGGGTCCGCCCCCACGGGCCGCGGCAACAGCTGGTCGAGATCGCCGAGGACAGGGTAGCCAGCCGCGGCGATGTCGTGGCGAGTTCGCTCCGCCTGCGTGCTCAGCCAGGTCTCCCAGCGCGCCGGGACGGTGGGCAGCGGACCGCCCGCGCCGGCCAGCCGGGCGCCGAGCGTGGCCCGCAGCAGCCCCGGGCGGTCGTCGGTCGCGACGAGCAGGCCGAGCGGCTCGCCGACGCGTCGGGCGAGGTCGACCGCGTTGGCGCCGAGGTGCGGGGGCCCGGCGATCCGGCGGACGCCGAGCTCGTCGGCGAGCTGCGCCTCGTCGAGGACGATCCGGACGTTCTCTGCGCCGTACTTGTGCGCGGCGGAGCGGGCCATCCGGGCCAGGTCGGCCCGCGGCGGCAGGTGGCCGGCGCCCGCGAAGGAGCGCAGGAAGTGCTGCCAGGTCACGCCGCCCTGGTCGAAGGAGCGGGCGGTCCAGGCCTGGGCCAGGACGGCGCCGAGGTCGTCGGCGAGCAGGTACGCCGTGGGCCGGCGCCCGCCCGGACGGTGGCCGTGCGCGACCAGTTCCGCGCGGACGGCGTCGGCACGCCACTGCATGCCGACGATGACGAACGAGCGCACCCAGGGACGTCGTACCGAACGGGCGCGGTCGATGAGGGAGCGCTCCGGCGCCGGCGTACTCGCCGTGGCGGCGACGTCGTCGGCGATCAACGCGGACGCGACGCGGAGCAGCTCGTCGTCGGGCAGCGCGTCGGGGTCGACCGGTCGCGGACCGAACCGCTCGTCGTCGACGCCGGCGATCGGCAGGTCGCTGCGACCGCGGCCGGAGACGCCTGCGGCGAGGATCCGCTCGGCGGTCGCGGTCGGGACGTCGCGGCCGGCCGCGGCGGCGTGGACGTTGAGCCGCCGGAGCAGCGCGAGCTGCTGCGCACCGGGCAGCCGGCCGGCGAACGGCTCGGCCTCGCCGCCGCCCTGCGCGTCAGCCTGGGCGGCCCACGCCTGCCAGGGCGTCGTCGATCCGGACCGCAGCGCGGCCGCCCACCCCCAGGCCTGCCGCTGTCCGCTCATGCGGACAACGGTAAAGGGCGGTCAGGAACCGCCTCCAGCGAGGGCCCGTACGACGGCGGACGGGCTGGGGCGGCCGAGCTGCTCGGCCATCCAGACGCTGGTGCCGACGACCGCGTCGAGGTCGACGCCGTGCTCGATGCCGAGGCCGGTGAGGAACCAGACCAGGTCCTCGGTGGCGAGGTTGCCGGTCGCGCTCTTGGCGTAGGGGCAGCCGCCGAGGCCGCCGGCCGAGGCGTCGTAGGTCGTGATGCCGGACTGGAGCCCCGCGTGGACGTTGGTGAGGGCCTGGCCGTAGGTGTCGTGGAAGTGCAGCGCGAGCCGCCCGCAGCCGACGCCGGCGTCGGCGAACGCCGCGATGAGCGCCTTGACGTGGCCGGCGGTGGCGACGCCGATGGTGTCGCCGAGGCTGAGCTGGCCGACGCCGAGGTCGAGCAGCCGCTTGCCGACGGCGACGACCTGCTCGACCGGGACGGCGCCCTCCCACGGGTCGCCGAAGCACATCGAGACGTAGCCGCGGACGTCCATCCCGGCGGCGAGCGCGGCGGCGATGGTCGGCTCGAACATCTCGAACTGCGACGCGAGGGTGCGGTTGAGGTTCTTGCTCGCGAAGGTCTCGGTGGCCGAGGCGAAGACCGCGACGTGGCGCAGGCCGAGCTCGACCGCGCGGTCGAGGCCGCGCTGGTTGGGCACGAGGACGGGCAGCTGCGTGGCGGCCTCGCCGAGGTCGGCAGTGAGGCCGGTCATCAGCTCGGCGGCGTCGGCGAGCTGCGGGACCCACTTCGGGTGGACGAAGCTGGTCGCCTCGACGATCGGCAGTCCGGCGGCGAGGAGGCGGCGGACGAAGTCGGCCTTCACCTCGGTCGGGACGATCGTCTTCTCGTTCTGGAGGCCGTCGCGCGCGCCGACCTCGTAGATGGTGACCTTCGTCGGCAGGCCCGGCTCGGGCACCACCATCGGCAGACCGGTCACGACTCCCCCTCCCACTCGACCCGGAACAGCTCGGCGCCGAGGGCGACCTGCTGGCCGGTCGCCGCGGTGACGCTGGTGACGACGCCGGCGTGCGGCGCCTTGAGTGCGAGCTCCATCTTCATCGCCTCGACGACGCCGAGGACGTCGCCCTCCGCGACCGTGTCGCCCGCCGCGACCTTCACGTCGAGGACGGTGCCGGGCATCGGCGCGACGATCGTGCCGTCGCCGGCCGCGACGCCGTGGTCGGCACTGGCGTCAGGACGGACGAACAGGTGGCGCTGGCCGTGGAGCACCAGCTCGACCTCGTGGGCGCTCACCCGCGCGACCGTGCCGGCCGGCACGCGGGCGGCGGGAGTGGCGGGCTCGTCGAGCTCGACGGTGAGCGGGCGCGCGGGCGCGCCCATCCGGAAGCCGTCGCCGGCGAACGGCCCGCTCGCAGCGGTGTTGGCGTCGAGCCAGAGCCGGGCCGCGAGCGCGCGGGCCGGCGCAGGGTCGGGCGGCGTGAGCTCGACGCGGTCGAGCCAGGCGGTGTCGATGCCGCCCGGTACGGCGAACTCCGGCCCCGCCGCCAGCTCGCGCAGGAAGCCGGTGTTGGTGGTCAGCCCCAGGATCGCGGTGTCGTCGAGCGCCGCGACCAGCGCACGCCGGGCGGTCTCGCGGTCACGGCCGCTGACGATGACCTTGCCGAGCATCGGGTCGTACGACGTGCTGACGACCTGTCCCGACTCGAGCGCGTGGTCGACGCGCGCGTCGGCCGGCCAGGACACGACGGTCGCCGTACCGGCCTGGGGCAGGAAGCCGCCGTAGGCGTCCTCGGCGTAGATCCGCGCCTCGATGGCGTGGCCGCCGAAGCGGACGCCGTCCTGGTCGAAGGGCAGGGGCTCGCCCGCCGCGACAGCGAGCTGCAGGGCGACGACGTCGGTGCCCGAGTGCAGCTCGGTGACCGGGTGCTCGACCTGGAGGCGGGTGTTCATCTCCAGGAAGTAGAAGTCGCCGGTGCTCGCGTCGAGGAGGTACTCGATGGTGCCGGCGTTCTCGTAGCCGACCGACGCCGACAGCGCGACCGCCGAGTCGTGGATGCGGGCCCGCAGCTCGTCGTCGAGCGCAGGGGCGGGCGCCTCCTCGATGACCTTCTGGTGGCGGCGCTGCACCGAGCACTCGCGGGTGCCGAGGTGGACGACGTGGCCGTGGCTGTCGCCGAGCACCTGGACCTCGATGTGGCGTCCGCGCTCGACGTACTTCTCGATCAGGATGGTGTCGTCGCCGAACGCGCTCGCGGCCTCACGCCGGGCCGCGGCGACCCCGGCCGCGAGGTCGGCGGCCGCACGGACCACGCGCATCCCCTTGCCGCCGCCGCCGGCAGCGGCCTTGACGAGCACCGGGTAGGCGAAGGTGGCGGGGTCGTCGTCGACGTCGTACGACGGCACGACCGGCACGCCCGCCGCGACGGCGAGGTCGCGGGCCGCGTCCTTGCGGCCCATCTGCTCGATCACGCGCGGCGTCGGCCCGACCCACGCGATGCCCGCGCCGGTGACGGCGGCCGCGAAGCCGGCGTTCTCGGACAGGAAGCCGTAGCCGGGGTGGATCGCGTCGGCGCCCGCCTCCTTGGCCGCGGCCAGGACGGCGTCGGCGTCGAGGTAGCTCGGGATCCGGAACGCCACGTCGGCGTCGCGGACGTGCAGCGCGTCGGCGTCGACGTCGGTGTGGATCGCGACCGTGCGGATGCCGAGGTCGCGGCAGCTGCGGAAGACGCGGCGGGCGATCTCGCCGCGGTTGGCGACGAGCAGGGTCTTGATGTCGGTCATCGCGCACTCACATCCGGAAGATGCCGTAGGAGGGATCGGGCGTGGGCACCGTCGAGACGACGTCGAGCGCCATGCCCAGCACCCGGCGGGTGTCGGCGGGGTCGATGACGCCGTCGTCCCAGAGCCGGGCGCTCGCGTAGTACGGCGAGCCCTGGGTCTCGTACTGCTCCTTGATCGGCTGCTTGAACTCCTCCACGTCGGGGTCGTCCTCGCGGCCGGCGACGGTGGCGAGCACGTTGGCCGCCTGGTCGCCGCCCATGACGGAGATCCGGGAGTTGGGCCACATCCACAGGAAGCGCGGGTCGTAGGCGCGCCCGCACATGCCGTAGTTGCCGGCGCCGAAGGAGCCGCCGATGACGACGGTGAGCTTGGGGACGACCGAGCAGGCGACCGCGGTGACCAGCTTGGCGCCGTCGCGGGCGATCCCGCGGTTCTCGTACTCCTTGCCGACCATGAAGCCGGAGATGTTCTGCAGGAAGAGCAGCGGGATGCCCCGCTGGTTGCACAGCTCGACGAAGTGGGCCCCCTTGAGCGCCGACTCGCTGAACAGGATGCCGTTGTTGGCGACGATGCCGACCCGGTGGCCGTGGATCCGGGCGAAGCCACAGACCAGCGTCTCGCCGTAGAGCTGCTTGAACTCCTGCAGCCGGCTGCCGTCGACGAGGCGACGGATCACCTCGCGGACGTCGTACGGCGTGCGGGTGCTGGTGGGCACGACGTCGTACAGGCTCTCGGGGGACTCGAGCGGGTCCTCGACCGGCGCCAGGTCGCGCGGGCTCGGCTGGTCGGGCAGTGTCGCGACGATGCCGCGCAGGATCCGCAGCGCGTGCGCGTCGTCGTCGGCGAGGTGGTCGACGACGCCGCTCTTGCGGGCGTGGACGTCGCCGCCGCCGAGCTCCTCGGCCGTGACGACCTCACCGGTCGCGGCCTTCACCAGCGGCGGGCCGCCGAGGAAGATCGTGCCCTGGTTCTTCACGATCACGGTCTCGTCGGACATCGCCGGCACGTAGGCGCCGCCGGCGGTGCACGAGCCCATCACCGCGGCGAGCTGCGGGATGCCGCGCGCGGACATGTTGGCCTGGTTGAAGAAGATCCGGCCGAAGTGCTCCTTGTCGGGGAACACCTCGTCCTGCATCGGCAAGAAGGCGCCGCCGGAGTCGACGAGGTAGACGCAGGGCAGCCGGTTCTCGGCCGCCACGGTCTGCGCCCGCAGGTGCTTCTTGACCGTCATCGGGTAGTAGGTGCCGCCCTTGACCGTCGCGTCGTTGGCGACGACCAGGCAGTTGCGTCCCTCGACCCGGCCGATGCCGGCGACCACGCCTGCGGCCGGGACCGCGTGGTCGTCGCCCGCCTTGCCGTACATGCCGTACGCCGCCAGCGGCGCCAGCTCGAGGAACGGGCTGCCGGGGTCGAGCAGACCGTCGACGCGGTCGCGGACGAGCAGCTTGCCGCGGTCGGTGTGCTTGGCACGGGCAGCCTCGCTGCCGCCCTGACGGACCCGCGCGAGGCGGTCACGCAGGTCGGCGGAGAGGTCCCGCAGGGTGGGCTCGGGGGTCGCGGACACGCGCCCCAGGTTAATAAACGTTAACCTGGGGCGCAAGGGATGGCTGCCTCCTACTGCTGGCTCAGGAGGTGGCCGTGCACCGCGTGGAACCGCTCGTCCTCGCCGGGCGCGAACCAGAGCCCGCCCATGCCGAGGCGGTTGGAACTTGTCCCGGCGATGAGCGGTGTGCCGTCAGGTGAGCGAATCTCCAACGAGAGTCCCTCGTAGGCCGACGGTTCAGGGTCGAGCGCTCGGCGGAGGTCGTCGATGGTCCAACCTAGGTCGTCGGGCAGGCGGCGCAGCCGCAGGACGATGTGGGGCGCCGGCCCGAGCGGACGCAGGACCTCAGTGGAGACGACATCGAGGTCAAACTTCGCGGCGGCGGCCGCCAGGTCGTCCCGGATCCGTTGATCGGTGCGCTGATCCGCCTGCGCCGCGAAGACCTGGCCCGAGGCCACGAACCCGTGACCACCACCCTCGTTGTAGGGGCCGGTCGGCAGATCCAGCACCGTCTCCACCTCGCCGAGCACGTCGCTGAGCAGTGGTTGGCTGGTGCGCTCGAGCTCGGCCAACGCCCCTTGAGCCAGAGTTGCGATCCAGGTCGCATGCAGACCGAGCCCCTGATCACGCGAGCCCGCCTTGACGTGGATCTCGAGGACTCCGTCCGCGGATCTCTCGACATGGACTCCCTGCATGCCCGCGCCGCCGCTCACTCGGGCGATGGCCTCCTTGCTGCGCAGAGCCGGACCATGAGGCTCGACGGCGCGTCCGGCGTAGTTGTTCGGCACATCGGTCGATGCCACGGGGGGCATGGGGTTCGGCGGAACCCCGCCACCATCGGCGCCGGAGGCCGCGACGACGCCGATCGTCGCGCCGATGCCGGTGACGACGCCCAGGGCCGTGGCGATCACGACGCTGATGCGGTCAATGCGTGACATGGAAGTCTCCTGTCGAGTCGAGACTGCTCACCGCGAAGCACGGGCCGTTGATGCCGCTCTCGGCGTGTCCGTAGTTCGCTCCCGTGATGTAGGTCCAGCTTCCGTTACGGAGCTTCTTCCAGGTGGCGAAGTCGGCGCGGGCCGGTCCGGTAGGGCAGGAGCTGCCGCCGGTCACCTCTCCCCACGCCTGAGCCGTGGTGGGACTGGTGAGACTGAACCCACTCTGGTTCATGCTCGTCCCGACGAGGCTGGCCTGCATGGTGGTCGACGACCCGCTCGGCGTCCGCGCGATGGTGACGAAGGTGCTGTCACCGTTGTTGAACGTCGCTCCCTCGTTGCAGTAGTAGTTCAACCCGTCGAACCGCTCGACGAAGCGATAGTCATTGCGGCACTTCTGATCGATGAGCACATTGCGACAGCGCAGGAAGCCGGCCTCGAGCTGCCGTGGCGACGGCCCTCCTGCAACAACCAATGCCGCATACACCACGCACGCATTCGGCGGCGTCGAGAATGATTCAGCCGTGATCATGGCCGACGTCCCGTCGACGTCGGTGACGTCTGTGTAGCGCCCGGTCTGATCAACACCGGCCCAGGCGGCCGTCGCCGCCGACCCGAGCACCAGCCCGATCGCAAACGCCATCCATCTCGCCAGGAATCTCCATCTGCCTTCCATACCTACCCCCCGAGTGGTGCGTCGATTCCGGCGAACGTACGAGGGTCTCCAGAAACCCACAAGGGCGGTGCGGCAACGTTGCCGCACCGCCCCTGAGCAATCACCCGAGCATCACCGCAGGCGCATCAGCGCCCCCGGTCCGAACAGCGGCCCGACGAGGTAGACGTGGTTGCTCACGTCCACGCCGCCCGGCAGCGTCAGCTGACCGCGCGCCAGCTCACGCACCCGCGGGTGCGTGCCGGGACGGCGGACCAGGAAGAGGCCACCCTCTGTCGAGCCCGGGACGCCGAGCTCGAAGTCGAGCCAGCTCTTCTTCGACAGCTCGAGGGCGTAGATCCCCTTGGGTCCGGCCGCCAGGTCGGTGATCGACGTGAAGCCCTGGGCGTAGCGCTTGCAGGCGCCGCGGCGCGGGTGCAGCGGGTCGCAGAGGGCGTTCGTGGTGCCGGGCTTGATCCGCCAGATCTGGGACTTGCCAGGGGTGGCCGGGAAGCCGCGGAGCTCACCGAGGTACCAGTAGCCGTCGGCCCCGACGGTCACCGAGGTGGCCACGGCCTCCGACAGGATCGGGGTGCCGGCGGGCGGGAGCGGGCCGCCCTGCTCCGGGGGTACGTCGGGCAGGCCCGGCGGGACCTTCACCAGGCGGGGCTTGATCCGCGCGACCGTGCGGACCTTGCGGCTGTGCGGCCACACCCGGAGCAGGTCGTTGCCGGCGGCGTCGGACACGAGCACGGTGCCGTCCCGCAGGGCGACGAGCCCGAACGGGTTGCTGTCGGTCGGGAAGCCCTCCTGGTCGTAGGGGTCGGGGTCGTGCATCTGGTATTTGCCGATGTCGACGACCGGCTTGGGCGCGGGCCAGCCGCGGCGCCAGCGGAAGAGGGTGGTGCCCGGAGCCATGGCGGAGCTCCGGCCGGCGGCCCGCAGCGACGCGAACCCACGCTCCGAGGGCGGCGGGCCGGAGGCGCCGGTCAGCAGGTAGATCCAGCCGTGCGTCCCCTTGCTGATCGCGGGCGGGAAGTCGGTGGGCAGGTTGCCGAGGTGGATCTTGCGTGCCGGCTTGTGGCGGCGTTCGACGACGAGGCTGAAGTCGCCGTTCGTCTCGGTGACCAGGGTCCGTCCGTGGCCGAGCGCGTCGATGCCGCGCGGGCCGTCAAGATGGACGATGGTGCGCGGCGCATGGCCCTGCGGGCGCGCTCCGGCGTCGCCGCCGGTCTGGCCCGCACGAGCCGGGGCCGTCGCTGCCGCGAGCGCGACGGCGATCACCCCGATCCCGATCCGGGCTGGGATCTTCAACATCTCGATTCCTCCAGTGGTTGGGGTGTCGTGCGTCAGTTCGTTCCTCCCGTCGTTCCTCCCTAGCAGCGCCCGCCGGGCGGGGTCATGACCAAACTGGGCGATACTCGGCCCATGCGTCGCTCTCTCGGTCCGGCCCTCGCCCTGCTGCTCGCGGCGGCCCTCGCGGGATGCGGGTCCGACCGCGACCGGCCCGACCGCGACCGGCCCGACGCCGGCCGGGACGAATCCACCGCGCTCGACGGCGACGGCTTCACCCAGCCCGGCCTCCCGGACGACGCGTCCGTCCGCGCCTTCTGCACGGCGATCACCGCCGCCGAGGACGCCGTCGACACCGCCCGGCCCCGCAGCGACGACGACTGGCTGACGGTGGTCGGCGCCCTCGACCACCTCTACGACGTCGGCGTCCCCAGCGGGCTGCCCGGCGCCGCGAAGGACGAGATCGACGTCCTCGACCGGCTGGTCCGCCAGAGCAACTCGGTGGCCGAGCTGCGGGCCGCGACGCGCGCCGCGGGAGCGTCGACGCCCGCGCTCGACGGGTACGTCGACGCACACTGCGCGGACTGACCTCCCGGCCGCCGGGTTACCGAGCGCTAACCTTCGGGGATGACCGAGACCAGCCGGCGGGAGCAGATCCTCGCCACCGCGGCCGACCTGTTCGCCGCGCGGGGCTTCCACGGCGTCTCCGTCGCCGACCTCGGCGCCGCCGTCGGCATCTCCGGACCGGCGCTCTACAAGCACTTCCCGTCGAAGCAGGCGATGCTCGCCGAGATGCTCACCTCGATCAGCGAGCTGCTGCTCGAGGTCGGCCAGCAGCGGGTCGACGCGGGCCTCGGCGAGCCGGCCGCGGCGCTGCGCGGACTCGTCGACTGGCACCTGGAGTTCGCCCTCGCGCACCGGCCGCTCATCGTCGTCCAGGACCGCGACTGGGAGTCGCTGCCCGAGGACGCCCGGGCCCAGGTACGACGACTCCAGCGCGCCTATATCGACCTCTGGGCCGACCAGCTCCGGGCGCTGCGCCCCGAGCTCGACGGCGGCGCCGCGCACGCGGCGGTCCAGGCGGCGTTCGGCCTCATCAACTCCACGCCGCGCGCGGGGCACGCCGTGCCGGACCGGGTGCTGCGCGACCTGCTCAACTCCATGGCGCTGGCCGCGCTCGGCGTCCCCGCCGCCTGAACGACGCTCAGAACCCCGGCTCGGTGCGCTCCAGGATCGGCGCCAGGTCGAGGCCGGCCGGCATCGTGCCGAAGGCGCTGCCCCAGTCGCGGGCCAGCCGCGTCGCGCAGAAGGCGTCGGCGACGGCGGTCGGGGCGTGGCGCAGCAGCAGCCCGGCCTGGAAGACGACCGCGATCTGCTCGACGAGGCGGCGCGCGCGCAGCTCGATGTCGACCACGTCATAGGGCTGGGCGAGCTCCTTCTTCAGCGCGCCCACCGCGTCGTCGTAGCGCGGGTCGGCGCCGAGGGCGAGCTCGGCCTCGGCGAAGAAGGCGTCGAGCGACGCGGGCTCGCGACCGATCGCGCGCAGCGCGTCGAGGGCGGCGACATTGCCGGAGCCCTCCCAGATCGAGAGCAGCGGGAGCTCGCGGTAGATGCGGGCCATGTCGAAGTCCTCGATGTAGCCGTTGCCGCCCAGGCACTCCAGCGCCTCGTTGGCGACGACCGGGCCGCGCTTGCAGACGTAGTACTTGGTCGCGGCCAGCGCGAGCCGGCGCAGCGCGCCCTCGCCCTCGTCGCCCCGGATCGCGCGGTCGTTGGCGCCGGCGAGGCGCATCATCGCGGTCGTCGCGGCCTCGGACTCGACCGCAAGGTCGGCCAGGACGTTGCGCATCAGCGGCTGGTCGACGAGCAGCTTGCCGAAGGCGGCGCGGTGGCGGGCGTGATGAGCGGCGTAGAGCAGCGCGGTGCGCATGCCGGACGCGCTGCCGATCACGCAGTCGAGGCGGGTCATGTTGACCATCTCGACGATGGTCTTGACGCCCTTGCCCTCCTCGCCGACGAGCCAGCCGACGGCGCCGTCGTACTCGATCTCGGACGACGCATTGGACTTGTTGCCGAGCTTGTCCTTGAGCCGCAGGAAGCGGATCGGATTGGCCTCGCCGCCCGGCAGCACGCGCGGCAGCAGGAAGCAGGAGAGCCCGCCCGGCGCCTGGGCGAGGGTCAGGAACAGGTCGGACATCGGTGCCGAGGTGAACCACTTGTGGCCGACGATCCGGTAGGTGCCGTCGGGCTGCGGGGTCGCGGTCGTGGTGTTGGCACGGACGTCGGAGCCGCCCTGCTTCTCGGTCATCGACATGCCGGCGATGAGGCCGCGCTTGGTCTCGGGGTCGCGCAGGCCGAAGTCGTAGTCGCGGTTGGTCAGCAGCGGCTCGAAGCGCGCGGCCAGCTCGGGGTTGGCACGCAGCGCGGGGACGACGGCGTAGGTCATCGAGATCGGACAGCCGTGGCCGGCGTCGACGTTCCAGGCGTAGAACTTCGCGGCCCGCGCGACGTGGGCGCCCGGCCGGTCGTCGGCCCAGGGGGCAGCGTGGATGCCGTGGCTGACGGCGGTCTCCATCAGCCGGTGGTACGCCGGCACGTACTCGACCTCGTCGATGCGCCGGCCGTAGCGGTCGTGGGTGAGCAGACGCGGCGGAAACCGCTCGGCGAGCCGGCCCCAGTCCATCGCCTCCGGCGTGCCGGCGAGACGACCGACCTCCTGGATCTCGGCGAGCGCCCAGCCGGCGCCCTCGCGCTCGATGCCCTCGCGCAGGGCCGGGTCGGCGGACGTGTCGTGGCCGACCAGCGGCGGGACCTGGTTGAAGACCTCGTGCGTACCCATCTCGCAACATTACGATTTCAACGACAACCGTGTCCAGATGTGTAGCATGACCGATGTGGACGCCCTGCCCCCGCTCTCGGCGCGGTCGGTGATGCTGAGCCTGCTGCTCGGGTCGCACCCCGACCGGATGTCGGCGGCCGACCTGGTCCGCGCCGGCGAGCACTTCGGCATCCCCGCGGCGACCGCACGCGTGGCCCTGACCCGTGCAGTCGCGGCCGGCGACCTCCAGCGCGTCGACGGCGACTACGTCCTGGGCGAGCGGCTCGCGGCGCGCCAGCGGCACCAGGACGAGGCTGTCCTCGACGCCGAGACCGGGTGGGACGGCGGCTGGGAGATGGCCGTCGTCGTGGTCTCCGGGCGCACCGGCGCCGAGCGGGCCGCGCTCCGCGACCGGCTGACGTCGTACCGGCTGGCCGAGCTGCGCGAGGGGGTCTGGACCCGGCCCGCCAATCTCCGCCGACCCCGCGAGTACGCCGACGAGCTCGTCCTCAGCACCTTCACCGTCCGCCCCGACGAGGCCCCCGCCGCGCTGGCCCGCCAGCTCTGGGATCTCGGCGCGTGGGCGGCCGACGCGCGCCGGCTGCTGGCGCGGCTGGAGGCGACGCGCGAGCCCGCGCCACGACTGGCGGTCGCCGCGCACGTCGTACGCCAGCTGGCGGCGGACCCGCTGCTGCCCGCCGTCCTGCTGCCGGCCGACTGGCCGGCCGCGGCGATGCGCACGGCCTACGCCGCCTACCAGGACGAGCTGCGCTCGCTCTGGGCCTAGCGCCGCCCACGGACGGCCTTCCTCAAGATCGGGGAAAGCGTCGCACCGGCCTGTCCGACCGGACTCCCGCGTCCCTAGGCTCGTGTCATCTCGGGGCCGATCGAGAGCGACAGCTCACCGCTTCGCGTCGGCGTTCTTCGTCTGATGAATGAGGTCCCGTCTACGCCCGGTCGGCTCCCTGCCCGGGACGGCACGAGCGCGCCGCGAAGCGCCCGGGCGTAGCCGTTCCATTTCTCACGCACACATGGGGGGACGGACATGATGTCCTTGCAACGGATCCACCTGCGCGCGCACAGACGCGCCCGGATCTCCACCGCTCTGCGGTCCATCGCGGTCGCGATGACGCTGATCGCCCCGGCCGTCGTCGTCCTGGTCGCCGACCCGCCGGCGCACCCGGCGTCCGGCCTGACCACAGCCGCCTCGGACGCCTGCGGCGTACGCCCGGCCAAGTCCAACGGCACGCTCTGGTCGTGCACCTTCGACGACGACTTCTCGGGTACGGCGCTCGACACCACCAAGTGGATGCCCCAGACCCAGTTCTCGTCGGGGACCGACGCCCACCGCGCCTGCTACCTCAACGACCCCTCGACCATCAACGAGGCGGACGGCGTGCTGAACCTGACCCTGTACCGGGTCGCCTCCCCCGTCCACTGTCGATGGAGCCGCGCCGACAAGACGGCGGACTTCGTCTCCGGCAGCGTGATGACCTATCACCTGTTCAGCCAGCAGTACGGGCGGTTCGAGGCGCGGGTCAAGAACACCGCGGCCCTCGTGCCCGGTCTGCAGGAGAGCTTCTGGCTGTGGCCCGACAACCCGTACACCACCGTGGCCTACCCGGTCTCCGGTGAGATCGACGTCGCCGAGACCTACTCCTACCAACCGCACCTGGCGATCCCGTTCCTGCACTACGCGGCCGATGCGGCCGGTCCGGTGCCGGGGCTGAACACGGCCTGGAACTGCCCGGCGGAACGGGGCGTGTGGAACACCTACACCCTGATCTGGTCGGCGACCCGGATCGAGATCGACATCAACGGTCGGACCTGCCTGGTCAACAACACCGGCGACGTCGCCTTCGACAAGAAGTTCATCATGGCGCTCACCCAGCTCATCGGCGTCGGGGGCAACGAGTACGACGGCCGCGCGCCGATGCCCGCGACGATGAGCATCGACTACGTGCGCGTGTGGAAGTGACTCCGCTGCTCCCCTGGGTCAGGGTCTCACCCGGCATTTCGGTCGTCGAACCGCCGAATTCACGACAGGAATGCCGGGTGACACGGTGACCAGCCCCTAGAGCAGGCGCTCGGGCAGCTCGACCCCGGACTCGAACAGCGGCACCAGCCGCTGTGCGCGCAGGGCCGCCTCGACGAGCAGCTCGACGTCGTCGGCGAGGTCGGCGCTGGTGGTCGCCACCGCGCCGGCCCCGCCCGACGGCGTGCCCGGCGCGAGGGTGCGGGCATGCAGGTCGGCGAGCAGGGTGTCGCGCTCGAGCCCGCGCAGCGCGAGCAGGACGAGCGGGTCGGTGTCGACCAGCCAGCCGGTCTGGATGAGCACCGCCAGCGCGTGGGCGCAGGGCGCGAGGTAGTGCGGGCAGGTGCAGGTGGCGGCCAGCTCGCCGCCGTAGGGAAGGAGCTCGACGCCGACCTCCTCGGCGTGCTCGACCAGGTCGTGCGGGAGGTTTCCGGCGAGCAGCTCGGCGATCCGGCCGGACTCGGCGGCGACCACCTCGACGAGCGCGGCCCGGCCGGCGTCGTCCAGGGTGGGGACGGCGACCTCGACCGTCCACGCGTCGTCGCCCTCACGGACGGCAGCCAGCAGGCTGCCCGGCGCGACGCTGATCCCGCCCACGTCACCGCGCCGGGCGGCGGCGCGGCCGGGTTTGAGCTCGGCCTCGGAGTAGGCCGCCTCCTCGACCGCGCGCTGCCACGCCTTGCCCCACCACGACCGGACGCCGCGCCGGGGCTGGGTCTGGCGCGGGAAGGTCGTCCGCATCAGGCGTCCTCCCTCATCGCCGCCTCGCGCTGCTCGCGGCGCAGGGTGACCAGGTCGCGGAGCTCCTCGTTGCTCAGCTCGGTGAGCGCCGCGTCGCCGCGGGCGAGGACGGCGTCGGCGAGCTGGCGCTTGCGGTCGAGCAGCTGGGCGACCCGCTCCTCGATGGTGCCGCGGGTGACCATCCGGTGCACCTGGACCGGCCGGGTCTGGCCGATCCGGTAGGCGCGGTCGGTGGCCTGCTCCTCGACGGCCGGGTTCCACCAGCGGTCGACGTGGAGGACGTGGTCGGCGCGGGTGAGGTTGAGGCCGGTGCCGCCGGCCTTGAGGGAGAGCAGGAAGACGGGGACGTCGCCGTCCTGGAAGCGGCGGACCATCTCCTCACGCTGCGCGACCGGCGTGCCGCCGTGGAGGAACTGATGCGGGACGCCGACCGCGGTGAGGTGCTGCTCGACGAGCCGGGCCATCGCGACGTACTGGGTGAAGACGAGGACCGCGCCGTCCTCGGCGATGACGGTGGCGACCAGCTCGTCAAGGAGCTCGAGCTTCTCGGAGCGGCCGGTGAGCCGCACCGCCCCGGACTGCTTGAGGAACTGCGCCGGGTGGTTGCAGATCTGCTTGAGCCCGGTGAGCAGCGCGAGGACGAGTCCGCGGCGGGAGTCCTCGTCGGCCCGCTCGATCCGGTCCATGGTGTCCTTGACGAACGCCTCGTAGAGGACGACCTGCTCGCGGGTCAGCCCGAGCAGGTGGTCGGTCTCGGTCTTCGGCGGCAGCTCGGGGGCGATGCCAGGGTCGGACTTGCGGCGGCGCAGCAGGAACGGCCCGATCAGGTCGGCGAACTGGCGGGCCTTCGTCGGCTCGGCGCCGGACTCGATCGGCGCGCCCCACACCCGCCGGAACGCCTGGCGGCTGCCGAGCAGGCCGGGGACGCACCAGTCGAGGATCGACCAGAGCTCGGTGAGGTCGTTCTCGACGGGGGTGCCGGTGAGCGCGACCCGGGCGCGGTTGGGCAGCTGGCGCAGCGCGCGAGCGGTCGACGTACGGGAGTTCTTGACGTGCTGCGCCTCGTCGGCGACGACCAGGTCCCAGGCGACGGCGGCGAGCGAGGCGACGTCGCTGCGCAGCGTGCCGTAGGTCGTCAGCACGAAGCCGGCGTCGGGCCCGGCGAGATCGTCGAGCGAGCGCGCGCCGCCGTGGAACCGGCGGACCGGGACGCCGGGCGCGAACCGCTCGATCTCGGCCTCCCAGTTGCCGAGCAGGCTCGCCGGGCAGACCACGAGCGTCGGACCGGCGGCGCGGTGGAGGTGGAGCGAGATCAGGGTGATCGTCTTGCCGAGCCCCATGTCGTCCGCGAGACAGGCGCCCAGGCCGAGGTCGGTGAGGTCGGCGAGCCACGTCATGCCTTGGCGCTGGTAGTCGCGCAGCGTCGCGGCCAGGCCGGCGGGCTCGGGCAGCGGGTCGCGGGTGGCCGCGGCGAGGACCTGCTCGCGGACCTTGAGCAGACTGGCGCCGACGATCACCTCGGTCGACGCGGGCTCCTCGTCGCCGGTGGTCGGGAGCTCGGTGACGCCGGTGAGGGCCGCGGCGAGTGCCTGCGCGCTGCTGACCTTGCGGATCAGCCGCTTGCGCGCGCGCTGCGCGGTCGTCGGTTCGACGACGGTCCAGGCGCCGCGGAGCCGGATGATCGGACTGGCCGCCTGCGCCAGCTCGGTCAGCTCGTCATCGGTCAGCACCTCGCCGTGCAGCGCGACCTGCCAGCGGAAGGAGAAGAGCCCCTCGGCCGAGAACGGGCTCTCCTGCAACGGGAGCTCAGCGTTGCGGTCGTCCTTGCTCGGGGAGCCGTGGGGATCGTGGCGGTCGAGGACCGCGCGGGTGGTCAGCTCGGGGCCGAGCGAGCGCGGCCAGTGGACGTCGACGCGGACGTCGCGCAGCGCGCCCACGTGATCGAGCAGGCTGGCGATCTCGTCGCCGTCGAGCGTGAGCTGGTCGGGTACGGCGAGCCCGAGCAGCCGGTCGAGGACCGGCCACGCGTCGGCCGCCGCCCGCAGCGCGATGCTCGCGTGGATCCGCGCCCGCCGGCCGAAGCCGTGCTCGGCCGCATCGGCGGTCCAGAGCAGCGCGGCGTCGCAGACATGGAGCGGATCGCGCTCGTCGTGGATCTGCAGCACCACGCGGACCGATCCGGCGATCAGCTCCTCCTCGTCGGCCTCGACCCGCAGCGAGATGCTGACCAGCTCGGGCAGGACCGCGCGGTCCTCCTGCACCCGCTCGGCGAGGCGGCGGCGGACCCGCTCGGTGAGGTCGGCAGGCGTGGTGGGCTCGGCGGCGGGTGCTCCGGTGAGTGCGGCGGTGGCAGCGACGGTGGGCGCGGCGCGCGGCAGCGTGTCGGCGACCGCGTCGAGCACCTGGTGGACGAGAACGGCGGCGTCGGCGGCCGGGAGATCGTCGTACGCGCGGGCGGCGGCGAGGCGCTCGACCGCGTCGAGGTCGCGGGCGTCGAGGCCGTGCACTCGCCACGCGGGGGTCGCCGTACGGGCGTCGGGGGCGACCTTGCCGGCAGCCACCAGGCGCAGCCCGAGCAGCACCGCACCGCTGAGCAGCGCGACGCTCGGGTGGGTGTCGTCCGCGCTGCGGGCCCGGCTCAGGACCGGCAGCGCCGCCTTGACCGGCAGCGGCACCCGCCGCGCGCCGGTCGCGTCGGTGAACTCGATCGTCGGCGGCTGGCCGGCCCGGAAGGTCGCGGGTCCGGAGACGGGAACGAAGCTCACATGGGGACGCTAACGGCCGGCGCCGACAGGGAGTTCCCGGGCCACCGACCTGCCGCGCAGACGCGAGAAGGCGAGCGCCGCGAGCACGAGCAGGCCGCCCGCGACCGCCAGGACCGCCGACCAGCGCGAGGGGTGCTCGACCGCGAGCGCCCCGGTGGCGAGCGGGACGGTCAGGATCGGCGCGGCGAGCGCGAGGATCGAGAAGCCGGAGTGGTTGGAGATCGCTGCCGCGATCGACCAGATCACCGCGAGCAGGGCGGTGAACGCGAGGATCCACCAGACGTCGGACGCGGAGAAGGAGTCGGCAGCGAGGACCGTGTGCGACTCGGCCACGCTGCCGGAGCCGTCGCTGGACGCGGACCCCGACGAGCTCTCGAAGGAGCTCATGAAGCCGCCGAAGAGCTGACCGAGCACCCGCATGGCGAACAGGGCGACGAGCATGCCGACGTACGCGACCAGGCCGCCGACGCCCACCACGACCCCGGAGACGTAGCGACTCGGCAGCGCCCAGCCGACGACGGTCACGGCGACCACGAACACCGCGACGCCGGCGCCCAGGACGATCGTGCCGTGCTCGCCGTCGACCTGGTCGCCGAGGACGTCGTGGAACGCGAGCGTGTAGAGCAGCGTCAGACCGGCGATCGCGGTGACTACGAAGGCGGCGCGGCGGGCGGAGAGATAGCCGAGCGCGGCGAGGGCGACCGTCACCGCGCCGATCAGGTAGCCGACCCACTCGCCGTCGGAGTCGATGCCGACGCCGATCATGAGGGCGACGCCGAGGATCCCTACCACGCCCGGCCAGGTCACCACGTCGGCCCGCGCACGGCCGCCCTCGAGGCGGCGGGACGCGACCGAGCCGAGGAGCGCGACGAGCAGCAGGACCGCGGTCGCGCCGACGCCGATCAGGTAGTTCGACCAGTCCAGGTCGCCCTTCGCGCGGCTGCGGACCGAGGAGATGACGATGGCGGCGCCGAGGAGGCCGGCGCCCAGCGGTACGACGAGGCCGGCCAGGCCGGCGCGGGACACCTTCGGCGAAAGCGGCGCGGCGCCGCCCGCCGGGGCGTAGCCCGCGCCCGGGGGCAGGTCGCCGCCCTGTCCGCCCGGCTGCGGGTACGGCGTCGCGCCGGTCACGACCGTGGTCGTCGCGGGCGCGTCCTCGTGCACGGGTGCTCCGGATCCGGAGCCGGCGCCGGATGCGGGCGGGGCCGCGGGGGCGCCCGGCGGCGCCGGCGGAGCGGGGGTGCCGGACGGCCGGATCACCGTCTGGTCGGGCGGCGGCCCGGCGGGTGCGGACCCGTCGGAGGGGCGGTCCGGGGTGCCGTTCGCGGGAGCGTCGTCGGTCATGGTTCGGACTCTAGGCCGACCGCGGCCCGGATCGGGGGACCTCTGCGACCGGGCCCGACGGGGTCGTGTGCCTGAGAACGCGGATATCCGGGTCCTCAGGCACACGACTCACGTCAGGCCGAGCGTCAACGGCACGACGCCCGCGGCACCCGCGGCGTGGAGGGCGTCGGCGGCCAGGGTGAGCGACCAGCCCGTGACCAGCCGGTCGTCGACGAGCAGCACCCGACGGCCCTCGACCGCCGCGGGGTCGTCGAGCTGGAGGGCACATCGGCGGCTGACCGCGGCGACCCGCTGGGCCGAGTTGGTGGCGCCGCGGTCGGGCCCGACGGACAGGTCGACGACCGCCCAGCGCCCGGCCACCGGCACCTGGAGGAAGCGGGACAGCCCGGACGCCAGGTCGGCCACCAGCTGGGGCTTGCGCTCGGACTCGGCGACCACGATCGCGTCGACCTGCGGCCGCCAGTCGTGGAGCATCGCGACCATGGCCCGGGCCAGGCCGTCGGGCACGGGCCCGTCGGCGGCGTCGCCCGCGAACAGCGCCCGCAGCGCTCCGCCGTGGCCGAGGTCGGTGAGCCGGGCGATGGCCCGGCCCTCCTCGGCGGGCTGCTTGATCTTGCCGGAGCGGCTGACCCCGATCGCGGACAGCCCGGTGGGCCACAGCTTGCGCGGCTCGATCGGCACGCCGGGCCGCGCCAGCCGGTCGGCGGCCTGCTCGATCGCCTCGGCCGACACCTCAGTGGACAGCGTCAACCCGCCGCAGTTGTCGCAGCGGCCGCATCGCCAGTCGGGGTCGGCGAGCACCTCGGGGTCGTCGAGCTGGGCGCGCAGATAGCGCATCCGGCACTCGCCGGTGGCGAGGTAGTCGACCATCGCCTGCTGCTCGGCCGCGCGCGCGGCGGCGACCCGGGCGTAGCGCTCGGCGTCGTAGGCCCACGGCTCACCCGTGGACTCCCAGCCGCCGCGGACGCGTCGTACGGCGCCGTCGACGTCGAGCACCTTGAGCATGGTCTCGAGGCGGGTGCGCGACAGATCGACCCGGGGCTCGATCGCGGCCGTGCTCAGCGCCCGCCCCTCGTCGGCCAGGACGGCGAGCGTCTCGCGGACGACCTCCTCGCGGGGGAACGCGAGGGAGGCGAAGTAGGCCCAGATGTCGCGGTCCTCGATCGCCGGGAGCAGGACGACGGACGCCCCCTCGGGCGGCAGGTCGTGGCCACGCCCGGCACGACCGACCTGCTGGTAGTAGGCGACCGGACTGCTCGGCGCACCCAGGTTGACCACGAACCCGAGCGAGGCGTCGAAGCCCATGCCGAGCGCGCTGGTGGCGATCAACGCCTTGATCTCGCCGTCGATGAGCGCCTGCTCGAGCGCGAGCCGCTCGGTCTGCTCGGTCTGGCCGGAGTAGGCGGCGACCCGGTGACCGCGGGAGCGGAGGTAGTCGGCGACCTCCTGGGTGGCCGCGACGGTGAGGCAGTAGACGATGCCGCTGCCCGGCTGCTCGGACAGATGGTCGGCCAGCCAGGCCAGCCGCTGCTCGGCGGTGGTGAGACGGACGACGCCGAGCCGCAGCGACGCGCGGTCGAGGCTGCCGCGCAGCACCAGGGTGCCGGCGCCGAGCTGCTCGGACACGTCGTCGGTGACCCGCTGGTTGGCGGTCGCGGTGGTGGCGAGGACGGGGATGCCGTCGGGGAGGTCGTCGAGGAGCGTGCGGATGCGGCGGTAGTCGGGGCGGAAGTCGTGGCCCCAGTCGGAGATGCAGTGGGCCTCGTCGACCACGAGCAGGCCCGCGCTGGCCGCCAGCCGGGGCAGCACCTCGTCGCGGAAGCCCGGGTTGTTGAGCCGCTCGGGACTGACCAGCAGCACGTCGACCTCGCCCGCGGCGATCGCCGCGTGGACCTGGTCCCACTGCTCCATGTTGGTGGAGTTGACCGTCACCGCGCGGATGCCGGCCCGCTCGGCCGCCGCGATCTGGTTGCGCATCAGCGCGAGCAGCGGCGAGATGATCACCGTCGGCCCCGCCTGCTGGGCCCGCAGCAGCAGGGTCGCGACGAAGTAGACCGCCGACTTGCCCCACCCGGTGCGCTGGACCACGAGCGCCCGCCGCCGCTGCACGACCAGCGCGGCGATGGCGGCCCACTGGTCGTCGTGGAGCCGGACGTCGGGCCGGCCGACAAGCGCGCGCAGGTGCTCCTCCGCGCGGTCGCGGACGGCGGCGTCGGTGAGGGCCTCGGAAGTCATGTCGTCGTGTCTACCAGCGGGGTCCGACGCATACCAACGAGGAGCCGAGTTATCCACAGCGCAGCGATTTTCGCGATTCCGAGGACAGCCCTTCAGCGCCGCGGGTAGCCTTGCTC
The DNA here is from genome assembly GCF_039537225.1 of Nocardioides ginsengisoli. Taxonomy (NCBI): domain Bacteria; kingdom Bacillati; phylum Actinomycetota; class Actinomycetes; order Propionibacteriales; family Nocardioidaceae; genus Nocardioides; species Nocardioides ginsengisoli. The sequence goes on from NZ_BAABAC010000026.1 coordinate 30,198, forward strand.
ACGCAGCTGCAGGTGACCCGAGACGCCTGCAGCTGCACCTATTTTTCCCCGGCCCGCAGGCCCCGCGTCACCAGATCCGGACGCGGTCGGCCGGGTCGAGCCACAGCCCGTCGCCCGGCGCGGTCGCGAAGACCTCGTGGAACTCGTCGAGGTTGCGCACGATGTTGGCGCGGAACTCCGGCGGGCTGTGCGGGTCGATGGTGAGGTACTGCTGCTCCTGCTCGAGGCGCCGCTTGGTCCGCCACACGTAGGCCCAGTTGAAGAACAGGGTCGCGCGGTCCTCGAGCGAGGCCTCACCACCCTGCGCGATCAGGTACGCCGTGTGGGCGATCGTCAGCCCGCCCAGGTCGCCGATGTTCTCGCCGACGGTGAGCGCGCCGTTGACCTTCTCGCCGGGCAGGTTGCGCGGCGCGAAGCCGTCGTACTGGGCAATGAGGGCCTTCGACTTCACCTCGAAGGCGGCCTTGTCGTCGGCGGTCCACCAGTCGTTGAGGTTGCCGTCGCCGTCGTACTGCGCGCCCTGGTCGTCGAAGCCGTGGCCGACCTCGTGGCCGATGACCGCGCCGATGCCGCCGTAGTTCTCGGCGGCCAGGGCGTCGGGGCTGAAGAACGGCTTCTGCAGGATGCCGGCCGGGAAGCAGATCTCGTTGGTGCCCGGGTTGTAGTAGGCGTTGACGGTCTGCGGCAGCATGAACCACTCGTCGCGGTCGACCGGCGAGCCGATCTTGGCGAGCTGGCGGTCGGTCTCGAAGCCGGCGGCGGCCTGGGCGTTGGCGACCAGATCGTCCGGTACGACGACGAGCGCGCTGTAGTCGCGGAACCGCTCCGGGTAGCCGATCTTGGGCCGGAAGGTCGCGAGCTTGTCGTAGGCCCGCTCCTTGGTCTCGTCGGTCATCCAGTCGAGCTTGCTGATCGACTGGCGGTAGGCGGCGAGCAGGTTGGCGACCAGTTCGTCCATCATCGCCTTCGAGGTCGGCGGGAAGTGCCGCGCGACGTACTCCTTGCCGACGGCCTCGCCCATCGCGCCCTCGACGAAGGAGACCGCGCGCTTCCACCGCGCCCGCAGCTCGGGCGTGCCCGAGAGGGTGCGGCCGTAGAAGTCGAAGTTGGTCTGCACGAACTCGTCGGTCAGGTAGGGCGCCGCCGAGCGCAGCACCCGCGACAGGAACCAGTCGCGCCAGGTCTCGATCGGCGTCTCCTCGAGGACGCCCGACAGGTGCTCGAGGTACGACGGCTGCCGCACCACGACCTCCGCGATCGTCGCGTGCTCGCCGGCGAGGTGGCCGCCCAGATTGGTGATGTAGGCGTCCCAGTCGAACGCCGGGCACAGCGCCTTCAACGTCTCGGCGGTGTAGAGGTTGTAGGTCTTCTGCACGTCGCGGGTCTCGGCGCGCTCCCAGTGGCCCTCGGCCAGCTCGGTGTCGAGCGCGAGGATCCGCTGCGCGGCGCCGGCCGGGTCGGCGTGCGCGCCGAGGCCGAGCAGGCGGGTCAGGTAGGCGACGTACGCCTCGCGGATCTCGGCGAACTTGTCGTCGCGGTAGTAGGACTCGTCGGGCAGGCCGAGCCCACCCTGCACGACGTGGAAGAGGTAGCGGTCGGACTGGCGGTCGTCGGTGTCGACGTAGGAGCCGAAGAGGCCGTAGCCGCCGATCCGCTCGAACTCGCCGAGGAAGGCGGCCAGGTCGCGGATGTCGCGCAGGCCGGCGACCGCGTCGATGAGCGGCTGCGCGGGCGCGATGCCGGCGGCCTCGACGGCGTCGGTGTCCATGAACGAGTTGAACAGGTCGGCGATCTTGCGGGCGTCGGCGTCGCCGCTCTCGCCGGCCGTCTGCGCCAGCTCGGTGATGATCGCCTTCACGTCCGCCTCGGCCTGGTCGGCCAGTTGGACGAAGGGTCCCCAGCTGGACCGGTCGGACGGGATCTCCGTCTCGGCCAGCCAGGTCCCGTTGACGTGACCGAAGAGGTCGTCCTGGGGGCGGATGTCGAGGTCCATGCCCGGTCGGGCGTCGTCGAGGATGCTCACGAGGTGGAGCCTAGGCGCTGCGTCCACACGGCGTCAGAGGTGGGACTTCGGTCCCGAGTTCGGCGCCACCGCTCGATCCGGTACGGCGCCCGCCGATCAGGCGGGCATGTCCCGCCTGCCCGCCCGCGCGCTCGGCGCCGCGGTCGTCCTGGCGCTCGGACTCGGCCTCGCCCCCACGGCGCCCGCTCCCGCCGGCGCCGCGGCGACCATCGCGCCCCACCTGCCCAACGGCTCGCTCGTGCAGCGGCTGCTCGAGGACCAGGTCCTCGCCCTGACCAACCGGGAGCGGCGCCGCCACGGCTGCGGCCGGTTGCGGACGTCGTCCCCGCTGCGGCAGGCGGCGCGAGGCCACACCGTGAGCATGGCGATGGCGGACACGATGGCGCACCAGCTGCCCGGAGAGCCGCGCTTCTCGACCCGGATCTCGCGCGCGGGTTACCGCGACTGGCACCTGGTCGCCGAGAACATCGCCCGCGGCTACGGCTCCCCCACCGAGGTCGTCGCCGCCTGGATGGCGAGCCCGAGCCATCGCCGCAACCTCCTCGACTGCCGGCTCCGGGACCTGGGTGTCGGCGTGGTGCTGCAGGCCGGGCAGCTGTGGTGGACGCAGGACTTCGGCGCCCGCTGATCCCGTCGCGCAGGGCCGGACGACGACGAGGCATGGTTCTCCGGGACTAGGCGATCCGAGCCGGAGCACCGACGCGCCGGGCCCCTCGGAAATCGGACGATCGTCGGCATGTTCAGCCGTAGCGTGAAGGTCTTCCTGGTCGGGGTGCTCAGCATCCTCGCCCTGTCCGTCAGCACGTCGACCGCGGATGCCGCCACCGCGTCCGGCGACGACACGGGCACGCCCGTGGCGGGCCGTCAGGCACTGCTGCCCAACTCGGTCTTCGAGGCCCGGGTGATCCGGCTGACCAACAAGCGCCGCGCAGAGGCGGGTTGCCCGCCACTGCGCCTCAACAAGGCGCTGCGCCGCGCCGCGCGCGACCACAGCACGCTGATGGCGCGCACCGACGACATGGCGCACGAGCTGCCCGGCGAGCTCGGCCTGGTGCAGCGGATCCTGCGCGCCGGCTACACCCGCGCGTGGCGCCGGATCGCGGAGAACATCGCGGTCGGCTTCAGCACACCCGCGAACGTGATGCGGGCCTGGATGGCCAGCCCCGACCACCGCCGCAACATCCTCGACTGCCGGCTGCGGGAGATCGGCGTCGGCGTCACCGTCGACGGCCTCGAGCTGTGGTGGACGCAGGACTTCGGCCGCAGCTGAGCGACGATCCCACCAGCCTCAGAAGTACCAGAAAATGTCTTTACCGAACATCTGGCGCAGGGGCATCACGACCGACATGATGCGTCCCGTGCGTCTGCTCCCGACCGCGCTCGGCGTGGTCATGCTCCTGATTCCCGTGCTGGCCGCGGGCCCGTCGTCCGTCCTGCCCGCCGCGAGCGCGTCCGCCGCGACCGCCACGACGACCGGCGCCCCCGTGACTCCGCGCGCGGGCGTCAGCGAGGTCGAGGCGCGGCTGATCGCCCGGGTCAACCAGACCCGTACCCGCCACGGCTGCCGGGCGCTCAAGCATCGCGACGGCCTGCACGGCACGGCGAGCGCCCACTCAGCGCTGATGGCGCAGCGCCAGCAGCTCTCGCACCAGCTCGCCGGCGAGCCGTCGCTGCGGCGGCGCCTGTCGGACGCCGGCTACCAGCGCTCCGGCCGGATCGGCGAGATCATCGCGGTCGGCACCACCAACCCCAGCGGGGTGATGCGGATGTGGATGGCCAGCCGGACGCACCGCACGATCATCCTCGACTGCCGCTACCGGATGATGGGCGTCGGCGTGACCACCCAGTCGTCCGGCCAGCGCTGGTGGACCATCGACTTCGCCCGCTAGCTCGTCGTTCCGGCCTGCCCCTGACCAGAAACCATCCACAGCCCTGTTTCTAGCGGGTTCTGTCCACAGGCTGCCGCTTCGACGTTGGCGGGGTCGGAGGGTGGTGTTGGGATGGCGGCATGGCTCAGGCGACCGCATCCGACACCGGTATCAGCACGATGCTGGCCTCGCTGCGCGCGGAGATCGAGGGCCGTGATGCGTCGCTGATCCGGGAGTGGGCGACGATCGCGGCCTGGGCGCAGGAGAACACGGTCGAGCCCGTGCAGAGCGCGGAGCGCGGGGAGAGCACGGCGGCGACCGGCGAGGGCTTCGTCGACACCGGCGTCCCGATCGCCGGCGACGGCGCTCCGTTGGTGTCGGAGTTCGCGCTCATGGAGCTGATCGCGGTCCTGGGCCGCTCACCCGCCGGCGGCCGCGCCTACGTCGCGAAGGTCCTGGGCTGCGCCTGGCGCCTGCCCAACGTCTGGGCCGCGGTCATGTCGGGCCGCCTCACGCCCTGGCGGGCCGCACGGATCGCCAAGCTGGTCGCACCGCTCCCAGCCGAGGCCGCGGCGTTCGTGGACCGCAACCTGTTCAACGCCTCCGGCGTCGGCTGGGCCCAGCTCGAACGCCTCATCACCGAAGCGATTCTTCGGTTCGACCCGCAGACGGCCGAAGCGGAACGTACGGCAGCGGCCGACCAGCGGTACTTCGACATCGACGAACCCAACGCCCAGGGCCTGGCACACATCTCCGGACTCCTCGACGCCGCCGACGCCCGCGACCTCCACGACGCCATCACCCGCCGCGCCACCCTCCTCGGGACCCTGGGCAGCCTGGGCAACCTGGGCAGTGCGGCGTCGCTCGACGTCCGCAGGTCCCAGGCCCTCGGCGAGTTGGCGCGGGCCGACCTCGCACTCGACCTCGACGGCGCCCCGGCTCGACGAGCGACGCTCAACATCCACATCACCGACACCACCCTGACCGGCGACAACCCCGTCGCCCGCTGGAACGACCGCCCCATCTCCACCGAGCAGGTCCGTGAGTGGCTCGGCACCGCGACCACCATCGTGGTGCGGCCAGTCATCGACCTGGCCGACCACATCCCCGTCGACTACTACGAGATCCCCGATCGCCACCGCGTCAGTGTCGAGCTGCGCGATCACACCTGCCGCTTCCCGCGCTGCGGCCGCAAAGCAAAGACCTGCGACCTCGACCACGCGAAACCCCACCGCAAGGGCGGACCCACCTGCCCCTGCAACCTCGTCCCCCTCTGCCGCCGCCACCACCGCGCCAAGACCCACTCACGCTGGCGCTACAAGGTCACCAAGCCCGGCACCTACACCTGGACCAGCCCCAACGGCTACCGATGGCAGGTCGACCACCGCGGCACCCACCCACTCCGAACATGAGACACGCAACCAGCGCACTCACCTACCCACCAGCGCCCACCATGGCACCGGGCCGGCGCGAACCGACCGGGCGAGCAGCCGCGCCCTCAGCTCTCCCGGATCCGGACGACGAGCTTGCCCAGCGCCGCGCGGGCGTCCATGTCGAGCAGCGCCTGGCCGAACTCCTCGATCGGGTAGACCTTGCCGACCGGCGGCTTCACCGCACCGGACTCGATCATCGGCACCAGCTGCGCCCACTGCTCCTGCAGATAGTCGGGGCGGACGAAGGCGAAGGCGCCCCAGCCGACGCCGCGGACGTCGACATTGTTGAGCAGCAGCCGGTTGACCTTGACCTCGGGGATGCCCTGCCCGGCGGCGAAGCCGACGACGAGCACGCGGCCCAGCGGCGCGAGCACGCGCAGCGAGTCGGTGAATGCGGCGCCGACCACGTCGAGGACGACGTCGACGCCCTTGCCGCCGGTCAGCTCCATGACGGCGTCCTTGAAGCCGTCGAAGAGGATGGTCTCGTCGGCGCCGGCGGCCCGCGCGAACGCGGCCTTCTCCTCGGTGCTGACGACGGCGATGGTCCGGGCGCCGAGCCCGCGGGCGACCTGCAGCGTGGCGGTGCCGACGCCGCCGGCCGCACCGTGGACCAGCACGGTCTCGCCGGGCCGCACCCCGCCGCGCTTGTCGAGCGCGAAGAGGGCGGTGAGGTAGTTCATGGGGAGCGCGACGGCCTCGTCGAAGGTGATCGAGTCCGGGAGCGCGAAGGTCGACTGCCGCGGGCCGGCGACCAGCTCGGACGCGCCGCCGTAGCCGCCGACGCCGACGACGCGCTGCCCCGGCTCGAAGCCCGGCCCAGAGACAACGACACCGGCGTAGTCGACGCCGAGGGTGAACGGCGGCTCCGGGCGCAGCTGGTACTCGCCGCGCGAGAGCAGCAGGTCGGGGAAGGAGACCCCGACCCGGTGCACCTCGACCAGGACGTCGTCCAGGCCCGGCGTCGGGTCCGGCACCTCCTGGACGACGACGTCGGCGGGACCGGTGGTGGTGACGACCTGGACTGCGCGCATGCCTCGCAGGCTAGGGCACGTGACCGCTCACAGGTCGAGGCGCAGGGTCAGAAGGACGTCCAATTGGAGGAGGCGCCCTCGTCCCGAGCGGACGGCGGCGGGACTCAGGCGCCGGCGGTACGACGGGAGTGGTCGGCGACCAGATCGGCGTACCAGCTGAAGGAGCGCTTGGGCGTGCGCCGTTGCGTCTCGTAGTCGACGTGCACCAGCCCGAACCTCTGCGTATAGCCCTCGGCCCATTCGAAGTTGTCGATGAGCGACCACGCGTAGTAGCCGCGGACGTCGACGCCGCGCTCGATCGCCTCGGCGACGGCGTTGAGGTGCAGCGCGTGGTAGTCGATGCGCAGGTGGTCGTCGACGACGCCGTGCTCGTCGGGTCCGATGCCGTAGGCGCAGCCGGACTCGGTGATCATGATCGGCGGCACCGCGGCGCGGAAGCGCGCCCGGAAGGTGATCAGCCACTCCCGCAGCGCGTCCGGGACGACCGGCCAGCCGAAGTCGGTGATCGGGTAGCCGAGCACCTCGCGGAACTCGAACGGCAGCTCGGCGTCCTCCGGCGCGGCGCCGATCCGCATCGGGTTGTAGTAGTTGACGCCGTAGAAGTCGAGCGGCTGGCGCATGGTCGCGAAGTCGCCGTCGCGTACGTGCGGCTCGAGCAGCATCATCAGGTCGTCGGAGTAGCGGCCCAGCAGCATGCCCTCGAGGTAGTGGCCGTTCCAGAGGGTGTCGAAGAGCTTGGCCGCGCCGACGTCGGCGGGGTCGTCGCTGCCCGGCCAGATGGGGGCGTGGTTGTTGGCGCAGCCGATGCTCGTCGCGCCGGTGGCACGCAGCGCGATCGCGGCCCGGCCGTGCGCGACGAGGAGGTGGTGGCCGACGGGCAGCGCGTCGAACATCAACGCCTTGCCGGGCGCGTGCATGGCGACGCCGTAGCCCATCAGGGTGACGACATTGGGCTCGTTGACGGGGATCCAGTCGCTCACCCGGTCGGCGAGCCGCTCGCCGACGATCGCGGCGTAGTCGGCGAACCGGTCGATCGTCGCGCGGTTGAGCCAGCCGCCATCGTCCTCGATCGACTGGGGCAGGTCCCAGTGGTAGAGCGTGGCCATCGGCTGGATGCCGGCGGCGAGCAGGGCGTCGACGAGCCGGTCGTAGAAGTCGAGTCCGGCCTGGTTGATCGCACCGGAGCCGGTCGGCTGGATGCGGGGCCAGGCGATGGAGAAGCGGTAGCCGGGCGCGCCCAGCTTGCGCATGAGCTCCACGTCCTCGGGCCAGCGGTGGTAGTGGTCGCACGCGACCGCGCCGCTCGAACCGTCGACGATCCGGCCCGGTTCGGACGTGAACGTGTCCCAGATCGATGGGCCACGACCGTCCTCGGCGACGGCACCCTCGATCTGGTACGACGCCGTACTGGTCCCGAACCGGAATCCGGCCGGGAACCGGCCAGCGAGATCTCCCACCCCGTCTCCCACAGGCTCACCCTCGCATGCCGCAGTGCCCTGACCCGGCACAATCTGCCACGTGAGTGTCGAGATCCGCAGAGGTTCGTCCAGGTTCGTCGAACGGGAGCCGGGACGGCTGAGCCACCACGGCTTCTCGTTCGGTCCGCATTTCGATCCGGAGCGGCTCGCCTTCGGCCCGATGGTGTGTCACGACGACCATCTGCTGGGCCGCGGGACCGGCTTCGAGGAGCACCCGCACCAGGGTCTGGAGATCATCACCTGGGTGGTCTCGGGGACGCTCGTGCACCGCGACGGCACCGGCACTGCGGTCGAGCTCGGCGCGGGTGAGTGCGGCGTCCTGTCGGCCGGTGCCGGCGTGCGGCACTCCGAGATCGCGTCGGACGCCGGCGCCGCGCGCTTCGTGCAGGTCTGGCTCACGCCGGACGACCCGAACCTCGCGCCCGCCTACGCGCGCACCTCCATCGCCGCCGCACCGGGCGACGGACTGGTGCGCGTCCTCGGCGCGGGGGGACCGCTCACCGTGGGCGTCGCGAGGGCCGCACTGGACGTCGTACGGCTGGCGGGTGGGGAGCGGGTCACCCTGCCCGCAGCCGCGAAGGTCCACGCCTTCCTCACCACCGGCGCACTGCTGCGCTCCTCGCTGGCCGAGCCGCTGTCGGCGGGCGACGCCTTCTGCATGACCGACGCGTCGGCGTACGAGGTGACGGCGGCCGTGCCGACCGAGATGCTGGTCTGGACCTTCGCCTGAGGGAGGCCTCAGCCTTCGCCGAGATCCTCGATGCCGCCCACCAGCGCGTTGGCGATGTCGGCGAGGTTGCGGATCTGCTCGGGCGTGAGCCGGTCGAAGACCAGCTCACGGACCTGGGCCACGTGGCCGGGCGCGATCCGCTCGAGGACGGCGTAGCCTTCGTCGGTCAGGACCGCGAACTGGCTGCGCCGGTCGGTCGCGCACTGGTGCTTGACCACCCAGCCGCGCTGCTCGAGGACCGCGATCGCGTGGGTCAGCCGGGACGGGCTGGTGCCGGTGAGCCGCGCCAGGTCGCCCATCGTGAGCGAGCGGTCGGGCTGGGCGGAGAGAGTGGCCAGCATCGCGTAGTAGGTGTGCGTGATGCCGACCTCGTCCCGCAGCCTCTTGTCGACCGCCTGCGGGAGGGCGACGAGGATCCGGACGAGCGGCAGCCAGGCCGCCATCTCGTCGTCGTCCAGCCAGCGCGGGTCGTCGGTGGTCACGCGGAGAGTCCCTCCAGGTCGAGCGTGTGGGCGGTGTGGTCGCGCTTGACGGTCAGGTAGCGCTCGTTGGCGGCCGAGAGGTGCACCCCGGTGCGCACCCGCTCGGTGACGTCGACACCGTACGACGTCAGCTGCGCCGCCTTGTCGGGATTGTTGCTCAGCAGCCGGATCCGCTCGCCGCCCACCGCCAGCAGCATCTGCGCGGCGGCGCGGTAGTCGCGCTCGTCCTCGCCGCGCCCCAGCGCGACATTGGCCTGGTAGGTGTCGAGGCCGGCGTCCTGCAGCGCGTAGGCGTCGAGCTTGGCGTAGAGCCCGATCCCCCGCCCCTCCTGGCGCAGGTAGAGCAGGAACCCGCCCTCGTCGGCGATCCGCTCGACCGCCTCGCGCAGCTGTGGACCGCAGTCGCAGCGCTGCGAGCCGAAGACGTCGCCGGTCAGGCACTCGCTGTGTGGCCGGACCAGGGGTGCGGTCACTTCCGCCGCGCCGAGGTCGGCGAGGCGGGCCCGCCAGTCGCCGAGGCCGAGCAGCAGGTGCTCCTTGCCGTCGACGAGACCGTCGAAGGTGACCACGTCGGCGGTGGTCTCGTAGCCGTCGGGGAAACGCAGCGGCACCACCACCTGGGTTCGGACGTGTGCGCGCGGCAGGTCGCCTGCCGCCAGGAGGGCGTCGGCGTCGGCGCCCACGGGCGCGAGGGCTGTGCGGGCGAGGCAGGGTGCGGTCATCGTCGATCCTTTATTTCAAGTTTGAAACGATGCCGACTCAAGCCGTCGGGACGCCGGGCTATTCCCCGGACGCCGATCAATCTTCCTCGGCCGAACCGTCCTCGATGCAGGAGAAGCCGACGAAGTCGCCCTCGTCCGCGTTCGCCGTCGCCTCTTCCATGGCCTCCCGGCAGGCCGGGCTCAGGTCATCGAGGCTGAACGGCTCGACCGCCGCCCCACTCGCGCAACCGACACCCGTCACGACAAGCCAGCCGCGCCGCATCCGCTGGATCTCATAGACACCCGTCGCGCCGTCGCGCGCGATCGCCACCCGGGCCCACCCGGGGCGCCGCTCGAGGAACCCGGTGATCGTGGTCTCCGGCCCGGCCGTCGCGCGGACCGCCAGCTCGGGCGACCTGCCGAAGTCCTCGGCTGTCGCGCCGTACGCCGTGCGCGCCCAGCTGCCGCGCAGACACTGATCCTCGGCCTCGGAGATCTCGCCGTCGCAGTTCATCTCGGCGTACACGGCCTCGTAGTCGAAGTCGGCCAGCCGCTCGACCGCAAGCGCCTGAGACTTCGTGACGTCCGGACACGCCGCTCGCCGCGCATCCTCACGGCGCGCCGCGTCACGGGCGTCGTTCTCGTGCGCGCACCCGGTCAGCGGAACCACCAGCAGCCCGACCGCGACCATCTTCCCCAGCAGCATCAGTGGTCTCACCGGCCGAACCCTAGGGCCCTCAGGCCAGGACCCGCACCGCCTTCGGCATCAGCTCGATGACCAGCGGCGCCGCGCCGTCGGCCGGCAGCGGGCCGAGCGCCTCGCCGTCGGCGCCGACCGGGACCGCGCCGCCACCCCGATGCAGGCCCGACAGGGTGACCCGCCGGCCGGTGCGGACGGTCACCTCGTCGAGGTCGACATGGCCGCCGTCGTAGACCTTCGGCAGCGCCCGGATCAGGTCGAGCCGGCCGGCTGCCTCGATCACGATCACGTCGAGCAGGCCGTCGTCGACCGACGCCGCCGGCGCGATCGCCATGCCCTTGCCGTAGTAGCGCGAGTTGGCCACCACCACGGTCGCCGCCTGGTGCGACGTCCGCGTGCCGTCGACCTCGAGCGTGCACGCCACCGGCCGATAGGTGGCGAGCGCACGGACCGCGGCGACCGGATATTGCAAGCGGCCGGGCAGCCAGTGCGAGCGGTCGACGATCTCGGCCGCGCGCGCGTCGACGCCGGCATAGACCGACCCCGCCACGACGTACGACGCCCCGTCGCCGCGTGTCACCCGCAGCAGGTCGATCGAGCGCTCGGCGCCGTCGAGGAGGAGTCGCGCCTGGGCGGCGGTCTCGTGCGGGATGGCGAGCATCCGGGCGAAGTCGTTGCCCCGACCCGCCGGGATCACCGCCAGCACGCCGCCCGCCTCGGCGACCGCGCCGGCCACCGAGGACAGCATCCCGTCGCCGCCCACCGACACCACGACCTCGCCCCCCTCGACCGCCGCCGCGACCAGCGCCGGCGTCTCGTCGGCCGAGGTCGTGTAGGTGACCTCGACCTGCGCGCCCGCCTCGCGCAGCGCCCGCGCGAGCGGTACGACGACCCGCGGCGCGGCGCCCCCGCCCGAGCTCGGGTTGACGAGGAAGGCGAACGCGCGGGTCATGGGATCAGCACTCCCGGATTGAGGATGCCCACGGGGTCGACCGCCTGCTTGACCGCGCGCAGCACCTCGACGCCGACCTCGCCGATCTCGGCGGTGAGGTAGGGCTTGTGGTCGGTGCCGACCGCATGGTGGTGGGTGATCGCCGCGCCCGTGGCCACGATCGCCTCGCACGCCGCGGCCTTGGCCGGCAGCCACCGCTCGAGCGCGTCGTCGCCGCCGCGCGCGACGACGGTGAAGTAGAGCGAGCAGCCGGTCGCGTAGACGTGCGAGACGTGGCAGAGCACCATCGTGCCCTCGCCCAGCGATGCCTCCAGCGCGGCCTTGACCTGGGTGTAGAGCCGCTCGCGGTTGCTCCAGAAGGTGGCTGTCTCAAGGGTCTCGACCAGGACGCCGACGTCGAGCAGGCTGTCGCGCAGATAGGGCGCCGCGAACCGGCCCTGTGCCCAGGACAGGCCCGGCTCCTCGCCGAGCGCCGTGCCGCCCAGACCGGTGAGCACCTCGGTGACCGCGGCCCGCTTGGCGGCGACCGCGCTCGGCGTGCCTTCGTAGCCGGCGATCATCAGGCAGCCCCCTGACGTCTGGCCGGCATCGTCACCGATGGCTCCGACGGTGGCGGGGTCGGCCAGGTTGATCGCCGTCTCGGCCTCGTCGGACAGCCGCAGCACGGTGGGCAGCAGGTCGGCCTGGGCCAGCACCCGCATCGCGTCGGAGCCCGCCGCGAAGCTGGGCCAGTGCCAGCCCTCGTAGTGCTTGACCTCGGGCAGCGGCCGGACCCGCACCGTCACCTCGGTGATCACGCCGAAGGCGCCCTCGGAGCCGAGGAAGAGCTCGCGCAGGTCGGGGCCGCTGGCGTTGGCCGGCGCACTGCCGAGCCGGACCTCGCCGGCCGGCGTGGCCACCCGCAGCCCGACCACCATCGCGTCGAAGCGGCCGTAGCCGGCGCTGGACTGGCCGCTGGACCGGGTGGCCGCGAAGCCGCCGATGGTCGCGTACTCGAAGGACTGCGGGAAGTGGCCCAGCATCAGACCGTGCTCGGCCAGCAGCGCCTCGGCCTCGGGCCCGCGCAGGCCCGGCTCGAGGGTCGCGGTCGAGGAGACCGGGTCGAGCGCGAGCAGCCCGCGCATCCGGCCGAGGTCGAGGGAGAGCACGCCGGCCAGGCCGGTGGCGTCGGCGACCAGGCCGCCGGTGACCGCCGTGCCGCCGCCGAAGGGGACGACGGCGATGCGCTGCTGCTCGGCGTAGGCCAGCACCGCGACGACCTCGTCGTGCCCGCCCGGGCGGACCACGACGTCGGGCGCGTCGCCGAGGTCGCCCGCGCGCTGGCGGAGCAGGTCGGGCGTGGACTTGCCGCGGGTGCGCAGCCGGCGGGTGGCGTCGTCGAGGACGACATTCGCCTCGCCGACCAGGGCGCGCAGGCCGGCGAGCTGGGCCTCGCCCAGCCGCGAGGCGGGGACGGCGACCTCGGCGCGGGCCGGGGTGTCACGGATCGGGAAGACCAGGCCGACCAGGTCGCGCACGCCGTCGGGCAGCCCGGTGGCGTGGCTCGGGTCGCCCCAGCGCGTCGGGGGCATCTCGGGCTGGAGGACGGTGGGTCGCTCTGCGGTCATGTGTTACAGTGTGACACATGTCGTCACATCGTCACAACAGTCCGTCCGACGGCACCGGCGACGGCCCTCGCGACGGCTACCTCGACGCGGCGCGCGAGTGCATCCTCGACGTGGGCTGGCGGCGCACGACGCTGACCGAGGTGGCCCGGCGCGCGGGCGTGTCCCGGATGACGATCTACCGCGCGTGGTCCGACATGCCCGCGCTGCTGGGCGACCTGATGACCCGCGAGTGGGGCTCCCTGGTCGACACCGGCGTCCCGCTCGCGCCCCATCCCACCCCGCAGGCGATCGCCGACGCGGTCGTCGCCACCGTGGCCGCCCTGCGTGACAACGAGCTGTTCACCCGCATCGTCGAGCTCGACCCCGAGCTGATCCTCCCCTACCTGCTGGCCCGCCGCGGCCGCTCGCAGCAGATGATCCTCGACCTGCTCGTCGCGGCGATCGGCGTCGGCCAGGAGGCCGGCCGCATCCGCGCGGGCGCCCCCGTGGCGATCGCCCGCGCGCTGGCGCTCGCCGCGCACGGCTTCGTCCTGTCCGCCCACACCATGCTCGACGACGCGCTCGACGCCCCCGCGCTCGACGCCGAGCTGCACGCCCTCGTCGTCCGGAGTCTCCAGCCATGACCTCAGCCACCCCGCAGCGCATCACCCCCGGCCTCGCCGACGTCCCCGCCGAGGTCGACGTGGTCGTCATCGGCCTCGGCGTCACCGGGGCCGGCGTCGCGCTCGACGCCGCCTCGCGCGGGCTGTCGGTGCTCGCCGTCGACGCCCACGACCTGGCCTTCGGCACCTCGCGCTTCTCCTCCAAGCTGGTCCACGGCGGGCTGCGCTACCTGGCGTCCGGCCAGGTCGGCATCGCCCACGAGAGCGCGGTCGAGCGCGGCATCCTGATGGAGACCACCGCGCCCCACCTGACCCGTCCGCTCCCCTCGATCATCCCGCTCGCGGCGGGCGTGAGCCGTCCGATGGGAGCGCTGGCCGGCGCCGGCTTCCTCGGCGGCGACCTGCTCCGCCGCGCCGCCGGCACCAGCGCCGACACCCTGCCCCGCCCGCGCCGGCTCAGCGCCGCCGAGACCCGCCGACTGGCCCCGCCGCTGCGCACCGACGGCCTGCGCGGCGCCTACCTCGGCTGGGACGGCCAGCTCGAGGACGACGCCCGCCTGGTCACCACCATCGCCCGCACCGCCGCCGAGCACGGCGCGCAGGTGCGCACCCATGCCCGGGTCCTGAGCGCCACCGGCGCCTTTGCCACGCTGCGCGACGAGCTCACCGGCGCCACCACCACGGTCGCCGCCCGCGCCGTCGTCAACGCCACCGGCGTATGGGCCGGCGAGCTGGTCGACGACGTCCGGCTGCGGCCCTCGCGCGGCACCCACCTGGTGCTGCGTGGCGAGGCGCTGCCCGGTCTCGACGTCGCCGTCTTCGCGCCGATCCCCGGCGAGACCAACCGGTTCGTGCTCGTGCTCCCCCAGCCCGACGGCCAGCTCTACGTCGGCCTCACCGACGAGCCCGTCGACGGCCCGATCCCCGACGTCGCGACGCCGACCGAGGTCGAGATCGGCTTCCTGCTCGACGTCGTGGCCGCCTCCTTCGCGCGCCCGCTGCGGCGCTCCGACGTGGTCGGCGCCTTCGCCGGCCTGCGCCCGCTGCTCGACGGCGGCGACGACTCCACCGCCGACCTCTCCCGCAAGCACGCGGTGCTCACCTCGCCCTCCGGCGTGGTGACGATCGTCGGCGGAAAGCTCACCACCTACCGCCGAATGGCCGAGGACGCCGTCGACGCCGCCCTCGCCGGCTCCGGGCTGGCCGCCACCGC